>JAKQHY010000226.1 GCA_029555965.1 Chloroflexota bacterium | reverse complement strand
TGAGCAGCAGCCCCCACGTCCAGCCGCCAAAGCCAAAGATGAGCGTGCCAGTGAGCATCGCGCCGGCGACGCCGCTTTTGGAGAGCGCGCCTTTGCGGTAGGCCAGCATCCCGATGGCAGCGCTGATGATAAAACCGAGGGCGAGTTGGATAAGGGTGTTTGTCATGGCTCAAGTTGCCTGAGAGGGCAATTTAAATGTGACCGTGGTGCCGACATCCACTTCACTTTCCAGCCAAATGCGGCCATGTTGTGCTTCGACGGCCAGACGGCAAAAAGCCAGACCTAAGCCGGTGCCGACGGTGGTGCCCGCCCGGCGCGCCTTGACTTGCACAAACTTGTCAAAAACCTTATCTGCCCACTCTTTGGAAATTCCCACGCCCTGATCGCTGACACTGAACGCCAGCATCCCGTTCTCGGCCGGAACCACGCGGATGGTGATGGTGGTATTGGCCTGGCTAAATTTGATGGCGTTGCTCAACAGGTTGATCAGGACGCGGCGAGTTAGTTCTACATCGCCGTAAACTGTGCTGATATTGGAGGCCAGTTGTGTGGTCAAGGTGATATGATTGCGCTCGGCCCACATACGCACTTGAGCCGTGGCCGATTCTACCAGTTCTGATACAGCAATCTGCTCCAGCTTTAGAGGCATTTGTCGCCCTTCCAGTTGCGCAATATCAAGTAATGAGTTGATGAGGGTCAACATCCGGTTACCGGCTACCGAGGCCATCTCCACTAAATTGGCTTGAGTGGCGTCGTGCGTGTCCTGGGAGATTTCTTGAAGGGTTTGCAGGCCGGTAATAATGTTCGCCAGCGGGGAACGCAAGTCATGAACGATAAAGTGAGTTAACTCCTCCCGCTGTGTGCGGGCAGCGTGCAAGGCGGCAAGGGTATAGACGACGATGATAAAGAAACCGAAACGCACCAGGGCGTTCCAGTATGGAATGAGGGGGTGAGAATAGGGGGGATGCGTGAGCAAGTCCACACTAAGCCATAAGAGTCCCCCAAAGAGCGCCGTCAGCGCGCCAGCGCGCCATCCGCTAAACCATGCTATGAAGGCGATCGGGAGCAAATAGAAGATAGAAAAGGAGAGCTCCGTACCGGTGAAATAATCCAATGCGCCGATAAACCCGACGGCAACAAAGCTGACTCCAAGCTGAATCGGCAGTGGTCGCTCTTGAAAATAATCTAGCCATTTAGACATACCCATACCTCTGGTGTTTATACGACAAAATATAATACCAGTCCCGTCAACAGCGGCACGCTGAGGTTGTCCGTCCCGGCGGGGGAGACGCTTTCGGCAGCGGTGGCGACGATGGTGCCGATCACAGCCATGCTGAGGGCGCGACCGAAGCTCACCGGCGCACTGTTGGGGCTGAGCGCCGAGGCGGATAGCAACCACAGCGTCAGGCCGATGCCGATAAAGGCGCAAATCGCCATCGCCGCCGTGCCTTCCCAGGTGCGCGTGTGCCCGAAGACGGTGTAGGGATGCTTGCCCCACCGCTTGCCGACAATACTCGCCACTCCGTCGCCCCACGTCATTGCCATCACGGCGGCGGCAGCGACGGGAACGCGATCCGCCACGCCGCCCGTCCGCCACAGCAGCGCGAACAGGATGGTGATGGAGATGGCGAAGTAGACCGTGCCGGGGGTGGCTTTTTCGTCGTCCATCGCCTTGAACGTCTGCTGGCGGTAGAAAACGTAGTTCAAGATGATGAACGTCGCAAAGGGGATCACGCCGAAAGTCCAATGGTCGAATAGGGCCAGGATGCCCCAAATCCACATCCCCGCGCCGATGTGGATGAGCTTGCGGGTGAGGAATTGCGGCCACTTGCGCCACTTGCCGATGCCTTCGACAACGAAGAGCAGGCCGAAGGCGTAGATGTAAGAAGCAATGAGTCCGACGATGTCGTTTGAGGTCAAAAGAGACTCCTTTTTTACGTGCTGAATTTTACCAGAATATCCAACGTTTTGCTGTCTTGCTCCCCGTGAAAATATTTCTCCAGCACCCGGACAAATACGGAGTGGGGATCATCGGCGGCGCGCGCAAACAGCGTCATAGACGATTTCAACTTCAGGTCGTCGGGATAGCCGAAGATTTGCGAGACGGAACGGCCTTCGACGGTCAGCAAAACTTCTGCACATTCCCGCAGCCGCACTCCCAGGACGGGATGGGTCAGGTATTGTCGCGCTTCCTCGAGGCTTTGGATGGCGTAGTATTGCGACGTGGAACTGAACCCCAATCCCGCTGCCTGCGGGAAGATGAACCACATCCAGTGCGTGCGCTTCTGGCCGTTTTTTAGCTCGGCGAGGGCGGTGGGGTAGACGGTTTCCTGTGCGGCGATGAAGCGATTAAGGTTATGTGAATCATTGGGGGGCATTCTGAATCCTTTCCACTAAACATTCCCACTGTTTTCATAAAAAGCATCAAAACTATGCCGATCTTCGGGCAAGGGTTGCTGGATTGGATGCGGTTCAACATGCGCAGATTCCATCTTCCATTCGACCTGTGGATGACTGCTAATGTGGATAGCTTCAGCTATAAAAGCATCAACATCAATTCCAAAAGTACCCCCTTCTTTCTCAACCATAATAGCGCTGGTAACAGGCACCGCCACATACGCATCTTCATACGTCACACGCCGTACATGCAACATCAGTGAATAAGTTTGAGTTTCTTCTGTCATTCTTTACCTCTGTACAAAAGTTCGCGCAGCAGCAACCCGCCTCCCACCCCAATAACAATCACCGCCAGCGTGTAGACGCCGAGCAGCGCCAGCACAAGCGCCCACCATACGCCGACCGGCTCCCGCGCGCCGGAGGCCAACCCCGTGACTACCGCCAACGCCTGGCTGCCAACCAGCGCGCCGACCGCGACGCCCAGGCTCCAGCCGATGAGCTTCTGCCGTAAGCGCGCCCGCAGCGCCGCCCACAGCAGCGCCCCGCCGCCGAGTAAAACCGCCGGGAAGAGTTCGGCGGGCATCAGGTAGTCAATCAGCCCTCTGCGCCCGGCAACGATCCGCCCTACAAAAAATAAAAGAGGCGCCAGAAGGGGAAGCCACACCAACACTGTCCCGGCAATCGCCAGAATTTTGGTAAAGAGGTCTTTCTTAGGCATCTGTTCTCCCTGCTCAACCATTAGCTGCCTGTTCCATTCTCCAATCTCTTTGAAAGTCGCCTAATCACTAACAAGACAATGGCCGTGAGCATTGCCGCCAGCCAGGCTCCCCAAACCGGGATCGGGAAGCCCACATTGACGAACCCATGCACCAAAATTGGGCCCCAGATATTGTCAGTGCGCCAACGGAGCAGAGCAAGCAACGCTCCCACCAACGCAGTTACAAAAACTCGGCCAATTCCCCAATACATGTGGGCAAACCCAAAGAAAATCGCGGGCAATAGAACTGCCACCCAGAGGGGAAAACGCTTTCGCAGTACACCAAAGGCGAGGCCGCGAAACACCAATTCTTCCACAATAGCAGCCTGAAAAGCGGTGAGGAAAATAAACCATAAAGGATTTCCCCTATGAAATTCCACAATACCCGTAAATCCTGACGGTACCAGATCGTAAACAAAAAGGCCGGCAAAAACAACGCCAAAAACCAGCAACACAATCCACATCTGACGATCCTGTGGCATAAACACGCCCAACTCCCGCAGATAATCGCGATACGACTCATAGTATTTGCGCAATATACCGGGCCACAGAGCAACAACTAGCAATACCCCACCCGCCAGGCGCAAGATATGAGTGAGCGTTTGGTATTTAACGCCGCCGATCTCAAATGCCGCATTTGCGTTTGCGATGTAATATGAAGGCGCACTACTGATCCACGCCAACACATACCACGAAACACATACAGCTATACCTATCAACAGAACGCGACGGCGGGTTGATTGCCCAGGTTCAGATTTCTGAAGCTCATCTTTTTCATCCATTAAATCGGCCATGCATCCCTCCCCATGCTCCCACTATCTAAATTGTTGTTAAGAAAACCATCCCCGCTCTATCGTTCCTCACTCCCCCAACGCCTGTTCCAAATCCGCCACAATATCCTCCACATCCTCAATCCCCACCGCGAAGCGCACCAACCCATCCGTAATCCCCGCCGCCAGCCGCGCCTCGCGCGCCACGCTGTGATGCGTGGTGCTCGCCGGGTGGGTGATGAGGCTGCGCACGTCCCCCAGGCTGACGGTGCGGGCGCAGAGCTGGACGCGGTCTTGCAGGCGCGCGCCGGCTGCCAGGCCGCCCTTCAGCTCAAAGACGACGACGCCGCCCCCGCCGCCGGGCATCTGCTGCCGCGCCAGCGCATATTGCGGATGCGAGGGCAGCCACGGATACCGCACCCACGCGACCGCCGGATGCGCTTCCAGCCACTCGGCGATGGCGATGGCGTTGGCGTTGTGCCGCGCCATTCGCAGCGGCAGCGTGGCGACGCCGCGCGCGATCAGCCAGGCGTTGAAGGGGCTGAGACAGCCGCCGTAATGCCGGATTGAACCTTTCAGCACGCGCTCGATGAAATCTGCCGGGCCGGCCACCGCCCCGCCGATGGCGTCGCCGTGCCCGCCGAGGAATTTGGTGGCGGAATGGACGACGACATCCACGCCCCATTCAATGGGTCGCTGGTTGATCGGCGTGGCGAAGGTGTTGTCTATCATCGTCAGGATGCCGCGTGACTTGGCGATCTGCACGATGGCGGCGAGGTCGTTGAGGGAGAGGGTGGGGTTGCCCGGCGATTCCAGGTAGATGAGGCGCGTGTTGGGGCGGAGCGCAACCTCAAACGCCGCCGGATCGTCGGCCTGAGCCAGCGTCGTTTCGACGCCGTAGCGCGGCAAGTCCGCCGTCAGCAGATGATACGTGCCGCTGTACAGCCCCGTCGTCGCCACGACGTGGTCGCCGCCCTGCACGGCGGCCAGCACCGCCGCGCTCACCGCCGCCATGCCCGACGCAGCGGCCACGGCGGCTTCCGCGCCCTCCAACGCCGCGACTTTGCGTTCCAGCAGCGCCAGGGTGGGATTGCCCCAACGCGCGTAAATCGGCAGTTCCTCCGTCTCGAAGGCGCGCGCGGCTTCGGCGGCGCTCTCAAACAGATACGTGTTCGCCAGATGCAGCGGCGGCGCCACATCGCGTGACGTTAAATCCGTTCCGGTGTGGATGGCGGTGGTGTGAATGCCCCAGGATTTCATAAAGCCTCCTTACGAATTGCGAATTACGAATTGCGAGTGAGGAGTGAGGAGTTGCGGGTTAGGAGTTAGGAGTTGCGAGTGATTCTCCCCCTCTCCCCCTCTCCTTGTCTCCCCCTCGGTTTTACGCCAGCGTCTCCAACTCCTCATACCGGTCCACGATGATCTCTTGCAGGGTTTGGCGCAGGGCTTCGTCGCTCATGTCGTGGCCGGTGAGTTTGTGGAGGCGGCGGGCGAGTTCGTCGTCGTGCAGGGTGCCGCGGATCCAGGATTCAAAGTCGCCGCGTTGGAGGTGCAGGCGCACGGAGGGGGCCGGCACATCGGTCAGCGCCTCGCGGAATTCCCACAGGTTGGCGGCGCTTTTGCCGGTGTGCCCCCCTTCGGGCGTGTTGAAGTAGAACCGCTTGTTTTCGGGCAGGGGCGCGCGCAGGTATTTGTGGAGGTGGCGGATGTGGGGGATCGTGCGCGGGCCGACCTGGAATTTGACGAGGTTGGCATCCGCCATCCACGGGCGGAGGCGATTGGGACACAAGTACGCCTGCCCGCGCGCCAGGCTGGGGAGTTGCTCCAGGGCCGCTTCGCCGTCGGGGAATGTGCTCAGGCGCGGCGTCACGGTCTCGATTTCTTCCGGCAGCGAGAGACGGGTGATGAGCCAGTGGTCAATGGCGTCCAACAGGGCGGGCGCGATCTGGCTGGGCCGGTAGCTGATGACACTGAACCCACCCCATTTCATCGCGTCCAGGAACATGTCGGTGAGAATGCCGCCCTCCGGCGGGCAGAAGTGCTGGATTTCGTCCACCAGGAAGCAGTGCGGGCGGCCCCGGCGGCTGCGCAGCCCGCGCAGCGCGCGCAAAAATTCCAGCATGTAGGCCATCCGCTCGCCCCACTCGTACATCGAAATGTCCAGCACCAGGCTGTTGTTCGTCCACTCGTTGAAGTTGATCACGTCGGCGACGGTGGGCAGCGGGATTTCCGGTCCGCCCATCAACAGCGTGTGCGGCGAGGTCGCCAACCCGCGATAGTCGCCTTCCGGGTCAATGATGCACATTTGATAGTCTTGCTTGAGCATCTCCTCGGCCAGCAGACCCGCCAGCCAGGATTTGCCGCTGTTGCTGGCGCCAAAGATACCGATGTTGTTCTCGACGACGGCAAACGGATCGAGGTAGACTGGGGCGCCGCTGGCGCGATGGCCCATCAGCAGGCGGCGATTGGGGCGGGGCTGCCGGTACGGCGTGCGCCCATCGAGCAGATCCAGCAGTAATGCCTGGACGCCTTCGCCGCGTGGTTTGTCGAGCACCGTGTCGGCCACCGCCTTGAGGGTGGGCTGCGCGTTGGCAACGGCGACGCCCATTTCCACGGCCTCGAACAGGCTGCGGTCGTTTTCCGCGTCTCCGCAAGCCACGACGTTGTGCAGCGAGTAGCCCAGTTCGGTCAAGGCGTAGCGCAGGCCGGTGCCTTTGGTCGCACCGGGCGGCAGCAGCATCACGGAATCGCGGTTGTATTCCACGTTGGCGCTGCTTTTGCTGTCGCGCAGGGCTTTGAGGATGGCCTCGTCGTGGGGCACCACTGTTGCCGCGATGACCATGCCGCGTTCCAGGGGGACGTTCATGATCTCCAACCGTTGCAGGACACGCGGGTCGAGGTGTCCGAAGGGCAGCGTGATGGTTTCGCGGCGGGGGAAGTAGACGATAGCGCCGTTTTCGGCGACAATGGCCTCGCACAATTCGGCAAACGGGCCTTCGGCCACGAAGCTGTCTAGTGTGCGTCCCGTCACGAGGATGACCGTGATCCCGGCAATTTTGGCCTGCTTGAGCACTTTCCAGGTTTCGTTGGAGACTTTACCTTCTTCCGCCAGCGTGCCGTCAAGGTCGCTGGCCAGGACGATCAGGTGCGCCGATTTGCGTTTTTCCGGGCTAGGGAGGGGCATCCGGTTGCGGTCGGCAGGCTGCGTGTCTGAAGGCGATTTGGTGCTGGGTTCGGTCAGAATTCGCTCGACGACGCGCAGGATGTCCTGGAGGCGGAAGGGTTTGGGGATGTAGGCGTTCGCCAGTTCGCGCGCGCGTTCCTCCACATCCGGGGAGCCAAACGCGGTGATGAGGATGGTGCGGAGGTCGGCATGAATCTGGCGGGCGCGTTCGAGCAGTTCCAGGCCGTTGATCCCCGGCAGGCGGTAGTCGGAGATGAGCAGTTCAAAATGACGCTCGTGCAGGCGGGCCAGCGCCGACTCGCCGGAGTCGCAGGTTTCCACCCGGTAGAGGCCATCCTGATGGAGTCCCAGGGCGCGGTGGAGGGCGCGCGCGACGCCCAGGGAATCTTCAACAATGAGAATTCGTGCCAGGGTAGCGCCAGGGGCGTTCATAGCTTGGGCATCTCCTGATGAGTGAGTGATTTTGCCAGAGGCAGGGTGAGCGTAAAGCACACGCCCTGGTCATCCTCCAGATTCCTGACGCTCAAATCGCCATCATGTTGTTGGATGATGTGATGGCTGATGTATAATCCCAGGCCGGCGCCGCCGGGTTTGGTGGTGAAGAACGGCTCAAAAATGTGATCAATGATGTCTTGTGGGATGGGCGGGCCGTTGTTGGTGAGGGTCACTACCAGGGAGGTGGCGATGGTGCGCCCGCTGATTTCCAGGTCGCCGCCGTTGGGCATCGCTTCGACGGCGTTCAAGACTAGGTTGAGCAGGACCTGACGGATCTGGTCTTCATCGCCGAGGACGACCGGCCACTCCGTTTCCAGGCGCGTTGCGGCCTGCACGGAGGCTTTGCTGAGGGAGTTGCGCAACAATTCCAGCGTTTGTTCTACCAGGATGACGAGGTTGATTTCCCGGTAACGGCTCTTGTCGAAGTGCGCCAAGCTCAGGACGCTTTGGGTGATGTCGGTGAGCCGTTCTACTTCACGCCGGCAAACTTGCAGGGATTCGATGCGCTCGTCTGGTTCCAGGGGGAAGTCCAGCACCAACTCCAGGTTGCTGTTGATGGCCTGTAGAGGATTTTTGATCTCGTGCGCCAGCGTTCCGGTAATGTGTCCCATGGCAGCCATGCGCTCGGCGCGCAACATCAACCTTTCCATCTTTTTCTGCTCGGTGATGTCCTGAGCGGCGCCGATGATGCGCACCACGCGCTTTTCGTCGCCATCCCATACCGGATGATTGCGCGTGTGCAGCCAGCGAATGTTGCCACTTTGATCGATCAAACGGAGGTCACATTCATAAGGCTGGCAAGCCATCAGCGTCTCGAAGGCTTCTTGAAGCGTCTGCATGTCGTCCGGGTGGATCACCTCCTCCCACGCCGGTTGTTTTTCAGGATCGCTGAAGTCCAACCCGGGCACGTTGGTGAAGGAGCCGGCGACCCAGTCCGGGCTGAGCGTTCCGTTGGAGTGGACGGTGGCGGCGTAGGCCACGTCCGAGATCAGATCGGAGACGGTATGGTAACGGGCTTCGGACTCGCGCAGGGCGGCTTCGGCCTGGCGCCGTTCGTTCAATTCGTGCTGCACCGTCTGGTACAGGCGGGAGTTGGCGATGGCAACGGCAACCTGGTCGGCCAAAGTCTCCATCACCATGACGTCGCTGTCGTCGAAGGCATTCAGCTCCGGGCTTTGGATGTCAAGGACGCCGACAATTTCCCCGGCCAGCCGGATCGGCACACTGAGTTCAGACTGTGTCGGGATCACATCCGGGTAGAGGTTGACGTACTGTGGCTCGGCGCTCACGTCATTCGCCAGCCGGGTTTTGCTATATTTTCCCACCCAGCCGACCATGCCTTGCCCCACTTTGAGGATGTGTTGGGGCGGGAAAAGCGGGTCGAACGCGCCGGCCCTGGCCTGCATCACCAGAGAGTCTGAGGCGTGATCCAGGGTGAACAGGCCCACGTGATGGTAGCCGAAGTTCTCTTGAACGAGGGTGGTGACGCGATTGAAGACGTGTTCCAGGTCGAGGATGGCGGCAATTTTGCTGCCGACGTCGTTGAGGATCGCCAATTGGGTGACGCGCCGCTCCAATTCACGGGTGCGCTCGCGCACTTGTTGTTCAGATTCGTCGTGCGCTTTGCGCAGGATGGCCTCCACCTTTCGCTGTTCGGTAATGTCGTGGCCGACGGCCAGCACGCCAAGCAGCACGCCTTCCGTGTCATAGAGGGTGCAATTGTACCATTCTATGCTGCGTTCCTGACCAGACTGGGTGAGGATGGGGTTGACGATGCCCTTGCTTTGGTGATCGGCCAATGTTTTCTGAAAAACTTCGTGGATGCGCGCCCGCTCGCGTTCCGGCAGGAAGGTGCTTTCCCAGTGTTTGAGCTTGATTTCATCAAAGGCATAGCCGGAGATGGTTTCAAAGTAGGGATTGACTCGGAGGATTCGCCCTTCGGGATCGAGGATCAGAATGATGACCTGTGCGGTGGCAATGAGGCTCTCGGCAAAATCGCGCTCGCGGCGCAAGTTCTCTTCGGCTTGCTGCCGTTCCGAGATTTCCTTTTCCAGCCGCAGGTTGGCGTCGGCCAGTTCGCCGGTGCGCTCGGCGACTTCTTGTTCCAGCGCCAACTGGGCGCTTTCCAAAACCAGGCTGGCATGTTCCTTTTGGTACAGCTCTGCCGCAATATGACGGTAAGAGTGGTCTATCCGGTAGAGAATCACGTAGGCGCCCAGGGTAGCGAAGCCCACGCTGAAGGCAACGGTCAGGAGGCGCAGTTGCCAGGGCAGATTGTGGGGATAGAGCCAACCTTTGAACAACTCGTAAGCAGACATAAAGACCAGCGTGCTGAATGCGATCCAGATCAAAAAGCGGAGTGCTGCGATAGAGTGGCTTGGAGATACCGTTTTATCTTGGGGGGCGGTCAGATTTTCTGGTGGTAGGGATTGTGTTTCATCGGCCACAGGTAACCTCATTGCTTAAACTCAGAGTTTTTAATGCGGTATGGGCGGCCAGCACGAGAATGGCGTCGCCAGGAGCCAGTTGCTGTCCGGGGGGCGGGGGAATGGTGATAGCGTCATCGGAAGCGTAGAGCAGTACCGTCAGCCCTGGGCGTTGGTTGAGTTGCGCGATGGTCGCGCCGCACAACTGCCCGCCCTCGGCCACATGCACACAGGCGATCAACTGTTCGGCATCGCCGACCCGGACCGGTTGTGTCACGTGGAGGTTGAGGGCGGCGGAGACGAAGGCCGGGGCGGCAATGGCTGAGGTGCTGTAGATCGCGTCAATGTGAAAGGCTTGTTGGAGGCGTGGGCCTAACGCTTCTTCAAAGATGCGCATGACTACCCGGATGCCGGGCGACCGGTCGCGGGCGCGCAAACCGGTCTCGAAATTCACCATATCATCTTCAGTACAGGCGACGATGGCGGTGGCTGCGGGCAGGCCGGCCGCTTCCAATACCGCTGCCTGGCGAAAGTCGCCATAGAGAACCGGGGTTCCCTGTTCCCTCAACTGCTCGGAAAGCGGATTGGCTTCAAAATCTAGCGCCACTACCTGACATTTCAGCGTCTGTAACGCTTGCACCACCCGATAGCCGGTGTGTCCTAGCCCACATACGATGATCGCGGGCGCCGTCAATTCCCTGTGCCGGCTGCCCTGAAGGGAAAGCGCCAGCAAACTCTCCATCTTGGTAAAGATGAAGAGAATATCCTCGGTGTGCAACTGGATGTGGGGCGCGGGTTCGATGATCATTTGCCCTTCGCGGTAGAG
The DNA here is from genome assembly GCA_029555965.1 of Chloroflexota bacterium. GTDB lineage: Bacteria > Chloroflexota > Anaerolineae > B4-G1 > SLSP01 > JAKQHY01. The sequence continues at coordinate 22,597 of JAKQHY010000226.1, read as the reverse complement.
ACATACCACCGTCACGGTATGGCGGGCGGCCAGGCTTGCCACGGAATGAGTTGCCAGCGGCGGCATGGTGTTCAAGGGGATTTTCGCCAGGGCATACGCCACGCCGGCGTGATCGAAGATTTCCAGGATTTCCAGTCCCAGCGCCGCGTGGGCGAACGCTTGCGCGGCGAGCGCCGAGCGGCTGATGACGGCCTTGATGGCGAAGTGTTGCTTGACTTCATCGGCGAGTGTCTCTTCAAACAGGCGCAGAATAATGTTGGCGTCGGGATTGTGTTCGCGCACGTGGAACGCGGCTTCGATGTTGGCAAGATCGTTTTGTGTGCAGACCAGGACGTCAGTCGCGCGATCCACGCCGGCGCGATGCAGGGTTTCCTCATTGCGCACATCGCCTAAGATGACGGGCATTCCGCGTTCCATCAGCGCCTCCACGAGGTGGGAGGGCGCCGCATCAATGCCGATCAACGGGCGCTGCACATCAAGCAATTGGGTGGCAATGCGATATCCCACGCGGCCCAGGCCGCAGATGACGATGGGGCGGGCGACGGTATCGGCCAGCGCCATTTGCCAGAGTTGCCCCCGTTCTGCCCGCACGAAGAAGATGCGCACCACGTTAAGCATATTCGCGCCAAAGACCAGGAGCAAGGGCAGCCCTAACAGCGGCGTCACGACAAAGAAGATGTCCAGACCCGGGTTAACCGGCATATCGGCAAACGAAACCTGGAAGGCCATCATATTCAGAATTGCATAGATGGCCTTGACATAGCTTAACGGGCCTTCCAGACGATTGTGCGCCTGCGCATAAACGGCGGCCAGCAGCGCAATGCCCGCGACCAACAAGATACCGGTGCGCCATGGAAACAGACGGCGAAATACGCGCAAGTCCTGTCGGAGGTTGTGCTGCCATTTGGGCCAGAAACGAGTTTGCTTTTCCATAGAAGCCATATCCTTTGCAGGATTGCTGATAGTGTAGCATCAATTTCTTAAAGTGAAAGCGGTTGACTTGCCTTAGAGCAACTATATACTGAAGAAGCTTCAGGTTGTCTCATAGACGGCTGGCAGGCGGGGGATGGCTATGGACGATGCTCAGGACGTGAAGTTAACACAGCGTATCCTCATTGTGGACGATCAGCCGCGCAATTTGCGTTTGCTGGAGAAGATGCTGTGGGGGCATACCTATGAGGTGCAGACGGTGCTCACCGGGGCCAAGGCGCTTCAGGTGGCGCAGCGTTGGCAGCCAGACTTGATTTTGCTGGATGTGATGATGCCGGAGATGGATGGGTACACTCTCTGCCAGCGCCTAAAGGCAGATGCGCGCACGGCCCGTATCCCCGTAATTTTCCTCAGCGCCCTGACGGAAGCCCCGGATAAGCTCAAAGGGTTCAATGCCGGGGGCGTGGATTACATCACCAAGCCGTTTAAGTTGCAAGAAGTGCTGGCGCGAGTAGAAACGCATCTGGCGCTGCAAACCTTGCAACGCCAGGTAGAAGCAGCGAACGACCGCCTGGCCTCCCAGGTCTCCGAACTGGCGCAGATGAATGAAGAACTCCGCGTGCGCAACGAGGAATTGGATGCTTTTGCGCATACCGTCGCGCACGATTTGAAAAACCCTCTAGGACTGATCTCCGGCTATACCGAACTGCTGTCCGTGGATGCCGACATTCTATCCGCGACCGATATACGCTTTTATACGGATTCGATTATGCGGGGGGTGCAGAAGATGCACACCATCATCAACAACTTGCTGCTGTTGGCGAGCGCCCGCAGGATGGATGTGCAGCCGCAGCCGATGGCTATGGCTGAGGTTGTGGCCAGCGCCTTGGAACGCTTGTCTCACGAGATTGAGCAGCAGCAAGCGACCTTGTCGCTCCCGGAAACCTGGCCCACAGCTTTGGGACTGGCGCCCTGGATCGAAGAAGTCTGGGCTAACTATATCAGCAATGCTCTTAAGTATGGCGGTCACCCCGATGAAGGTATCCCGCCCCATGTGGAACTGGGCTATACCCTCTTGGAGGAGGAAGCGGCGATTTTGGGGGAGGTTTGCTTCAACCCCAAATCCCAAATCCCAAATCCAGCATCCAAAATTTGTTTCTGGGTAAAGGATAATGGCGCGGGACTGACGCCGGCGGAACAAGTGCGGCTCTTTACGCCTTTTGTGCGACTGGATCAGGCGCGCATCAAGGGGCACGGTCTGGGGTTGTCCATCGTGCGGCGCATCATTGAACGTCTGGATGGCGAAGTGGGGGTGGTAAGCGAACTGGGGCGGGGGAGCATTTTCTATTTTACATTACCGCGCGCCTGATCGCCAAAGGGCCAGGTACGCCAACCAGTGAAATTTACCGCAGAGTACGCAAAGCACGCGGAGATTTTTATAGGGTCTCAGCGGCCTCAGCGTGCTCTGCGGCGCAAGAGAATCGTTCTTGCGCAAGTCATTCTATTTAACGGGTTAATGTGGAGGTTAGCATGATTGTGGTAACGGGAGCGACGGGTCATGTGGGGAATGTGTTGATTCGGGAGTTGACGGCGGCGGGCGAGCGGGTGCGGGCAGTGGTGCTGCCCAACGACGATTGCCGCTCGTTGGCGGGGCTGGACGTGGAGCGGGTGACGGGCAACGTGTTGGATCCGGCCTCGCTGGAGCGCGCGCTGGCGGGCGCCGATACCGTCTATCATCTGGCCGGCGTCATCTCCATCGTGCCGGGCGCGGAGGCGTTGATGCGCAAGGTCAACGTGGAGGGAGTGCGCAACACGGCGCAGGCTGCCCTGCGGGCCGGGGTGCGGCGGATGGTGCATGTCAGCTCGATTCACGCCTTCGAGCGCGTACCGCACGGCGTGACGATTGACGAGTGCGTGCCGTTTGTGGACGAGCATCCGGTGGGCGTCTACGACGAGACGAAGGCCGACGGCACGCGGGCGCTGTTGGAGGTGGTGGAGGAGGGGTTGGACGCGGTGGTCGCCTGTCCTACCGGCATCATCGGCCCACACGACTACCTGGGGTCGGAAATGGGCAATGTGATCCTGAACTTCGCCAAGAAGAAGCTGCACCTGCTGGTGAAGGGCGCGTATGACTTCGTGGATGTGCGCGATGTGGCGCAAGGGCTGATGTTGGCCGCCGCCAAGGGGCGCACCGGCGAGGTCTACATCCTTTCCGGCAACCGCATTGAAGTTCCGCAGATCAAGCAGATGGTGCAGGAGTTTGTCGGTATCCACAGCCCACACATCACGGTGCCGATGTGGCTGGCGGAAGGCTTCGCCACCTTTACAGAATCGTTTTACCGGGTGACGCACAGCATCCCGAAGTTTACGCGCTACTCGTTGCGCACTGTACAGGACAACTGCAACTTCAGCCACGCCAAGGCGCGGGAAGAGTTGGGTTACGCGCCGCGCCCGCTGGCCGAGACGTTCCGCGATATTCTGGCGTGGCGGAAGTCGTTGGGAACGGTGTAGATCATAAAACCTATCTCACGCAAAGGCGCAAAGACGCTAAGTGGCTTATTCTCCTACCCGCCACTCCTGCACCAGCGCCGTTTGGTCTGCCGTTTCGGGGGAAGGGAAGCAAGCCTTGGGGGTGTGGCGGCGTAGACGCTGCAAGCGCGCCAGCGCGCGCGTCCCACTTATCCCATGACGGGCGAGGTAGCAGCCGACCACCATACCGGTGCGTCCCAGGCCCGCCAGGCAGTGGACGTACACCGGCGGCTGCGTTTGGATGGCGTGATCTAGCGCGTCGAGAATTTCCATCATCTCCACCGGCGCCGGCGTGCCGAAGTCGGGAATGGGCAGATGGAGGTAGCCCACCGAGGGCGGCAGGCGGCGGGCATACGGGCGCGCGTCTCCGGCGGCAGTCAAGTCCACAAAGCAGCGGATGCCGGCGGCGAGCAGGCGTTCCAATGCGTTCATTCCTTCAGAATCCGCGCACATGTCGGGGTACGGGCCGGCCAGCAGCAAGCCCGGCTTCACCCAGTAAGCGTTGGGGATAGGGACTGGTTCCATTGTGTTAGCGTCCTTGTGCGTAGTTCATAGGTGCCTCAGAAAATAGCAGGATTTACGGAATGGTAGGATCGAGAATCCGGTTCAATCCGTTGAATCCGCCGCTCCATCTGCTTACAAAATTTCAACCTGTGCCATAGCATGACTGAATAGCTTATTTTCTGTCAGCAGATTGAGCAGATTGAGCGGATTGAAAGAAAAAATCTGCTCAATTTGCTTAATCTGCTGATAAATTTCTCCCTATGGCACCGGTCGTAAAATTTCCGTCTTCGGTGCTCATGACTATGGTTTCATTTTATCATCATTTTGCCGGTTTACTGCGAGGATAGAATTGACGTTTTACTGAGGGATGAAGTAAGAATGGCCTATACCAGGGCCTCAAACTGTGCTATAGTGAGAAACGCCGCTTTTATGACAGAACTTACGCAACCGGCTGGACTTTTACCGCAGAGCACGCAGAGATCGCAGCGACTTTATCATGTCTCGGCGTCCTCAGCGGCCTCTACGGTGAAAAAAGAGACCCCTTGTGTAAGTTCTACATGAAAACTGCGCAAGGCCGACACGCTAATTTCACCACACAAAGGAGTTTGCTATGGGTATCAAAGTCACCGTTTGGAACGAATTTCGGCACGAAAAGAGCCACAAGACCGTCCAGGAAGTCTATCCCGATGGGATGCATGTTGTCATTGCCAAGTTTTTGCAGGCAGCCGGGTACGAGGTCGGCACGGCCACGCTCGATGAGCCGGAGCACGGACTGACCGACGCGGTGCTGGCTAACACCGACGTCCTTCTCTGGTGGGGCCACATGGCGCACCACGAGGTCAAGGATGAGATCGTGGACAAGGTGCAGCAGCGCGTCCTCAACGGGATGGGGTTGATTGTGCTGCACTCCGGCCATTTCTCCAAGATTTTCCGCCGCATGATGGGCACTAACTGCTCGCTCAAGTGGCGCGAGATGGGGGAGCGCCACCGCCTGTGGGTGGTGTCGCCGGGCCATCCCATCGTCGAGGGATTGGGCGAATACTTCGAGATTCCGCACACGGAGATGTACGGCGAGTTTTTCGACATCCCGCAGCCGGACGAACTGGTCTTCCTCAGTTGGTTCCAGGGCGGCGAGGTCTTCCGCAGCGGGTGCTGCTGGCATCGCGGGCGTGGCAAAATCTTCTACTTCCAGCCGGGCCACGAGACGTTCCCCATCTATTACCAGAAGGAAGTGCAGCAGGTCATCACCAACGCCGTCCGCTGGTGCGCGCCGGTCAACGTCGTCAATTTCCGCGACATGGCGCAGGCGCCGCATCACCCGGAGCCGCTGGAGAAGATCGTCATCGAGTAATTCCGGCAGGGTGGAAGTCAGGCGTATTCCGTAGTGCGTAGTGCGTATGTTTTACGGAATACGCACTACGGAATACGTCCTCCGAATTTTGTTGAAGGGGAGATTAACATTATGACAACGACTCAAGACACATTGCGCGTGGGGATTGTCGGCCTGGGGATTGGGCGGCATCACTTGCGCGCGTACCAACAGATTCCCGGCGTCGAGATTGTGGCGCTGGCGGATATGAATCCTGACCGGCTGAAGGAATTTGGCGAGGCCAACGGTATCCCCTACCTCTACGAAACCTACGAGCCGTTGGTCGCCCGCGACGACCTGGACATCGTCAACGTCTGCACGCCGAACTCGCTGCACGCGCCGATTGCGATTGCGGCGATGGAGAGCGGCAAGCACGTCCTCTGCGAGAAGCCGCTCGCCAGCACGCTGGACGACGCGGAGACGATGGTGGCGACGGCGCAGCGCACCGGGCGCGCGTTGCAGGTCACGTTCAACCACCGGCAGCGCGGCGATGTGCTCGCGCTCAAGGCGATGATTGACGAGGGCCGGTTGGGGCGCATCTATCATGCCAAAGCCTGGTGGCTGCGGCGGAACGGCATCCCCGGCATGGGAAGTTGGTTCACGAAGAAGGATATGGCCGGCGGCGGCCCGCTGATTGACCTGGGCGTTCACATGCTCGATATGGCGCTCTTCTTGATGGGCGAGCCGCGCGCCAAATCGGTCAGCGGCGCGGTCTATGCCGAGCTCGGCCCGCGCGGCATTGGCGGCGGCGGGATGCAGAAGCAGTTGGTCGGCGCGGGCTACGAGGTCGAAGACCTGGCGAGCGCGTTCATCCGCATGGAGAATCACGCCTCGCTGCTGCTGGAGACCAGTTGGGCCACCTACCGCGCCAACAACGACGAATACGGCGTGACGCTCTACGGCACGGAGGGCGGGGCGGAGATCAAGGTCGTCAACTACGTGCCCGACAACACGCTCACCGTCTTTGTGGACGTGGCGGGGACGCCGGTGGACATCCACCCGTATCCCGGCAAAGGCGAAGGCCACCTGGCGATCCTGCGGGACTTCGTGGCGATGCTTCGCGGCGGCGATTGGCAGGGCTGCGTGGGGCAAGAGGGCCTGGCCCGCGCCCGCATCATTGACGCCTGCTATCGCTCGGCGGCAGAGGGGCGGGAAATCGTTCTTTAGGGGAGTAGGGAGTAGGGAGTAGGGAGTAAAGGAGAACGAATTACGAATTACGTCTCTTCACCCCCAATCCCCAATCCCCAATCCCCAATCCCTAATTTGAGGAGAGATTATGGCAGCACCCATTGGATTGCAACTGTATTCAGTGCGCGAGTACGCGCAGGCTGAGGGGTATGAGGCCGTCGTCCGCAAGGTGGCGGCGATGGGGTACGTGGGGGTGGAGCCGGCCGGCTTCCCCGGTTCGACGGCGGAAGCGGCGGGCAAGCTCTACAAGGAGCTGGGCCTGGTCGTACCGAGCGCGCACACCGCGCTGCCGCTGGGCGATCAGCAGAACGAGGTCCTGGATGCGATGGCGGCCATTGGCTGCCCGCGCCTCATTTCCGGCAAGGGACCGGGCGACTTCGAGACGCTCGACAAGATCAAGGCGACGTGCGAGCTGTTCAACGAGGCCAACGCCGTGGCGCGCGCCGCCGGGCTGACCTTTGGCATCCATAACCACTGGTGGGAGTATCTTCAGGTGGAGGGGCGCTACGTCTACGAGGTGATGCTGGAGCTGCTGTCGCCGGACATTTTCTTCGAGATTGACACGTATTGGGTCAATACGGCGGGCGTGAATCCGGCGGACGTGGTGCGGAAGTTTGGGGCGCGCGCGCCGTTCCTGCACATCAAGGATGGGCCGTGCGTCAAGACTGAGCCGATGACGGCAGTGGGCGACGGTGTGATGGATTTCGGGGCCATCTTCGAGGCCGGGAAGCCGCACACGGAGTGGGCCATCGTGGAGATTGACCGTGTGTCCGGCGCGATGTGGGCGGCGGTGGAGCGGAGTTATGCGTACCTCGTGGGGAAGGGATTGGCTCGCGGGGAAATCGGTAAGCGGTAGACGGTAGACGGTAGACGGTAGACAGGGGATACTCTGTCTACCGTTTAGTTTTTAAAGAGAGGGAGTGTGTTTAGCTGTAAGAATTCGCGGAGCACATAGGCCGCGTATCTGGTGGAATCTCCACTTGTATACCAGGAAGTTAGAGGAAGATTTTCTCCTTCGCGGGTCAGTAACTCGATCCGACACATTACAGTGTTTCTCCGACCAAGTTTCGTGAAGATTTGTGCGCCCGTGATATCACTCAGGGGATACTCGGTAGTTTTGCCGCCAAACAGTGTCTTTTGGCGGTGGGTTACGATTCCTTGTGAGCGGTCGAACGTCCATGTGATGAGGTGTGCCTGTACATCGCGGATAATACTTACCAAGACGGCCAAAAAAAAGATTGGGATGAGCCAGAAGTACACGGGAATTTTTGGAGAAACTTCCAGGTTTGATAGATTGGGGGATTGTATGAAAGTGTTGATATCCTCGACCGCTTGTTCGCACGCGCTGGCGCTGAGATCGCCGCAAGTGAGTGAGCGTCTTATGCCCCCTGCAACAATGATGATGTAATAGGAGTCACTGTAACGACCATGATTTACTTCCAGGCGTGCTTCACGGAGGTTCTTAAGCGTCTCGTTTTCTAGTTCCGACCCGAATAGAGTACTTCTCAACTGACATTGAATTTGATTTTGTTGAACTCGATTACAAGTCAAGCTTTTTATGTTAGACGCTCTAATCATCATTATGAATAGAGTACCAAAAATGAGTACTTTTAAGATCTCTACCCAGAGATCATTGGGACGCAAAATTAAAGTGCTTTCATCACGATGAACAACTTTCATTAAGTGCCTCCTGCATTGGATTTAATGCCCTAGGAACGTGCTGATCACTTGTGCGGCACGCTCTTTGCCGGATTTCCCGCTGCTGTACATGTGCGTCATGGGGATGGGGGCGCCTTCGCGGGTCAGCAGTTCGACGCGGTAGGTTGTGTCGCCTTTGCTGCTGCGTAACCAACCGACTTGCGCGCCGGTGATGTCGCGCAGGTCGTATTCGGCGACTTTTCGTTTGCAAGCGCGCCTCGCGCAGATTGGCGATGAATTCTTTCCCCAGTTCTATCCCAAGCAAGGTGCGCGTTAATTGACACGTCAGGCGACCATACGCCGCCCGCTCACACATCAGATGATTTTCGATCCCTGACGCGCCTATCGAAAGAAGTCCACCAAGGATGAAGAAAATCCCTGCCAGGAGGATACCCCAGACTGTGCCGGGCCGTACAATCAGGATTTTGTCATCTGGGCTGATGGTTTCCACTGGATACCTTTTGCTTAGGTGGATTGCTGTAAGAATTCGCGGATCGCCAGCGCGGCGCGTTCTTTGCCGGACGCGCGGTTACTGTACCACGCGAGAAGGGGGATACTGCGGCGATCATACGTCACCAATTCTACCCGGTAGGTCGGCTCGCCTTGTGGGGTATTTTGCACGGCCACGTGCGCGTTGGCGATGTCCCGCAGCGCGTAACTCGCCGCTTTCACTTGCAGGCCCGCGCTGTAGCGGTGGAGAACCCGGTTGTGCGTGCGGTCAAAAGTCCAGCGGGTGAGGAGGTGGTTTCGCGCCAGCCCCCCGCCGATGCCGGCCAGCAGGCCCAGTAGGCCCAACAAAATAGCCGCGGGCGCCCCGCTGTCGCCATCGAGCGGCACTTCCAGGCGCGTTTCCTGCGGCGATTGCACAAAGGTATTGATGGCATTGACGATTTCCCCTTTCTCGTCGCAGGTAGCGGCGGCTTCCGGGCCGCGCACTTGCGTATCGGCGGCGGCGATCAGCAGGATCGAGGTGGTGGTGCGCCATCCGACCTGGTTATGCGCCAGGCGCGCGCCGCGCAGGGGGCCGAGGTTTTCGGTGGCGTAGGGGAGACCTAAGAACTCGTGGGTTGTTTGGCATTGCATGGGGATGCCGGCGCTCCGCGTGCAGGTCAGGCGCGTGGCGCTGCCGGATGCCCACATCATCAGCAGCGCGAAAATCAACAGCAGCCCGCCCATCAACACCGGCCACCAGAGTCCGCCCTGGCGCAGGATCAGGCGATCGCGCTCGCGGTGGATAACGTTTAGCTCATCCATGGGCGGTTGCTCGTTGTTGGGGGTGCTTACCACAGGGGGGCATTTTTGGATAATCCTAAAAACTGGCGGAGAGTGGCGGTCATCGCCTTGAGGCTCTCTACGTTGATGCTGCTGCCATCTATAAAAAGCTGCTGTCCATCGCGCATAAATATTGTGACACATAACGCGCGTCGTTGGCGCACCAGTTTGACATCCGCAATATCCTGGAGGGCGTAAAGGCGCGTCCGAATTCCCAGGAGCGTCTCGCTGCGATAGTGGAGTTGTCCCGTCTGCCGATTAAAGGTCCAGGTCGTATTGTGGTTTTGCAGCCCCACCACCAGGAGCAGCGCCGCCATTGAGAGCGGGCACAGCGCCGAGAACTCAAAGCCCGTCCCGCCGGCGCTACGTTCAAAGGGGGGCGCCTGCCGCGTCTGGATGAAGGCGTTGATCTCCTGGGCGAGTTGCTCACATCCCGGCTTGTCGAGATTTGTGAAGATGGGGAGCGGCCACTCCCCTCCACCGGTGAGCAGCGCGACCTGACTGGGCGCCGTGGGGCTGGCCGTCTCCGTCGCGCGCGCGCCCTGGACGTCTGTGACGCGCGTTTCGTGCAGCGTTACGCCAAACGTCGTGCGCCGGATCGTGCAGGTAACTCTCGCCTGCGGCGTGTGGGCGCAGGCCAGCGTCTCCGTGTGAAACGCCCCCACCAAAACCCAGACACCCAGGGCAAACAGGACGGCGCTGATGACCAGAAATATTTGGCTTTGAGGGCGCAGAATCAGAGTGTTTTCATCACGAAAGACGATTTTCACGCAATATGTCTCCTATTGGATTTACTGCTGCAAGAACGCGCTGATCACTTGCGCGGCGCGGTCTTTGCCGGATTTCCCGGTGCTGTACATGTGCGTCATGGGGATGGGGGCGCCTTCGCGGGTCAGCAGTTCGACGCGGTAAGTGATGCCGCCTTTGCTGCTGCGCGACCAACCGACTTGCGCGCCGGTGATGTCGCGCAGGGGGTATTCGGCGATTTTGACGCCAAGCAGGGTTTCGCGGCGGTGGGTGACGAGTCCCTGGATGCGGTCAAACGTCCAGGTCGTGAAATACATCTGGATGCAGCCAATGAACGTCCCGCCGCCAACCAAGAAGAAGATCGCGCCGATCCACATATCCTTTACGCCGCCCTGGGACACGTCTAGCTGGGACAGGTTGGGGGATTTCATAAAGGTGTTGATGTCCGTCACGATGCGGTTGTGCGTGTTGTACCAGGAAGAACCGTAAGGCGTGAAGTTGCGCTCGCCCGCGGCGGTGATCAGGATGACGCGGTAAGTGTCGCGCTTGCTGCGGTGGCTGACATGCAGGCGCGCTCCTTGCAGGTCGTTCAACGGTTCTTTGTCCAGTTCCAGTCCCAGCAAGGTGCGCGTCAACCGGCAGGCGATGGCGGCGCGCGGCGCGCGCTCGCACGCCAGACGACTTTCGGTCCCCGTCATACCCACCAGCAGAAGCCCGATGCCGCCGAACACGAGTCCGGCCAGGAGAAGGAGCCAGAAATCGCCGGGACGTAAAATCAACGTATGGTCGTCTTGGTGCAGGATATTCATAGAGCGCTTCTTGCCAGGAAGGTAAGATGATCTGAAAAAGACGGTAGACAGGGTTGCCCCTGCCTACCGTCTTGCTTATGAACCTGCTCTGGTTACTGGCCGAAGCCGCGCAGGACCAGGGGGAGGAAGATGTAGTGATCCTCGCTGACGAGCGGGATGCTCGCCGGCGCGATGTTGTACATCTCGTACAGATCCTGCAATTCGATCTGGTTGACGATCTCGTCCCCGTCTGGGGTGGGATCGCTTACCTGAACGTTGAACCGGATGATCGCCGGAACGCCGAAGAGCGTCCCGCCCTCAGGTACGGATGGGAAGTTGGCGGTGTGCGCCGTCAACACGCCGCCGGTGATGGTGACGACGGAGCCTTGCGGGAACCCGCCAGCGGTCAGGCTGTCGGCCACGTAGGTCACGCCCGCGGGCAGCGTATCGGTGAGGCGGAACGCTGCGCCCAGATCGCCGGTGTTGGCAATGGTGATGGTGTAGGTCAGGATTTCCCCGGCCGCGGCTTCACCGCTGCCATCGGCGTCGGCCACGGTCTTGGTGGAGCTGGAGAGGTCGGAGCTGGCGAACCGCAAGCGACCTTCGACAACCGGCGCGATGGGGGCCGTCTGAGCGTCTACGTAGTCAATGACGGAATCCCGCACGTAGTACTGCGTGTCCGCCACAATCTGGTTCAGCGGCCAGATGGTCTCGCCGTCGTTGTTGAAGTTGCAGGAGCCGGCGGCGATGTAGTTGACTGTGGAGACGCGGTACGTATGGGCCGCATCAAAGACGACTTCTGTGCCATCGTAGGACAGCGCGACGACGTTGTCGCCATTGGGCATTTCGTACATACCCGGATCGGCGTAGGTGATGATGCCGCCCGCGCTAATGTCGAGCATACAGGTGGTGTAGTAGGAGTAGCCGCCGTGATCCGCCGTATATTTGTAATACCAGTAGTTGCGATAGCCGCGCTCCAGGATCGCCTTGAGCTGCACGCCGTTCAACTCGAAAGCCACCAACGAGTTCTCGTAGGGCATCAGATCGAACATGTGACCCTTGGTGATCGTGACGGGATCGGTGGCAGTGGCACCATCGGCTATGATGTATTTTGGCTTCGTCATAGCCCCGGAGAGGTGGAAGTCTACATCAATCCCTTCTTTGTCCAACGCCCAGACCGCTGCATCTACTTGCAAGTTGGCGGCGTTGGTTTCCTCCGTGTAGGCCATCATCCCATCCAGTGGGACGGTGGTGTAGCCGATGGGGGTGGCGTTGTAGGCGTCAATCTCCGCCAGGAACGGGTCAAGGTAGGCTTGCAGATCAGCGTCGGCGGCGGTGCTGCTGCTGGTGGGGATGAGGTAGCCGGTGCGCCAGGCGATCTCGTAGCCGTCGGTTTCGTTGCCTGTGAACCCGATGTTAATGACGCCGAGGTTGCCGGCATAGCGGTAGCTCTGCGCCACCAGCGTGCCGGTGGGGTTGACAGTGGAGCTGATGATGACCGCCGGGTTGATCCGCGTGTGGCTGTGCCCGCCGATGATCACATCAATGCCGGGGACGCCCTCAGCGATGAGCTTGTCGCTGTCTACTTCGCCGCCGTAAGGCTCGTAGCCGACGTGGGTGAGGCCGATCAACAGGTCGGGGTCTTCGTTGGCGCGCAGCGTGGGCACCAACGATTGCGCGGTCTCAGTCGCCGGATGGAAGGTGAGACCGGGAATGTTGGTGGGCAACTCATAGCGGTACACGCGCGGGTTCGTCAGGCCGAAGATGGCGATGTCCAGACCCTCCACGGTCATCGTGATGTAGTCGCGCAGGTCAATCTGATCCAGCCCATAGCTGCCGTCGTCATCCAGGTTGGCGCTCCCCAACAGCGGGAAGTTGACCTGCTTCAACATGGTGATAAACGTCGAGGGGCCGAAGTTGAACTCGTGGTTGCCAAGGGTCATGGCTTTGTATCCCAACAAATTCATGCCCCCTGCAATGGGATTATCGGGGCGATCCTTGAAGAAGTAGGCGAAGGCGTTGCCCTGGAAGGTGTCGCCCGCATCCAACAGGATAGCATTGGGGTTGATCGCGCGTTGCTGCTTGATCAGCGTGGCGATGCGCGCCATACCGCCGCCGTAGGTGTCGGCGGCCCAACTGCCGTGCGTGTCGTTGGTGTGCAGGAGGGTGATGACCTTGTCGGCCTTGGGGTGGGCGGTGATGCGCCCTTCCAATGCGGGCGTGATGGGGGAGAATTCTTTGATGTAACCGGATAACGCCTCGTCCAACGCGGGGCCAAAGTCGTAGGGGTTGATGGCGTAGTCGCGGAACATGGTGTAGCCATCGCCGCCCTTGCGCATAAAGTCATTGGTCACGACTTTGTACACGGCATTGGGATCGAGCGGGACATACGCTGTGCCATTCCAAACTTCTGCCTGCGTGACGCGGGAGCCGACCGCCTTGACGGGGTCGAAGTAATAGCGGAGGCCGGAAACCTGGGCGAACCCGCCGTTCTCGCTCGGATAACGGCTGAGGCCGTTCTCCAACGCCGCGATCACGTGCGTGCCGGTCAATTCAAAGGTAGCGATGGCGTTGCCAAAGGGCAGCGTCTCCAACACATCGCCCATCGTGATCTCGCCGGCCATAATCGGGGCGCGCACGCCGCCGCCGTTCTGGAAGGCGATCTGATAGCCGGCCCCGGGGTTGGCCTGGTTGGCTTCCCAGAGCATGGCGTCGGCCACCAGGTTGCCCATGAGACATTCTCCCAGGCGGCAGATACGCGCGCCGGCGACCGAGATCGGCAGGTCCACCGTAGTGGTTCCGACCTGCGTGGTGATCAACGTCTGAATGGCCGGTCGGTATTTGTCGAGGATAGTTTCCATCGTGGCCGACTTGGTGACCTCGGCGCTGACGTAAATCGGGTTGCCGTTGTACTCGGTGACGAGACCGGCGTCATCGAAGCTGACATCGAGGCGGCCCAAGAACGTCCCCCAGTTGAAGGCGGTCACCACCAGCACCGGTTCGGAATCCAGGCTGTTGACAACGGTGGGGTAAGGGCCGGCCGGCGCCAGGGGATCGTATTGTGGGTACTCTGGCGGTTGGAATTTGAGCGGCACGGTGGGGGTGTAGATGAAGGTATGGCTGTGCCCGCCGATGATTACATCCACGCCAGAGACGGCGGCGGCCAGCGCCAGGTCTTCTTCGTACCCTACGTGTGTCAGGGCGATGACCTTGTCCACACCCTGCGCTTCAAGCGCGTCCACGGCCGCTTGCAGGCTGGTGACCGGATCGTTGAAGACGACGTTAGCCCCAGGGCTGGAGATGTTCTCTGTCTCCTCCGTCGTGACACCGACGATACCGATTGGCTCGCCGCTGCGCGTGATGATCGCGTGTGGGGCAATTTTGCCAGTCAGCAGCGGTTCTCCGCTCACATCCAGGTTAGAGCTGACTATTGGGAAGTCCGCGCCGTCAATCAAGCGCGCCAGTTCCGCCGGGCCGTTGTCGAACTCGTGGTTGCCGACGGTCATCGCATCGTAGCCCATCGCGTTCATCGTATCGGTGATGACGTCGGCCTTGAAGAGATTGTAGAACAACGTGCCCTGGAACTGATCGCCTGCGTCCAACAACAGCACATTTTCCTCTTCTGCGCGGATCGCGTCTACCATCGTATGCAGGCGGGGATACCCGCCAATGCACATCCCACTGGTGGCATCCTCTGCTTTGCACCGTGCGCCGTTGCGGTTGTACTCGTCCACCCGCGCATGGAAGTCGTTGGTGTGCAGGATGGTGACCGTAATGGCGGCGTCCGGCGCCAGCGGCGCGGTGGGCGCAGCAGCCATTGCCACCGGCGTGATGCCGACAGACCCCAACAGCATCGTCGCTACGATTAACAAACGTACTAGCTTACTCATTCGATATTCTCCTTTTTCAAATGTCTGATGTAAATTTAAAAACGTCCACAGAACTTAGGCTACGTCTTTTTGTTGCCGCGTTGCACCTCCTTTCTTCTCTGGAATGGCTAATACCCAGAGACATAGTTATCCCAGAGACGTGAAACTTGAAGTGTGAAACGTGATGATTTTACTATGCGAGTCTCACGTTTCACGGCTCACGCTTCTGTCACACCCGATTTTGGGGCGAGGTGAGCGCATCACTCCCTGCTCGTTTCCCCCACCACCCAGGGCCTCTCAATATTGTACCTCTACTTGCTTCTTGGTTCGCGCCGACTCCACAATCGCAGCGCACACGCAGTCGGCGCGATAGCCATCTTCAAACGTCGCGCCGTAGGGGGCCACGTCCTTGTCGTTGACGATACAGTCCAGGAAGTGCGTCAGCTCGTGGACGAAGCTGTGCTCCCAGCCGATCATGTGTCCCTGGGGCCACCAGTTCTCCCACCAGGGGTGATATGGCTCAGAGACCAGAACGCGCGTGAAACCCTGCGTCTCTTTGCGGCCCTCGCCGACCCAGTAGACTTCCAGTTCATTCAGCCGTTCCAGGTCGAAGACAAGGCTGCCCTTCTCGCCGTTGATCTCGATGACCTGGTGATTTTTGCGCCCGGCCGCGAAGCGGGTCGCTTCCAGTGTGCCGACTGCGCCGTTGGCAAAGCCGACGGTGGCGACAAAGGCATCGTCCACATCCACTTTTGCCAGGGAGCCATCAGGCAGGGGGCGCTCCGGGATGAAGGTGCGCAGCATTGCGCCCACACTCTCGATCTCGCCCACCAGGAAGCGGCCCAGGTCAATGATGTGCGATCCCAGGTCGCCGAGGCTGCCCGCGCCGGCTTCCGCTTTGTTGAGCCGCCAGATCATCGGGGTGGCGTAGTGCGCCATCACCCATTCTTGCAGGTAGACGGCGCGGTAGTGGTAGATGCGTCCCAGCGCGCCGCTTGCGATCAACTCGCGCGCCTGGCAGATCGCCGGGACGAAACGGTAGTTGAAGGCGACCATGTGCTTGACGCCGGCCTTTTCCGCCGCCGCCCACATCGCCTTGGATTCTTCCGGGGTGCGGCCCAGCGGCTTCTCGCAGAGGACGTGCTTGCCCGCCTGCGCCGCCGCGATGCTCGGCTCGGCGTGCATGGCGTTGGGCGCGCCGTTGTCGAAGAGTTGCACGGCCTCGTCTGCCAGCATCTCGCGCCAATCCGTGTAGGCTTGGGCGTAGCCATACCGCCTGGCAGCTTCGGCCACCCCGTCCGCATTGCGTCCGCAGATCGCCGCCAACACGGGAATTGCGGGCGGCGGATACATCATGTAAGGGAGCTTCTTGTAGGCGTTGCTGTGGGCCTTGCCCATGAAGGCGTAGCCGAGCATCCCCACGCCCACTTCCGGGGCCGCGCCGGTCGCCTTCGCCCCGGCCATTGTCGTGAAACCACCGCTGTCACTGCTCATACGTGCCTCCTAAAAAGTTAGGAGTTAGGAGTTAGGAGTTAGGATGTCTTCCTAACTCCTAACTCCTAACTCGCCACACTCGCTACTTGCTGAACGCCGCATCAAACGCCACCGAAGACGGGGCGAAATCTTGTTTGCGGATCATCGCCAACGCTTCCGGCGCGCCGAAGTCCCGATCCATGCCGCTGTCTTCCCACTCGATGGAGAGCGGGCCATGATAGCCGACACGGTTGAGCGCGCGGATGATGGGGTCCCACTTCACGTCGCCGTGACCTGGCGAGACGAAGTCCCAGCCGCGCCGCTTGTCGCCAAAATCCAGGTGCGAGCTGAGGATGCTGCTGCGCCCGGTCAGGTTGACGCGCGAGTCCTTGACGTGGACATGGAAGATGCGGTCGGGGAAGGCGTCAATCAATTCCACGGGGTCAATGAACTGGTGGATCAGGTGGCTCGGATCGAAGTTGATGCCGAAGGCCGGGTGGCCGTTCACCGCCTTGAGGGCGCGCTCAAAGGTGACGATGTCGTAGGCGATCTCGGTGGGGTGGACTTCCAACGCAAATTTGACGCCCTCCGCCTGGAAGGCGTCGAGAATGGGCGTCCAGCGGGCGGCGAAGTCGGCGTAGCCGGCGTCAATGTCGGCCTGGCTGGTGGGCGGGAAGAAGTAGAGCATCCCCCACACGCTGCTGCCGGTGAACCCGTTGACGACATCCACGCCGAAGAGTTTGGCGGCCTTCGCCGTGTGCTTGATTTCCTCGGCGCAGCGCCGGCGGACGCCCTCCGGGTCGCCGTCGCCCCACAGACGCGGCGGGAGGATGCCCTGGTGGCGGCGATCGATATTATCACAGACACATTGGCCCACCAGGTGCGTGCTGATGGCGAAGCTCTTAAGGTGGTACTTCGCCAGCAGATCGCGCTTTGCGCGCACGTAGGCGTCGCTGGAAAGGGCTTGCTCCACATCGAAGTGGTCGCCCCAGCAGGCCAGCTCCAACCCGTCGAAGCCCCACGCGCTGACTTTCTGCGCGAGGGTTTCCAGGGGCAGGTCGGCCCATTGTCCGGTAAACAAGGTGATGGGTCGTGACATAATTTTGACTCCTTTCAGAAATGGATTGACCAGGTAAGGCTGCGGATGTGGTTAAAATTGACCACATCTACGCTTTGACTTTGTAGATATCGAGCGAGGGCAAACGCATTGGTTAACACCAGCTTCACCTCGAGAAGTACACGGAAGAAATCTCATTTGATATGATCGGCTCCCTGGCTGGCCAGGCGACTGATTTTGGTGAGGGTGAGGGGCGGAGTTTTCCCACTTTCTACTTGTTCTGTCGTCACCCAAGAGCAAAATCCTGCGCGAAAAATATGACAGCACTGCGCGCATAAGGCGTCTTCCGTTGACAAGGCTCACATCCCCAAATCCAACGTCGCCTGCCCCGGCCCGGATTCTCGCACACGCTGCGCCTGCTTGAAGGTGCCCCAGGCCGGCGGCATTTGCGGCTTGGCGCCGCCGAGCAGACTTTCGATGGTGAGGAGTTGCACGCGCGGGTACTGTTGATTCCAGCCGGGGGAGCGATAGAAGCCGGACGCCGCGGCTTCCTGTTCCATCGGCGCAGTGGGCGTTTCGAGCGTGAGCAGCAGGCCGATGGCGGCTTTCTCGCGTTCCAGCGCGCCGCCGAGGTCGCGCACGTCGCGCGCGCTCACTTTGCCGCTCTTGACCTGCACCAGCACCCGCTTAGGTTTATCGCTGGCGTCGTCCATAAAGTTGATGACGCCATCCACGCCGCGATCCGCCCCCTTTTTGCCTTTCCTGGAGGTTGTTGGCTGCGTCGGCCGCGCCCCCACCAGGGAGAGCGCCCACCACTCGAACTGGAAGCGATCTTGTTGCGCCAGGTAATGCGCGTCGGCGAGCGTTTGCGGCTCCCCGATGACCTGAAACGCCAGGTCAGGGAACATCTCTTGCAGGCGGGAGCGTTGCAGCGAGATAGAGAGGAAGGTGATGTCAATGCCGATCCAGCGCCGCTCCAGCTTTTGCGCGGCGGCGACGGCGGTGCCGCAGCCGCAGAAGGGATCGAGCACCCAGTCGCCGGGGTTGCTGCTGGTTTGGATGATCCGTTCCAGCAATGCGAGGGGCTTCTGGGTGGGGTAGCCGAGGCGCTCCGCCGCCTGTGGGCCAACCGGGGGGATATCGGTGATGACGGAGGTGATGAGATTGCCCTTTTGTTCATCCAAGTAACGTTTGAGGTAGGGCCGCCCACTGTTGCTCCAATAAATGCGGTTGTCTTTATCCAATGCTTCTAACTTATCCCGCGTCATCCGCCAGCCCCATTGCGGTGTGTACCCATGATATTCGTAACTCAAATTGGGACGCGGCCCCATCGAAGCCGAGCGAATAATGTGATCGTGCCGATACCGGCCTTTTTCATCGCTGTAACGATAAAAGGTCTCCACGTAAGCCGGATCATGTTCGGTATACACGGGATTCCAGGTAAACGCATCGCTTTTGCTGTAGCAAAAAATAGTGTCATGAACCGCTGCCCAACGTTTGGAATCGCTATGGCTGCTGGTGCGCTGCCAGACAATTTCATTACGAAAATGCGCGGCTCCAAAAATTGCATCAAGAATCACTTTAAGATAATGGCTGGCGGTAGGGTCACAATGCAAATACAGGCTCCCCGTTGGTTTGAGGATACGGTGCAATTCTACTAAGCGCGCGGTCATCATCACCAGATACGCCATCATCTGATTCGGCCCGATGAAGTCGCGCAAGGCAGCGATCATTTTGCTCACCGGAATAGGCGCTTGGAGGACGAGGTCTTCGTAGGTGCGCGCCGTGGCCTGGTTCCAATGCCAGGTATCCTCAAAGGCGGCGATCTGCGCTTCGCTATCCTCTCCGCTTTCGTCTTTGAACAACACATTGTAGGTGCGGTTGGAGTTAAACGGTGGGTCGAGGTAAATCAAATCCACGCTGGCATCGGGGAGATACTCTCGCAAAATGGGCAAATTGTCGCCATAAAACAGGGTATTTTGGGTGATCGGCTCAGGCATTGACACTCCTTCTCGTGCTTAACCTCGGCGCATAGTGTAGCACGAAGCCGGAAACAGAGCAAATGTATCTCTATTTGACTTTGAACCACATAGAATCATAATGGGGACTTGGAGATTAGCGTTCCTCATCGTCAGTGGAAAATTAGCCAGTTAAGTTTAGGAGGAGACAAAAATGAGTACCCGAAAGGCAAGTTTGTTGCTGTTGGTTGTATTGATATTGACCTCTGGTCTGTTGGGGGGATGTCAGAACCAGGGGAAGAAAGTGGTCGTGGCGACGGACGCCACCTGGCCGCCGATGGAGTTTGTGGATACGAACAAGGCCATCGTGGGCTACGATATTGACTTGATGAAAGCCATTGCAAAAGAGGCCGGCTTCGAGGTCGAGTTCAAGAACGTCGCCTGGGATGGTATTTTTGCCGGGCTGGCGGCGGGCGAGTACGACGCCGTGATTTCTTCGGTCACGATCACCGACGAGCGCAAGCAGGAGTACGACTTCTCCGAGCCGTACATCAACGCCGGTCAGATCGTCGTGACCGGGGCCGATAGCGCCATCGCCGGCCCGGATACGTTGACAGGGCACACTGTCGGCGCGCAGCTCAGCACCACCGGCGCGTTCGCCTTGCAAAAGATGGAGGGCGTGACGCTCAAGGAATACGACGAAATCGGCCTGGCCTTTGAAGACCTGGTCGCTGGCCGGATTGACGCGCTGGTCTGCGATACGCCCGTGGCGGCGGACTACGCTTTGCAGCGCGAGGAATACAAGGCCAAGCTCAAGATCGTCGGCGATCCATTCACCGATGAACAATATGGCATCCTGGTGCAGAAAGGCAATGCAGACCTGTTGGCGTTGATCAACAAGGGGTTGAAGGCCGTCCAGGATAAAGGTGTGGATAAACAGCTTGAAGATCAATGGTTGCGGTAAGGCGACCGACACGCTAATCTTCGCTCGGATTCGATGGTTTCTGGGAATTCATCATTAACCGGCGGTTCACCAGCGGTTGGATGAAAATTTTCACCACAAAGGACACGAAGGACACAAAGGGTTTTCTCTGTGAACTCTGTGCCCTCTGTGGCTATTTTCAGAGGAGCACTGGAGACGCCCCGCCGGGGGCGTCTTCACCTTGATTGGGCGGTAACGCCAGCGGTCAGTGCCTGAGGGGGCGAACTGGCTGCTACGGCGGGGAATTGGCTGGATTTCAGCGAATAAAGTCCCCGCCGAATCCGTTGAACTGGTTGGGGAGCATCAAGGAGAGGGGCGATGAAAGACAAAGACCTGAAAACTACGGCGCCGCCCGGCGCCCGTGTGTGGCGGGATGATAGCGCCGCTATCCCCCGCGAGCGCAATTTGTTGATCGCGTGGTGGATGGCGGTCATTGTGGCGTTAGTGTTTATCGTCGGCGCGGTGCTCCTCAAGCCTGATCCTTATCGGGAAATTGTGGTATTCATCGGTGACGGCCTGGTCATCACCTTCCAAATCACCATCGTTTCGATGACCTTTGCGCTGCTGTTCGGGCTGTTGGCCGGACTGGGCCGCACGTCGCACACACCGTGGATCAACACCCTGGCGTCGCTCTACGTCGAGGTGATTCGCGGCATCCCCCTGCTGGCGCAGCTCTTCTGGATTTATTACGCTCTGTCGCGCTTCATCAAATTGGGGCCGCACGTGTCCGCCGTGTTGGGCCTGACCATCTGCTACGGCGCTTACATTGGAGAAACGTTCCGCGCGGGCATCCAATCCATCCCCAAAGGCCAGATGGAGGCCGCGCGCGCGCTCGGCCTGAGTCGGGGGCAGGCGATGCGCTACATCATCATCCCGCAAGCGATCCGCGTCATCCTGCCGCCGGTCGGCAACGAGTTCATTGCGATGCTCAAGGACTCGTCGCTGGTGTCGGTGCTGGCAATTTCGGACCTGCTGCGCCGGGGACGGGAATACGCCTCGCGGACGTTCGCTTATTTTGAGACGTACACCCTCGTCGCCCTGGTGTACCTGTTGATGACGTTGATGTTCTCGCGCGCGGTGTACTACATTGAGGTGGGGATGTCCCGCCAGAACAAAGAAGAGCCGGTGGGGTTAATGCACCGGTTGGCCGGCGTGTTGCTCGATCTGGTCGTACTGGATTTTATCGGCTTGATTGTATACGGACTGGTGCAAGGGATCGCGTTGTTCCTGCCGGACCTGGCCGTGGGCGTCATCCTGCTGGGCCTTATGGGGGTGGTGATGGTCGCGTACACCCTGTTTGGATGGGTGCGTTTTGGCCGTACGCCCGGGATGATGGCGGTGGGCCTGCGCCTGGTCAACGCCGAGGGCGCGTTCCTGACCTGGGGCGCGGCTATCAAACGGCTGGTCGTAGCCCTACTTCCCTTACCCGGTCTGAGTTTGTTCGGCCTGCTGCCCTCTCTGGGCGGTCAGATATGGCATGACCGGTTGGCGCAAACGTCCGTCATTCGGGACTAGGGGGATTTTGGAAATCAGAAATGAGTAATGAGACATGAGTAACGAGTGATCTGTTTCTCATTTCCCATTTCTCATTACTCTTTACTTTAAGGGAGAATGGTATGACGACTCCTATTGTTCAAATCCGTGAGTTGCACAAGCATTTCGGTCGCGTCCAGGCGCTCAACGGCGTGGATCTGGACGTGCAAAAAGGCGAGGTGATCGTCATCATCGGCCCAAGCGGTTCCGGCAAATCCACGCTGCTGCGCTGCGTCAACCGGCTGGAGACTCCGACGCAGGGCACGGTGGCGATTGACGGCGTCGTGATGGGCAGTGACGACCGGGCCATTAACAAGATGCGCGCCGAAGTGGGGATGGTATTCCAGCAGTTCAACCTCTTCCCGCACATGACCGTGCTGGAAAACATCGTTCTCGGCCCGATGGTCGTGCGCGGCCTGGAGCGGGCGGAGGCCGAGGCGCGCGCGCGCGAATTGCTGGACAAAGTCGGCATCCCCGAAAAGGTCGAGGCGTACCCGGAGCAGCTTTCCGGCGGCCAGCAGCAGCGCGTCGCCATTGCGCGCTCGTTGGCGATGGAGCCGAAAGTGATGTTGTTTGACGAGCCGACCTCGGCGCTCGACCCGGAGATGATCAAAGAGGTGCTGGACGTGATGTTGGATCTGGCGCATGAGGGGATGACCATGATGGTCGTCTCCCACGAAATGGGCTTTGCCCGCGCTGC
>JAKQHY010000220.1 GCA_029555965.1 Chloroflexota bacterium | reverse complement strand
CCGGAGCCGGTCACGCGCGGCATCCGTCCCGATCTGCCCACGCCACCGCCGCCACCGCCGCCTATCACCAAGGGTATTCAGCCTGATCTGCCCGAACCGACGCCGGCGAAGAAGCGTTAGGTGCATGTAAATTGAGTTTCTATTTAATACCACTCATTTCACAAATTGTTTAAAAATGAACAAGAGGTAATTATGTCAAAATCAGAAATCAACATTCCAGAAGATGAAACTCTCAAAACCCAAGTCAGTTCCGAGCTTGATCAAGCAAAACAACTCGCCAAGTCGTTGAATTTTGATGAGGTCAAAAGCGGAGAATGGTTCATTCAGCTCTTACGAAAAGTTATTCAAACTTACGACCGTAATGCTAGAGCGACATACTTTCAACAAAAGTATCCCGGATTGCCTCCTGATGAAATTGCCGATATTTTAACGTCCGTTACTGTCAGATATGCAACCATTGCCGGAGCAATTGCTGGGGCAGCAGCAACGGCGAATCAAATTGCTGCGTTAAGTTCTGCGGGAATGACAGTGGCTCTCTTTTTGGGGTCTATCGGAGCCGAGATGCTTTATTTGGCTCAAATTCAGATACGTCTTGTCCTTGATCTTTCTGTGGTTTATGATCTTCAACTTGATCCGGAAGACCCTGAAGATGTGTTGATGGTTTTTGGTTATGCTTTAGGAGTGACGCCCACAGAAATGGTGGGCAAGGGGCTTCAAGTGGCAGCGGGTGCTGCTACTAAAGGGGCTGTCAAAAAATATGTTAGTAAAGGTACACTGAAAGCCATCAAAGATTTTGCTCGTCGGCTGGGTTTTAAGATTTTACAGCGCACTATTATTAAATATGCTGTTCCTGTAGCTTCTGCGGCTGTGGGAAGCAGCTACAATTATGTCACAACCAAATCAGTCGGCAGAATTGCCAAAGCATATCTTAAAGATAGAGATAAAGTTACTGATGAGTTACGTATTTTAGTATCACGTCAAAACACCTACGATTTAGCATTTCCAGCCGCAGTAATGTATGTGGCCCAAGTTGATGGTCAGTTCTCCCAAAAAGAAAAAGAACTTTATAAAGCGATGCTATCGCGGATGTCCTTTGATGAACATACTCAAGCAGAATTTCAAAAGCTGATAAGCTGTGAGGACAGTGTTCTTGAAGCTATTAATAACATTGAAGATGTAGAAGTGCGGCGCAATTTAATGGAAATATTAATCTTGATGGCGATTTATGATGGTGAACTGGTCGAGAGGGAGCGTAAATTTTTAGAAAGTGTTGCCGAGCGTTTGAATATATCATTGGATATGGCTGAGATTGAGCGACGAACTCAAGATTATCAAATCGTCATTCAGAAGAACCTATTTGAAAAAACAGCGGACGTCGCCGGTGGAGCAGCAGTTAAAGCCATCGGCGTAGCTAGACAAGCAACTAATGGTGTCAAAGATACAGCCACCGGAGCGGGTGAGAAAGTTAAAGGTGTGTTTGGTAAGGTCTTTACTCGTAAAAAAGATGATGAAAAGAAGCCTGCTGTTTCAGGAAAGTCTACCATAACTTGCTCGAAATGTGGCAAAGAAGTTTTATCCGAGTATCGATTTTGTCCTAGCTGTGGGCAGCCAACGGCCACCGAAAAAAGCTGTACATCTTGCAGTAAACTAATCCCAATTGATTTTGCTTTTTGCCCACATTGTGGGGCAACGCAGGCTGAGTGACAATATTAAATTATTCCGTTTGTGGGTCTTGTAGCCATAAATCGCGCCTAACAAGCGGTTGCAGCCGAATTGCTACCGCTCCGTTTTTCAAGTATTCCTTGCCAGCAAAGTGGGTGTATACTGTAGCTTGTCGCGCCCACCCGCAATCGGCTGAACCACGCTCGTTAGGTCGCTAAAAAACTACGGAATACGCACTACAAAATACATTGGATGATTATGTCCGACATCACCCTGATCAACCTGAACATGCTCTTCCTGCGCTACGGCGAGGGCGTGGAGCGCGAGCTGCACGTCCCGCTGGGCTGCCTCTATCTGACGCGCGCGCTGGAGGACGCCGGGTTCACGGTGGACTTCCGCGACTACCAGACCTGCCCGGCGGACGATCCCTTCGATCTGGACACGTTCCTTGAGTTCGTCCACGATCCGGCGCCGGTCATCGGCCTGTCGTGCATGGCGAATTTGCTGCCGTTCACGCTGCTGGCCGCTCGCGCGCTCAAAGCGCGCTATCCCGACCGCGTCATCGTGCTCGGCGGCGTCGGCCCGAAGGCGGTGGAGGACAAACTGCTGCGCCGCTTCCCCTGGATTGACGTCATCGCGCGCGGCGAGGGTGAGACGTTGGGGCCGGAATTGCTGCGCGCGCTCCACGGCGGCGATTTAGCGGAGGTGCGCGGCATCTCGTACCGGCACAACGGCGACATCCGCCACACGTCCGACGCGCCGCGCATCCACGATCTGGACGGCATCCCCTTCCCGGCTTTCCACAAAGTGGACTTGAGCCGCTACGCGGGTTACGGGATGATGACCAGCCGGGGTTGCCCGTATCTCTGCACGTTCTGCTCCGTCGCGCCGGTGTGGAATCACGAAAGCTATTCCCGCAGCCCGGAGAACATCGTTGCGGAGATGCGCGTGCTGCATCAAGAGGCCGGCGTCAATCTGTTCTTGTTCCAGGACGAGTTTTTTGTGTCGGGCAAGCGGCAGGTCATGGCCTTCTGCCGCGAATTGGAAAAAGCGGGGCTGGACATCAAGTGGAAGGCGTTCGGGCGCGTCAACCTGACTGACGCGGAGATGATGCAGGCGATGGCCGACTGCGGCTGCGTGGAATTGCGCTTCGGCATCGAGTCGGGGTCTGACCGCATTCTGGAACGCATCAAGAAGGGCTTCACCGCCGCCGAGGCGCTGGCCCTCATCCCGCAGGCCATCGAGATTTTCCCGCGCGTGGACGCTTTTTACGTGTGGGGCTTCCCGTTTGAGACGCTGGAGGACTTCAGCCAATCGCTGTTTCAGATGGTGACGTTCCGTATGATGGGCGCGCGCATCCTGCCGAGCCTGCTCTCACTGCTGCCGCAGACGGAGATTTACGAGACGCTGCCGCCAGATACAGTGCTGGAATTTTGCCCGTACCTGCTGCCGGAGTTCGTCTTCACGGGGCACGAAGTCGTGCGCGGCAGCGCCGTGGAACTGCCGGAACGCTACCGCGCCTATTTCGACTTAATCACAGCCAACCCGGACATCTTCCCCGGCTTCTTCCACGTGGATATGGAACACAACGTCCTGCCCAAGCTGGCGATGCTGCGCGAGTTCGGCTTCTACGCGCCAGCAGAGCCGGACCCCGAAAGCTGCGGCGCCCACTCCCCCCGCCTCGCGCCGCAGGATTTAGCGACGCGCGGATGAGAGGACGTAGTGCGTAGTACGTATTCCGTTACGGACTACGCACTACGCACTACGTTCCTACTGGTTACTCGCGCCCAAGATACGTGACCGGCAGTGCCTTCTCCTGCACGACGCCATCCATAACTTCAACCGCATACGCGGCGACGTTGGGATGTGAGGCCACCACCGCGTGGAGTTCATCGTCCCGGAAGTGCATGGCGGCACCCTCATCTATCCCATAGCCGGGCAAGATTTCGCCAGCCGCCACCATCTGCTGATAGGTTGGCCGCCGTTCGGCCTCGCCGTCGTAATGCGGGCAACAGCTCCCTTTGAGATACCCCAGACACTCCAACGCGCTCAGCCGGCCCGGAACCGAATCCGTGCTGCCCTGCTCGAACCAGCAGATGGCCCCCGCGCTCAGGCCGGCCAGAATCACGCCTTGCTGCCACGCCTTGCGGAGGATCGCGTCCAGCCCCCACACCCGCCACAGCGCCAGCATACTCTTGGTGTTGCCGCCGCCCACATAGATCGCGTCTTTTTCCAGAAGGAAAGATTCCAGGTCCGCCGTCGGCGGGCGAAAAAGCGACAGGTGACTGGGAACGGCGTCCAGCGTGGTGAAGGCTTTGTAGAATTTGATGATGTACTCCGCCGCTTCGCCGCTGGCCTGTGGCAAAAAACACACTTTCGGGCGCGCTTTGCCGGTCTGCGTGCAAATGTATTGATCCAGCACCAGATTATCCGCATCCATCGAGAATCCGCCGTGGCCCATCGCAATAATGTGACGTGTCGTGGTCATCCTGAAATCTCCTCTGGATATAAAGCATGAAATTCCTCAATGGTCATCCCGTAGAACAATTCATCAAAGTGTTGCCCCTCAGTGAAAACGGTTCGGCGGACGCGACCCTCCAACGTAAAGCCCAGCCGCTCGTGGAGCTTCTGCGAGGCGGGATTGCAGCTATAGACTGTCACAGTCGCCTTCTGGTAACGCAGTTCATCGAAGAAATACCGCATCACCAGCAGCGCGGCCTCGGCGGCGTAACCCCGGCGGCGATAGTCGGGGCCGATGGCCAGCCCGTACATAAAGCTGCCGACCCGCCGGTCGCACGTGTGCGAGTTGATAATGCCCACCGCGTCTCCGGCCTCATTTTCGATTACAAAATCAAAACAATCGTCCTTCGGCCCGGTCGCCATCTGCTCGAAGTGCTTGCGTGTCGCCTCTAACGAATGGGGAAACCGCACGAAGTCCGCGAACCGTTCCATATCGGTGTCTTTCCACGCAAAAAAGACCTCCGCATCGCGCGGCTCCACGCCGCGCAGCCGCACTTGCTTCCCTTGCCAAATGTTTTTCGTAGTCACAGTTATCTCCCCCATTACCCGTTTCTTGTTTCTTGATCCTTGTTTCTTGCCCAATCCGCATCCAGAAACCGTTGAATCTCAATGACGTAGCCGTTGGGATCGCGGGCGAAGCAGTGATAGATGCCATACGTCTCATTGAGGGTTGGCGGCTTATCAAACGGCACGCCCCGCGCCCGAAGGCGCTCATACCAGGCATCCACCTCCAGCGTCACCAACGTGAACAAAATACCCTGTGGCTGTTCCGGCGCTGTGTCGCGCTCACAAAAGCCCAGGTAGGCGTCGCCACAAACCCGGTAGATGCGACAACCGCCCTGATCCAGCGTGAGCGGCAACCCCAACACCGCCTCGTAAAAATGCGCCGTCGTTTTCAAATCACGTGTGTAGAGAAACGTGATCTGCGCCTCGATTGAAAGCGACCGCGGCGCGTCAATCCCGCAATCCTTTGTTAACGTATCGTTCATCTTTAATCGGTATCTCCTCCGCTATACTAAATTTATAGTATACACTCACATCCGGGACAACTGAAACCGCGAGGTCAAAAAGGGGTTTTCGTCATGGTCAGCCGAATGCTCACCCGTGCCAGACAATTACAACAGGAACAGCAACCGCCGCCGCACTCCACCGCACCATTGTCGCAGCCAGAAGAAACGGCAACGACACCGTCGGTCTGGAACTTTCGCCGCGGCGATGAGCAATTGGCTGAAGTTGAGCGCGCATTCTTGACATTGCTGAGCGCTTTCCAGACACCGATGAAACCGGACGCGCTGGAGAAAATGTTTAAAATGGTCAAAGAGACGCCCGCGGTCCCCCGCGCGGCCCTGGGGCCTCCGGTATTCCAAACACTTCTGGAACGACTGATCAACACGCGCATTCTGAATTACGATACACAAATCCAGGCATACACCCTGCATCCCTTAGTGCGCGCACACTATCGCGCGCACCTGGAGGCCAGCAGCCAGGCGCGGCTCGCCGACACATTTCCCACACTTCAGGCCCATGGAACGCGCCCACTCACTCCGCCAACCATTTCCGCTCTCATCGAAGCCGTCCACCATGCCTGCCGCGTCGGCTCCTACGACGCCGCCTGCGAAATCTACCTGGGACGCATCCAGCAGGCGCAACACGGCGTCTTGATCTACCAGTTGGGTGTCTACGAAGTCAACCTGATGCTGCTGGCAGAATTTTTCCCGAACAGCGACACCCATCAACTGCCGGCGGTGGACAATGTCCACCAACAAAGCTGGATTCTCAATGAGATCGGGGTGTGCCTCACCCATCTAGGGCGGCTGCGGGAGGCCGAACCCTTCTACAAGCGCGCGCTGGATCTGGCGCTGGATAAACGCAACTGGTACAACGCCAGCATCGCCGGACAAAACCTGACGCACCTTTACTACCATATGGGGAACCTGACCGCCGGCGCCGAAGCCGCCAGCGAGGCGCTCATTCTGGCGCGGTTTATGCACGACAAGGAATTGGAACGGGACGCGTTGGTCTATGGCGCGCGCTCGGCCTACCTCTGCGGGGAGATAGATATCGCCGGAGAAGCTTTCAAGCGCGCGGCCGCGTTGACCCAGACGCTCAACACCACGCCGCCGATGTTGCATGGTCTCCAAGGGCTTTGGTATGCCGAATACCTGTACCGCGCCGGGGACGTCGCCACCGCCGGACGTGTCACGGAAGCGAACCTCGAAGCGTGGGCCATCGCCTACGGTGTGCGTCACGACGAGAGCCGCTGTCACCGGCTCTTGGGCGACCTGGCCGGGTTTTACAACGCGCCCTCCAAAACCCTTGGCACGGGGCTGCTGGGTATGACCGAAACCGGCCCCCTGCCGCCCCGCCAGGCGCGCGGGCATTACAACAAAGCGGTGTGGATCGCGCAGGGCGTGGCGCACCTCCCCACCCTGATTGAAGCGTTGATTGCGCGAGGCCACTGGGCCGCGCGGCAACCGGACAGCACGGAGCAGTTACAGCAACAGGCCTTTAGCGACCTGGAAGAGGCGCTGCAATACGCGATCACTGGCGGCTACCGCTGCTATGAGGCCGACATTCACGTAGCCCTGGCCTGGGCGCATCTGGCGTTGAGCCGCCAGCCGCAGACCTACGGCCTAGGCAATCTGCACAGCCCAGAGGCGCACCGCGCGATTGCCCGTCAGGAAGCGCAGCGCGCCCAGGCCTTGAGCGCCAACCTCAACTATCACTGGGCCAAAGCGGGGGCGGAAGAAGTGCTGCAAGCGCTTCAATGACGTCCCAGACGCCCATTCCAGCGCCAACAAACACCATCGCGGCGGGATGACATCATCCGCCGCGATGCTTTTTTCAGCTCAAAAATCCTTTTGCGCGAGTCAAGCCGCCATGCTACACGCCCAAAATCCAAGCTCTAAAATCCAAAATCCATATCGTCCAGCAGCAAGAGCAAATCCAGCGGAGCTTGAAGGACGTATCGCGGGATTTCCAACTCATCCGCCGGGGCTTTGGAGCGGCGCGGCGACCAATTCAGCCACACGCTGATGAGACCGAGCGCGTTCGCCCCCCGGATGTCGCGGGCGAGATTGTTGCCCACCATCACTACGCGCCGGTAATCCTCCGGGGGAATTTCCAACTGATCCAGCGCATAGACAAACATCCGCGCATCGGGTTTGTCCACGCCCACCTGCTCCGAAATGGCGAACACGTCGAAGTAGTCATACAGATCGTGATACGTGAGCAGGTTGCGGAACGTCAACACCGGGCCATCGGCAACAAGCGCGAGGGGATACCCCCGGCGTTTGAGTTCGCGCACCAGTTCCGCCGCACCGGGGATGAGGTCGGCGCGCAGGGTGACGCCAGCGGCATTCTTGACTTCGGTGGCTTCATCCACCAGCGTGTCGCCGCAATCCAGGCAGATGGCGCGGACGAGGGGCAGATCAGCCGGCATCGGCGCTACCCCCCGGCTTTTTGCGCAGCGCATTCGTGATAGCGCCGCCCGCCGCCCCAATCACCGCCGCAATCGCCGCGCCAATGACCCAGGCGACCAGCAAAATCCCCACCAGAATCCAGGGCGCCCACCAATCGCTCGCGCCCTCCCCGATTGCCTGCACCCCCATCCCTACAGTGTAGTAGACAAAAGCGCCCATCCCGGCAATCCCGCTGACCACGCCAAAGCCGACCCCACTGGCTATGGCCGCCTTGATCATGTCGTGAACCAGGAATCCGGCAAGCAGCCCGCCGCCCACAAACCACACGAGGGGCAGAAACGCCATCTCCAGAAAGACCAGGACGAAGGTCAAAAAGCCGGCAGCCGGGCCAATCACCTTCTGACCCAGCGCGCCCAGCAGGACGCAGGCAAGGATCAGCGCAATCACAGCCAATCCTAGCCCGAAATAGGCGGCGATTCCTAGCAACGTGGCTCGTAGCGTGCTCATATTCTATCGGCTAACTTTGCGGGAAAATCACGTCCAACTCCGCGCTCATGGCCGCCAGTTGCGCGT
Source organism: Chloroflexota bacterium (assembly GCA_029555965.1). Classification (GTDB taxonomy): domain Bacteria; phylum Chloroflexota; class Anaerolineae; order B4-G1; family SLSP01; genus JAKQHY01. Next base: position 3,433 of record JAKQHY010000220.1, on the reverse strand, counting down.
CCTCGGACTCGGTCAACGGCGTGAAATGCTCGGCGATGTCGCACATCCACCAGAGCAGTTCTTCGTGGCCGGGGCTGACGGCGGCGGTGATCGGTTTGGAGAGGGTGAAGCGGAACGCCAGTTGCGCCTCCGCAAAGGTGTCCACCGGCGAATACCACGTCTTCTTCCAGCGGCGCTCTTCGCCCTCGGCCCAGGCGCGCTTCGCCAGCGACTTGAGCGCGAGCACGCCCATGTCGCGCTTGACCGCCTCGGCCAGCATCCGCACGCCGAACTTCCCCTTGTGCCACGTCGCCCAGTTGAACGGCGCGAGGATCGTGTCGAAGTCGAAGGCCTCCATCAGGGCGATGGCGGCTTCCTCCGAGTGCGCCGAGAAACCGAGGAAGCGCACCAGCCCCTTTTCGCGCGCCTTGACGAAGGTTTCCAGCGCGCCGCCCGGTCCCAGGATTTGCGCCACCTCTTCCGGGGTCTTGACGGCGTGCAGTTGATACAGATCGAAGTGATCCGTGTGCAGCAGCGCGAGCGACTTGTGCAGTTCTTCCTCCGCGCCGGCGGCGTCGCGCTTGCCGGTTTTGCAGGCCAGGAACACCCCATCGCGGTACGGCTTCAGCGCCGGGCCGAGCCGCTCTTCAGCGTTGCCATACGAAGGCGCCACGTCGAAGTAGTTGATGCCGCGTTCCTCCACGGCCTTCGCCACCAGTTCCGCCGCATACTCCGGCGTCTCGCTGCTCACCGCGATCCCGCCGAAGCCCACGATGGTGAGAAATTCACCGGTTTTACCTAGTTTGCGCTTTTCCATTGTGTCCTCCTGTTTTGGGAAAATGGGAAATAGGAAATCAGAAATCAGTGATTAGGCATTGGGTTGTGAGTTGTGAGTTGTGGGTTCGCTGACGCGCCGATTCGCTGATCCGTCATTCCTAACTCCTAACTCGCAACTCCTAACTCAGCACTGCCGCAATGCGCTCCAACGCCCAATCTATATCGTCCTTCTGAATGATGAGCGGCGGGGCGAAGCGGATGACGTGCTGATGGGTCTCTTTGCACAACAGGCCGCGCGTCATCAACGCCTCGCAGAAGCGGCGGGCGCCGCCGGCTTCCGGGTACAACTCCACGCCGACGAACAGGCCCTTGCCGCGCACCTCTTTGACGTGCGGGCTGCGAATCTGACGCAGGCCGGCCATCAGGTAGTCGCCCATCTTCGCCGAATTCTCGATCATCCCTTCCTCGACGAGCACTTTGAGCGCCATCCGCGCGACGGCGCAGGCCAGCGGGTTGCCCCCGAAGGTGCTGCCGTGGTCGCCCGGCTGGAACACGCCGAGGACTTCCTTGTTCGAGAGGACAGCGGAAATGGGGTAGAAGCCGCCGGAGAGCGCCTTGCCGATGACCGTCAGGTCGGCCTCGACGCCGTCGTGTTCTTCCGCCAGGAGCTTGCCGGTGCGGCCCAGGCCCGTCTGGATTTCGTCGGTGATCAGGGCAATGTCGTGGGCGGTGCATAGACGGCGCACGTCGCGCAAGTAGCCTTCCGGCGGGATGATGATGCCGGCCTCGCCCTGGATCGGCTCGACGAGGAAGGCGACGGTGTTGGGCGTGATGGCCGCTTCCAGCGCGGCGGCGTCGCCAAAGGGGATGATGATGAAGCCCGGCGTGAACGGCGCGTAGCCGTCGCGGTACTGCTCTTCGGTGCTGAAGCCAACGATAGTGATGGTGCGTCCGTGGAAGTTGTTGGCGCAGACGATGATTTCCGCCTGTCCATCGGGGATGCCCTTGGCCTTGTAGCCCCACTTGCGCGCGGCCTTGATGACGGACTCCACCGCTTCCGCGCCGCTGTTCATCGGCAAGGCGACGTGGGAATGGGTGAGATCGCAGAGTTCCTGGTAGAACGGCCCCAACTGGTCGTTGCGGAACGCCCGCGAGGTGAGCGTGAGACGGTCAATCTGCTCGCGCATCACTGCCGCGATCTGGGGGTGGCAGTGCCCCTGGTTCACCGCCGAGTAAGACGAGAGGAAGTCCAGGTAGCGGTTGCCCTCCACGTCCCAGACCCAGATGCCTTGCCCGCGCGTGAGCACTACGTCGAGTGGCTTGTAGTTCTTGGCGCCGTACTGATTTTCGAGTCGAATGTAATCTTGTGTGTTCATGGGAAACTCCTTATGGAAAATTAGTAACCGGAAATCAGTATCAGTAAGCCGCAAATGGGCCGATATTACCAGTGTTGCCGATCACCAATTTCCGATTACCGATTACTGGTTTCCCGTTACCTGGGCGCTTCCTTTGTAGATTTCAACGCGCGCGCAATCGCGCCGGACAACAGCACTAAATCCGGCGGTTTCAACAGCCAATCGGCCAACAATGCGAGATCCCCATTGGCCATCATTCCCTCCAGTTCCGCACGGAGAGGGTGTCCGGTCAAAAGGATCACCGGCACATGCAGCCCGAGCTTCATCATCGCCCGGGCCAAATCCACGCCGCCCATCTCCGGCATCAGCACATCGCTGAGCACCAATGCGATCTCAGGGTGTTGCGACAACAACGTCAGCGCCTCACGCCCCTGGGTCGCACTCAACACCCGGTAGTTGAGCATTTCCAGGCCATCTGCCAACGCTTTCCGCGTCGTGGGATTGTCTTCGACGAGCAAAATAGTTTGCTCACTCCCCAGTATCAGTTCATCATCGGCTTTATCTACCGGTTCTGGCAGGTGCGGAGAAACGAACGCCGGCAAATACAACGTAAAGGTGGCCCCCTGCCCCGGCGGCGAGGCCACCTTGATGTGCCCGTTGTGCATCCCAATGATGCCATAGACCTGCGGAAGGCCCAGACCGGTGCCTTTGCCGGGTTCTTTGGTGGTGAAAAATGGCTCAAAAATGTGCGAGAACACCCCAGCAGGAATTCCAGTTCCGGTGTCACTCACAGCAATGGCAATCCAATCGCCAGTCGCCATCTCCGGCAGAGGGCCGGCGCCCTCTACCGTAACGCGAGTTTGCCACAAATCAAAGCGCAATTCTCCACCAGTGGGCATAGCATCACGCGCATTGAGCGCCAGATTCAACAATGCTTGCCGGATGTATGCCGAGGAGCCGTTGACGAGATACCCATCCCCTTCCACCGGCGCATAGCTCAAGGTGACTTGAATATATTCCGGCAACATTCGCCGCAACATCACCACGTGTTCCTGCAATGCCGACAACACGTCAAAAGGATGCCGCTCAAAAACCGCCCGGCGGCTAAAATCGAGAATTTGTTGGATCAAGCGAGTCGCGTGTACAGACTGCTGCTGAATAATCGCCAGACGCTCCCGGATGCGCGGCGGCACATCTTCCGCGCGCTCTGACATCTGCACATACAACATAATGGCCGCCATAATGTTGTTGAAATCGTGGGCAATGCCGGCCGCCATGGTGCCGAGGCTTTCCATCTTCTGCACTTTCGCCAGATGCGCCTC
>JAKQHY010000219.1 GCA_029555965.1 Chloroflexota bacterium | reverse complement strand
GGTCGGCTTTCTCACCCTTGATCAGTTGGTCCACCAGGTCGATGGCCAACGGGGACAAATCGCGGATGTCCTTGAGGATCGAGACGGTCAGTTCGCCCTTGACGATGCTATTGCAGCCGTCGGCGGTCGCATCCTGCCCCGAGATCGGGACTTCGCCGGCCAGACCCTGGGCCTTCAATGCCTGGAGCGCACCCAGTGCGGTCCCGTCGTTGGAGGCGACCACGCCGTCGATGTCATTGCCTGCCGCAACCAGGATGTTCTCCATCAAGCCTAGCGCGTTCTTGGCATCCCAGTTCTCCACCCACTGATCGGCAACGATTTCGACCTTGCCCGCATCGACCAGCGGATCAACGATTTCATCCTGCCCCTGGCGGAAGAGGATGGCGTTGTTGTCGGTGGGGCTGCCGCCCAGTTTCACGACGCGGGCCTTGCCGTTGGCGGCCACGTCCCAGTTCTCGGCGTCAATGGCTGCCATCACGCCCAGGGCCTGTTGGCGTCCCACTTCCACGTTGTTGAAGGAGACATAAGCCGCGATGTCAGGGGACTTGATCAGGCGGTCGTAGGCGAGGACGATGACACCCTTCTTGGCAGCATTGGTGGCTGCCGTGGCGGCGGCGTCGCCGTCTTCCGCGACGATGATGAGGGCCTTGACACCCTGCGTGACCATATTATCAATCTGGTCGTTTTGCAGTTTCACGTCGTGGTTGGCTTCCTGGGAGATCACTTGATACCCTTTTTCTTCCAGCAGCTTCCGCATCAACACTTCCTCGTTCTTCCAGCGCTCGGTAGCGAAATCGGAGAACGACAGGCCGACCTTGGTTTTGCCGCTGCCCTTGCAGCCGACGAAGCTGGTCGCCAGCATTGCCAAAATGAGAATGGTCATCAGAGACCGGGTAATGCGAGACATATCTGTTTCCTCCTGAGATTAAATTGTGATTTTTTAGACGAGAAAAAAATGGGTAACGGTCGTTTTATGTTTTCTTTGGTTTCGATTGGCCCTCCTTTCCAACAGGGTGTTCATTCATTTGGGGGTGTCATCGTTCAAAATGTAGCGCGCTGTTGTGCTTGAGATATTATGGTTTTTATGACCAACTTGTTGGGTATGTGAAGTTTTGAACGACTCATTGTGTTTCAATTGGGGTAAATTCCCGGTAACAATTCCGGTATCGTTATCGGCGCTATCTTAGACTATAGCATAATTCCTTTAGCGTGTCAATAGGTTTCTGAAAATCGCGTGCGCTTCACAAAAAGGCAACCGCACTCCCGCCTATCAGATACGGTTAAAGTCCCTCCTTGAAAGAGAACGCTATTTACATGTTGCTTGGGATGAAGTAATGGCTCATTCCTAGGTGCTTTCACAATATCCTTGTTATCTGTGTTAAAAGATCATTGTTCTTGTTTCGCTAAGTAACCCTATTATATTTGCCAGCAGCGACCAGAGGAAGATTTTTACCTCGTTACCCGATCAGAGCTAGTAGATCGTGAGAGAGCGCTTGCAAAAGGGCCGTTTGCGCACTGCGCAGGAAGAAGTGATCGCCAGGAAACATGCGCAGGATAAATGTCCCCTGCGTTTGACTGTGCCACGCGGCAAGGTTCTCGCGGGTTACCTCATCATCCTCCTGCCCGCCGAACACTGCGATCGGGCAATCGAAAGGCTCGCCGGGAACGTAACGGTATGTCTCGTGCAATGTGATATCCGCGCGAAGGACTGGGAGGAAAAGCTGTAACAACGCCGCGTTTTGCAACAGCGCTTCAGGCGTGCCTTTGAAGTGGCGGAGGGTTTCTACAAACTCGGCCTCGGGCAGGGCATGGAGCGGGGGACTTGCGCTGGCGATGTTGGGCGCGTTGCTGCCCGAGAAGAACAAGTGTACCGGCATAGGATCGCCCTGCTCACGCAGATGGCGGGCCAGCTCAAAGCTGATCTTTGCACCCAGACTATGCCCGAAAAAGACGTAGGGCATATCCAGGTATGGCCGGATGGCCGGCGCCAGCGCGTTCAAAAGAGGCGCCATCCGGTCGAACGGAGATTCTTCCCGTCGGCCTTGCCGTCCGGGAAATTGGATGGGACAGACTTCCACCCCTTGCGGGACATTGTTTACCCATGGGTAGTAAGCCGATGCGCCCCCTCCTGCATAAGGGAAGCAGAACAGACGCACCCGGGCTGAGGAGGTTGGTTGTGGCCGGATAACCCAGCCATTTGAGGATAGCGTATTTTGGGTCACGTACTTATTGTCCATGACTTTGTGGTTTTGACAAGTCAAGATAGCCCGTTTATTGTCGCCACGCGCCCCTTTACTGCGCTTGACATATTGGTGAAACTAGGTAAGCTGAAACGAATTTTATGCGCCGAATGTGAAGAATCCCCTCCCTGATACAGCCCCCTTTCCCTTAAGAAGTTGAAAGACTTGTTTGTGAAAATCAAGAATGTGCTGCTGTAGTGATTAGAATGTGCGAGGAGTCAAGGCGATGCCGGTGGTTCAAATCAGTTCGAATATCTCTTTGGCTGGGCAGGAAAAACAGGTTCTGCTGATCGCGGTTGCCCGGTTGGTCTCGAAGATCATGGAGAAACCGATTCAGGATGTGATGGTTGCGCTCACAGGGGCCGACTTTGTGATGATGGAGGATTTTGGGCCGGCCGCTTTTATTGACATTCGCTGTCTTTCGGGCCTGGAAGAAGAGGGTGTAAAGGCGTGTTTGTGTGAGGGGTTGCGCGACGTTTTGCGACAATGTGCTTCCCTCGATCCTGACCGTGTGTACGTCAATTTTTTCGAAGTGAGTCCTGATTGCGCTTGGCGTTTTCGGGATGGCGTCCCCGTTTGTCCCAAAATTGCTATGGATGCGAGGTAATGCATGACCACCTGGACGATTCGTAGCCTTTTAAATCCGGTTCTCTCCCGCTTGTTAATTTATGGCGTCCATCCCATTGACGTTGAGACTGCGATGGGCGCGGTGGAAAGCAAAAACCATCTGAACGCCAAATCGTTGGAGCGCTCGTGGCTGGCCGAATGGGAGCAAAAGGCCGCGCATTACGCTGGCCTGGCCGAACAGTCCGAACAACATGGTCATGTGCTCTCGGCGGGCAAGCTTTACACCCTGGCCGCGCAATGTTATTATGCGGCTTTTCTGATCAACCCCGGCGGAGAGGGCGAGAAAAAGCGTATTTACCTGCGCTATGCTGAGCTTTTCCGTAAAAGCGAGGCTTGCTCTCCTGCGCCGGTGAAAGCCGTCGAAGTCCCCCTTGAAAACGGCGTCCTGCCGGGCTATTTGTACCTGCCTCCCCTCAACCAGGCGTCTCCGGCGCGGGTCTGCGCGGTGATCTTTTCGGGCCTGGGCAGTTGCAAGGAAGAAATGGACATGCTGGCGCGCCCGTTGGTAGAGCGCGGCGTGGCGGCCTTCGTGCCCGACATGCCCGGCAGCGGCGAGGCGCTGTTTGTCCACGACGTGAAGTGCCGCTTTCACAACCTGGAGGCAGCTTTCCCCAGAATCCTGGACACCTTGTCGGGCCGCCCCGAACTGCAACAGGCCACCTTTGGCAGCTACGGGTTGTGTATGGGCGGCGGCTACGCCCATCGCGCCGCCTGCGCCGACCGCCGCTATGCGTTTTGCGTGACGCTCTTTATGCTCTACATCACGCACACGGCTGCGGACTCCACACCGCAGTGGATGCGCCAGGGCCAGTGGTACGACTTCCAGACCGGCGGCATTCCCAGCGCGCAGATGTTACAAGAGATGCAAGGACTGGCCGAAGGTGTTCTGGAGTGCCCTTACCTGTTTATCCATGGTCAGCATGATAACTGGATGACCCTCGAATCTGCTATGGCCTTCTATGATCGCGCGCAAGGGCCGAAGGAAAAACTGATTATCGAAAATACTCCGATTTTCTCCAACCAGCAGGCTGTCACCCACACTATGCCGGTCGGCGAACAACTGCATTGGGTCAAATATTTGGCCGCGGATTGGATCGCCGCCCGCGCTCACGCCTAGACCGATATGACCGCTCTATCCGAAATCAACCTCTACACAGTATTTCAGCGCTACGCCCGGGCAACTCCTGACAAGACGCTCCTGGTCGTGGAAGATGAAAGGATCGGTTATGGTGAGTTTGTCGCCGATACAGAGGTCATCGCCCGGGCCTTGGTGGCTCTGGGCGTTGAACCGGGCCACAGGGTGGGGCTGATCCTGCCCAATTCAGGGCTGTGGTACAAACTTTATTGGGCTGCCGTGCGGATTGGGGCGCAGCCGGTGCCCTTCGACCCCCAGATCGGCGAGTGGGAGATGGCGCGCCTCCTGGACTTGACCGAGGTGCGGGTGTGTTTCGCCGCTGTCCGTTACCGTCAGAACGCCATTCTCGAAAACTTGCTGCTCGCCCGTCAGTCGGCTCCTGCGCTGACCCACATCGTCGTGGCAGACGCCCCTGCCGGCGACGGCCTTCTTTCCTTCGAGCAATTCTTGCATTTGGCTCCGGCCTCTTCATTTGAGGTCCCTATCTGTCCGGTGGACGAGACGAGCGTGTTGATGTTGGCCTGCACGTCGGGCAGCACCGGCAATCCCAAAGTCATCGTCGTCCCCCACCAGGGCTTTCGCCAATCCCAGCAAGATATGGCCGATGCTCTGGCCTTTGGCCCGGACGATGTGATGTTGCTAGGGATGCCGCTCTACCATCAGGGCGGCTTTGGCATGGGCTTACAGATGGTTTTAAGCGGGGGCACGGTTTTTTACCAGCCCACCTTCGAGCCGGTGAAATTCCTGAACCTGATCGCGCAATACAGGGTGACGGTGTTACAACTCACCGCCACGCTGGCCAAGATCATTCTCTCGGTGCCCGATTTCGAGCGCTATGACCTTTCAAGCGTGCGGATGGCTTATTTTGCCGGGGAAGTGTTGCCGATGGAAGTGGCGCGGGTCTTTTTTGAGAAGCTGGGCATCCGGGTGGTCAACATCATCGGTTCGACCGAGACCGCCACGATGGTGATCTGGGATTCGTTGTGTGACACCGACGTGGATGTGAACAACTTCCGTCCGATGTCTTTCACGGCGATGAAGATTCTGGACGAGGCGCATCGCGACGTGGCCGTCGGCGATGTGGGGACGCTGTTTATCCACACCGACGCTCTGCTGCTGGAATATTACAAGAACGAGGCTGAGACTGCCCGGCGCCTGCACGGGTGGGACGGCCTACAGTGGTTCGACACCGGCGATCTGGGCCAGCGCTGCCCCGATGGGCGCATCCGTTTTGTCGGGCGGGTCAAGCGCGCCATCAAGCGCGGCTCAAACTTGATTTATCCTGAGGAAATTGAATCCTTTTTGCTGACCCATCCTGATATTGAGGCGGTGGCCGTCACCGGCCAGAGCCACGAGCTGATCGGCGAGATGGTGGTGGCGCACATTCAACCACGCCAGGGCTGCGCCTTCACCCGCCGCGACTTGCTCGCATTTTGCCGGGGCCAGTTGGCCGCCTACAAAATCCCCGATCAAATAGTAGTGGTTGACGCGATTCCCAAAGACATTGGTAAAGTGCAGTTCAAGTATCTCAAGCAAAACTGAAAGGAGCCTGCCGACAATGATTACTCCCAATTTGAAAACCGTCAATGAGCTGTATAGTGATTTCATCCAACGGACGCCGCCGGAGACCCCCTTGTTTGGGTTCAACGAGCAAACTATCACCCTGGCGGCGCTGCGCGCCAGGGTGGATGCTTACACGGGGCATCTGGCGCGCCTGGGTGTGCGGCCTGGCGTCGTTGTGGGCTATACTCTGCCCAATTGCCCGGAGGTTATTTATCTCTACTTTGCCATTTCCCGGTTGGGGGGCTGCGCGCTGCCGCTCTATCCGGTGATTCCCGACCGTGGCAAAGTGGGGCTGCTCCAGCGCGCCAAGGCCCAATGGGTGGTCACCACCGGCCAACAGTACGCCTCTCTCAAAGAAGCGCTCACCCAGGCTGAGAGCGAATGTCAAGTGGTCACCGTGGACGCGCATCCCGACGGCGGCGTCAGCCTGGCGGCGGCGCTCCCCACCGGCTTCGACCCAGATAGCGTTATCTTGCGGCAGACGCCGCCGCACCTGCCGCTGTTGATCGCCGCCAGTTCGGGCACTACGGGCACGCCCAAATCCGTGTTAATGACTCAGTCCAATCTGGCTGCCGAGGTATACGCCGCCTCGGGGTTGGTGCTGCCTTTCACAGACGATTGCCCCCAGGGCTATTCTACCGCTATGGCGTTCCCCCTTTCCACGGCGGCTATGATCGTGGTTTCGGGGGTCATGTTCAGCGGCGTGTTCATGGTTTTTTCTGCGGATGTGTCGCCGGTGGAATTTATCAAGATGGCCTCAAGGTGGCGGGTGGACAGCTTCTCGGCCCCGCCGGCTTTTTACGAGGCGATTTTATCGCTGCCCATGCTCGACAGCTTTGACCGGGCGTCCGTCAAGCGGGTGTTGGGGGGCATGGATTTCTTTTCGCCCTCGTTGATGCAGCGGCTCAAAGAAAAATTCCCAAACCTGAACAGTTGGGGCAACGGCTATGGGTTGATTGAGACTTCAGATGTGATCATGGTCGCCAAAGGGCCGGTGCCCGCGGATGGCGTGGTCCCCGCAACCGGCAAGGTGACACTGGTGGAAGGAGTCGGCAACCAGATCGAGGTGCGAGATGCCGCCGGCGAGTGTGTCCCCGTGGGCGGGGAGGGCATCCTCTATGTGAAAGGTCCCAATGTGGTGCAGGGGTATCTGGGCAACCCCGAGGAGACTGCGCGCAGTTTTACGGATGGCTGGTTCTGCACCGGCGACGTAGTGCGCAACGAAGGCGACGGCAGTGTGACCCTGCTGGGGCGGCAGAAACACCTGATCAAACGCGGCGGCAAATCGGTTTCGCCGGTGGCGGTGCAAAACCACCTGAACAAACTGGCGGGCGTCAAAGATTCGGCGGTGGTGGGCGTGCCGCACCCGCTGTATGGCGAGATGGTGTGGGCGTTCATCGTGCGCCAGGCGGAGGACGCGGTGCAACTCAAAGACGTGATGAAGCACTGCCGCGCCGATCTCCCCAACTACATGGTCCCCGATCAGGTCACCTTTGTGCCGGGGATCCCCAAGAAGCCCGGGGTGGGCAAGGTGGATGTGGACACGATGAAAGCCATGGCGCTTAAGGAATTGGATTCGATGGCAGGAGCGAACAATGACTGAGAAAATCGCATGGGCAGATTTCGCCGAGAAGATTGCTGATTACACCGGCCTGGAAAAGGACGACATCCGCCCGGAAATGAACGTCTATTATGACCTGGGGATGGATTCGTTGGGATTATTTAGCCTGGGCATGTACTTGACAAAAACCTACGAGGTCAACCTGCCCCTTTCGGCAGTGGCGGCTATCGAAACGTTGGAAAGTATCATTGTGTTGATGAACCGGCAAATCGGGACGCCTGCGTAGCCATTGGCAATGTCCGGGCTGAGCGTCTATCCGGAAACTGCGTTTTGCCCCGTAAGTTGCGCCTGAAGGTGTCGCTTGCGGGGATGGTTTTTCGTTGGCGGGTACACCCCGCCAACGAAAAAACACTTTCCTGACAGCGGCTATCGCCGGGCCTCTCCGCGACACGGCAAAGAGTGTCCGGCAGCGACTTCCCCATTCTCTCTCCGGGCTAGGGGGCCGCGTTTTGTCGCACCACTCGCAAAGCCGTGCTCGTTTCTTCGTAATGGGCGATGATAGCCAAATTCCCAGGACGTAGGGCGATGGCGGGATAGGCGCCGCCGGCCTCGAGTCCTATGCAGGTCCACACCCGGATCAGGCCCACAGCGCCACAATTGCCCACTTCTTTCGGGCCTGCCCGGCGGGCGATATTGAGGGTGTTGTCTGTAGTATCGTGGTAGGCAATGCGCGCGGCGTCGCCCTGCGTCGCCAGCGCCACCCCATTGACATTTTTGGTGATTGTCATGCAGAACCAGTCGTTATTTGGGCCGCAATCGCCGTCCCCTGGATTGGCGTACCGCAACGTCGGTATCTCGCTGACGAGCGTGACGTAGGCAATCTGCGCTTCGTCCAGCGAAATGGCATTCAGTCCGATGAGGCGCGTGGTAAAGGTGGGGACTTCCGCCGCCTCGATGGTAATACACTGCCAATCATTGGATGGGCCGCAGTTGCCGCTGCCGCCGCCGAGGAGCCGCGTGTAGCGCAGCAGGTCATTGGCGCTGTCATAGTAGGCGATGTGCGGGCGATCGGCGTCGTCCAGGTCCAGCGCGGCGTGACTGCCGACGCTGTCCCCACTCTCGATGCTGTTGCATTGCCAGGCCGGATCGCTGCAATTTCCTCCACTGCCGCCCACATACTCGGCGAACTTGAGCGCGTTCCCGCCCGAAAACTGCGAATGGTAGTAGGCGATGCGGGGCGCGCCGCTCGCATTGAATTTGAGCGAGGCATACCGCCCGTCGCGGATGTTCAGCGTCGGCTCGCCCGCGTCTACTACCGTGAACGTCCAACTGCCGCCCTCGATGAATTCCGCATATTCCAGCGAGTCGGTGGTGTCGTTGTAGTACGCGATGCCGATTTTCCACACGCTGTCATCGCTCCAGAGTGCAATGGAGCTATACCGGCCCACGTCGTCATCCGTCTTGACGATCTCACAGCGCCACGAAACGTCCGGCCCACAGTTGCCGTGGTGCTCCCCCACCGGATTGACCATACGCAGATTGCCGTTGCCGGCGTCGTAGTAGCTGATGTAAGGAGTGCCATTGCGTGGGTCAATGGCGACGGACGCATACTGCCCGGCGTCGCCGTTGGGGTCAACGAGCGTGAATACCCATTGGGGCGGATAGCTGCGCATCACCAACGGCAGATAGAGAGGCTGCTTGGGGAATTGCGTGTCGGCGGGGAGCAGGTGCAGGCGCACGCGGATACATTGGGACTTGCCGTAGTAGTTACCGCTGGCGTGGCTCACGCGCACGATGGCGTCGTAAATGCCAGGCGCGAGGTTGGTGGTGTTGACGAGCAACCGAACGTAGTTTTTGCCGACGCCGGCTTCGACGTTGGCGCTCAACCATTGCATGGTTTCGCTCGCGCTTAAGTCGAGCGTGCCGCCGCCGACATTGTAGAAATCCACATCCTTGAACAGCGACTCATTGCCGCCGACTTTGGCATAGAAATTGACCCGGTTGCTTGCCAATGCCAGGCGCGGGAGGGTGTAGGCCGGGGGATAGAAAAAGCGGTCCAGGGGATTGCTGCCGCCGGCGATTTCTTCCCCGTCGCTGTAGCCGTCGTTGTCGCTGTCTTTCTCATAGGGCTGCGTGCCGGCGCGATATTCGCCCAGGTTGTCCAGCCCGTCGCGGTCTGCGTCCAAATGGCCGAGGCTTATCTGATTCAGGGCCTCCCAGTCGTCGGGCATCCCGTCTCCGTCAGAGTCCACCCCGCTGCTGACGGTGAACGTGACCGGCGGGGAGTAGGGGCTGTGCCAGCCGTTGCTGTTGGCCGCCGTGACCCAGGCCACGTAAGTCGCGCCGGTTTCCAGGCCGGTGAGCTGCTTCGCTCCGCTGCTGTAATTGCCCATGTGATAGGTTGCGGGAATATTGTCTTTTTGCATCACAGCGGCGAAGGTTATCACTTGCCGGTAGATCAACCGGTAATGATCGGGAGCGCCATGCGAGGTCCAACTTAACCGGATGCTGGTGGAAGTCGGAAGTGATAATGTCGGCGTGTTTGGCGCAGCGGGGATTTGGACCCCCGCGTCGCTGGTGGGGCGCGCGTTATCTATGTCGGAGCGCGCGCTGACGTTGCCGTTGATGTCAATGGCGCTGACCACCACGCCGTAGCTGTCGCCCAAGACCATGCCTTCGGTCGTCACCCCGCCGATGCGCAGCGTGGGGGTGAGGATAGGCGCGACGCGCTCGGCGTGCGAGGGTTCTCCGGCATCCCAGGTGCAAGGATCCATTGCCGGGCAAGTCACGCGCCCCCATTCCACCAGGTAGGATTGCAAATCGCCCACGACACTGCGGTTCCAGCGCACCATGAGTGCGCCCGCGATGCCTGTGGCATCCACGCCGGTGGGCGCGGCTGGCGCGACGCTATCTGTCATCCAGATGTGCCCGGTGGAGGTGAAGACGCTGGTGCCAGGGAAGCGGTCAGGATCGAAGGCGCGCGCGGAAGGCTCATTGCATGTTTTGCAAGGATCGCCGGAATCGGTGATGGCGTCGTCCGGCAGGTCGTTCACGCCGTCATCTACCACGGCGCGCACCAGATAGTAACAGCGGTCATCGTCGCTATAAACGCATTTCGCCTGGACGCGGCCCGACGTGTGCCAGTTGAAATAGCCCTGGTGGTAGCTGTGATTTTGGACAATGGGGAGCGAGGTGGCATTGGGAATCGGGAAGTATTCTGTGCCAATTTTGACGTATTGCGAGGCATACAGGCTGATGGTCGTGTTGGCGGGGGCATCCGCGTACACCGTCCAGCGCAGCGTGGTCATGCCGGGACTCTGCACATCCGCCGAGCCGGGTTCGGTGAATTCCCCGCGATCCGCCCGCGTGCCGGGCGCGCCTTTGTTCGCCAGGAACGCGAACTTGTAGTGCGACTCCGGGGTGACGCCGCTGAGACGCGCTTCCCAGATGCCGTCCAGGCCGGATTGCTTGATCTGCACCCCGATCAGGCGGCTGTGCGTGACGATGCCATCCTGCGTCTTGGTGGTGTTGCTGATGGCGACGTTGTACAGGGCGCTCTGGCCGACCGGGATAGCGCTGCCGGGTCGGTAAAGTTCCAGAACCAGGGTGTCATCGGTCTGCCAGCCCACGCCCACCAGCAGTTCTTCCGTATCCACCGTGACGGTGACGGGGAAACTGACGACGCCGTTGACGGCTAGCGGCGCGGTCTGGATGGCGACGCCCGGCGTCCGCAGCCCCAATTCCTCGCCGGCCGCCAGCGGGATGCGGGCGACCTGCGCGGCGTAGGCCGCGTCGCCGTACTGGTCAATCAGCGTGTGGCCGTCGTTGCCCAAAATCAGGCTGACGCCGTGATCGAAGCCGTAGTAGACGCCGACGGAATAGCCGCACACCTCCAACGCGGCCTTGATGCCCCACTCGTAGGTGGAGCAACCGGCGTTGGTGCAGAATTGCCCAAACGCGATCTCGATGCTGCGCGAGAAGTCCACCGGCGGCACCACGAGGGGCCAGATGTCAATGACGGAACCTTCGTAGATGGTGAAGGAAGCGGCAATCTGCGCGGCGAAGTGATTCTCACTGGGGTCATCCGGCAGCCAGGAATACTTGTGCTGCCAGCCTTGTCCGCGCCAGGCGTGGGCGCGGACGGTGCCATCTATCGCCGCGATACTCCCCAGGCCATAGTGCAGGCTCATCTCAAAGCCGGTGTCCAGCGGATTCCACGCTACCCAAAGCCTGCCGTTGGCATCCACCGTCCCCAGGAGCTTGCCGTTGCCGGAGAACTCGAAGTAGCCACGCGTGTCAATCATCACCTCGCCGGTGCCCTGGAGCGTGTTGGGATCGCCAAAGTAGAAGTCCATCCCAAAGGTGATGTTCACGTGGTCTGGCTCGATGGTGACATTGCCCTTCATCCCGTAGACGAACAGCCCGCTCGAACCGACCGGGACGCCGATGGGCGAGCGGAACTCGAACTCCACCATCCGCAGCGCCACGTCGGGGACGCTACAGAGCTTGAAGCGCGCGGCAATCATCGTGTCCTGCGTCGCGCCGCCCTCGCCAATCATCGGCAGCGTCATCAACGTCTCGCCGCGAATCACCTGTGTCTCGGTGGCGTCGGTCTCCGAGCATTTCTCCTGCGTGATGCGCACCGACGCGCCGGAGGTGTTGAAGCTGAACTCCTCGCCCGTTGCATTCGGGCTGTTCGCCATGGCCGGATGGTCTGCGCTCCACACCTGGACGCTGCCCGGCATACTCATCATAAACATCCCGGCGGTGTTGTTGGTGTGAATGTCGGGCATCTTCCAGGTGCGTTTGGGCGCGCCGGGATACACATCATTGGGCGCGCGCAGGTCTACGCAACTTTTGTTCGCGCAGTAGAGGCCCAATGTGGCATCCTGGCGATCCCTCGGCAAAATCACCGCCTGGAGCGATTCACTGGCCCCGCCCATATTTGCCGGTTGGCTGATGGTCGCGTCAGTGGCCCGCACGGCATCGAACGTGCGCGGGACTTGCTTGCCCTGGGCCGCGCTGACGTCCATCTGATAGGCGTCGCCCAGGTCGAGCAGCAGCCCGGCGATAGTGGGCGGCGTGGGATTGCCGACCAGCGTGGCGGTGTTGTCGAGTGAAGGCCAGCCGGCCACGGTGACGGTCCAGGCCACATCCACCGTGAGCGCGTAAGACCCCGCGCCTTCGCCCGCCATATCGCGGGCCAGCCGGGCCGCGCCTTGCGCGTCCCCGGTCAAGGGGCGGACGCGCAGCGCCTCGGCCGAGAGGCTGCCTGTGTCGTTAGGATGCCAGACCTGGAACAGCTTTCCCCCGGCGCCATAGGTTGGCTCTAGCACGGGGGTTGCGCCATCCAGGCTACGTTGCATTAGCCCTTTATAGACATCAAAGTAATGGCTGTCGGTGAGGTCTTGGGATGGATCCCCCAACTCATTACAGTCCACCAGCTTGACCCGCGCTTTCCCGTCGGTGATGGTCACCGTCGTTCCGGCGGCGGTGTCATAAGTCAGCCGTCCTTCGATGATGGCGACGGTGGGCGCCGCCCCCGGCGGGCCGATGAGCGGCGCATTGCCGCCTGAGTTGCTGGTCGCGGGCGAACCGGCGCTGCTCCAGCCGGAGTCGCTCCACAGCCCAAAGCCGCCGGCCTCGCGGTATAGGGCGGTATTGCTCAAATCGGCAGTGGCGGGACATTCCACGCGCTGACATTCGCCCGTGGAAAGTGGGAATTCCCCGGACGGGCAGGAGGTGGCGCGCACGGTGAGGTCAAAAGATTGGTGGAGCATTGCGTACTGCCGATGTTCGGTGGTGCTAGTAATGGTTTCGCCGTAGTAATACATATCCGGCCCGTTATAGGTCAACACCAGCGCGTACTTGGCCCCTGGCTGCGGCGTCCGATCCCCAGTGGAAAGGGCATACCCGCTACCATCCAACGGCTCCCCTTTTCCCACGAGCCGCACGCCGGTCCCATCGCTCTCGAATAACCAGGCGCGGAGATACGCATCAGTATCGAGAGGGTCATCATCAAATTGTTGGTCGCCGGATATATCTATCCGACTGTTGGTGCCCGCTTTCATCTCAATGGCGATCACGGCGACGGCTTCTGAGGTGGGGAAGTTGAACTCGTAGGTAACATTGGGCGTCGTGTCGCCGGGGGCGACTCCGAGCGTGCTGAGGGATGCGATTTGCGTCTTCAGCCCGATTTCGTAGCCATTGCTCACGGCCGCGCCCGGCGCTTTGACGCGCGCGCGAAAGGCCGCCGTACTGGCGTTGCCGTCAAACAACGCAAAGCCTACCCCTGGCTTGCCCGGCTCGACTTGATAAGGGTCTACCATCCGATTCAGCGGTTGGTCATTTGAGGTGTAGAGGTCAATGGGCAATCCCGTTCCCAACCAGCGCTGGCGCGGGCCGGGGTTGGCTTCCGTGGGCGGATTGGGGCCGGTCCACGCGCCCAGGCCGCGTAAGTAGAGCACTTGCCATTGTCCGGCGAGCGCGCTCTCCAAGCGATATTCGTGGTCGGCGTTGTAATACACCGAATCAAGGCTAGGGGCCGTGACACCCTCGCCAATCATGCCATTGATGGGGATGTTACGGTAGAGCGTTGGCCCGGTGTACGTCACGATGAGGCGAATGCCGCCATTGCGGACGCTGCCCACCATGGCGCCAAAGTCCGTCGCCGCAGCGGAGGGATCATAGACGGTGGGGCTTTGCATCTCGAACACGCCACAGCCATCCGGAAAATGGCGGATGTCGTGATGGGTGCCCCAGCCGACAATGGGCGTGCTGGTATAGCAAAACTCATTGACGAGTTTCAGGATGACCCCCCGATTGCCATTCAACGTGCGCCAGTCTTCAATCCATTCGTTGGGAATATCCAGGCGTGTAATGTCGCCGCCGGCGGTCACGTCCCAGCGCAGCTCATCCTGATCGCCGAGATCGCCGGGGGCCGGGGGGGCGGCGTCGCTGTTCCACCATTCCGCCGTGTAACTAGGCTTATAGACACCTACTTGTGCCACCAGCCCATAGCGCATACCGGCATTGGCGCCGGTATCCCAGAAGCAGATATCCGGGTTTTCAATATCGTAATCGCACGAAATCCAGCCATTTTGGGGTAACACTTGCAGATAGGCATCGTCAATTTGCACGCTGCTAGGTAATGAGGGCATGGCGAAACGGAGATAGGCGCGCGTCACGCCGTCGGCATACTGTCCGATGTCAATGACCGGGTCGGCACTATACCAACTGCTGAAGGGATGCGCGCCTTCATTGCTGTAGAAGGCGATTTTGGCCGTCGTGGGCGTTTTCACCTGGAAGACCGGATCAAGCACGACCGGGTATTGCCGGTCGGCGGCGGCGAGCCAGTCCGCCGGGATGCGCGCGGCCAATTCGAGCGTGGTTGCATCTTTCCCCGCCGCCAGCGTGTAGCTGCCCGCGACGCGCTCGGCAGGATGGCCTGCTTCATACGCCTGCGGCGGTTGCAATGCGAGTGTCTCGCCCGAGTCGCTGACGAAGGTTAGCGCGCCGGAGGTTTCCAGGGGCAGGGTGTCGGTTGTGATCGGCGCGCCATTCATCTGAAGCTGTGTGCCGGGGAAAAGATGCAGGGTGACGCGCAGCTCAAGAAACCCGGCTTGAGAGAGCAGTCGCTTTTCCGGCTGTTCCGCTATTTGCAAACTGTATTCTGACTGCCCGTAGCCGCTCACCCAGCGCTCCAGCAGCGTGGGTTCGCTCCAGGCGGCCGGGTAAGTCACGCTGCGCGCGTCCGCGCCGAGCGTTCCGGTGAGCGCCGCCGCTTCGGCTAACACGGTCGCCCACGGCGTCGCGTTCCCGGCGGCGTCCGTCATTTGCAGGGTGTGCGGCGTCCACCCTACCCCCAACTGCCCGTGGGTGAGGTTGGCGCGCCCGCTGCGCGCGCCGACGCCGGTCTTGAGGGCGTTGGTGCGGTTGATCCAGCCGCCTGTCTCCGCGACGAAGGCCGGGTCAATGCGCCGCCAGGCCCCGTCCGCATCCTGGTAGTGCATCGGCTGCGAGTCCTGCACCAGCGCATACTTGCCATCGCCCAGGTCGTAGGTGGCGCTGTCGGCGGTGCGTTCGGCCACTACTTCTGGCTTGCCGACGACTTCGGCGGGGAGGTCGGCGGCGGGCGGCGGTTCCGGCGCGGCGACCTCCGCGGCGCGCGGCGCCATTGGCGTTAGCGGCGCCGGTTGAACGCGGCTGGGGACGGCTGGCAGCGGCGCGGTCACTGCCGCCGCCGGCGGCAACTCCGGCGCAAACGGCGCGCTTCCCGCCAACAAAACGACTGCCAGGAAAGCCTGGCTCACTGCCCGCAGGCAGCGACGGAATGGAAACAACTTCTTGCTCATACTACCCTCCTTGTGACATGGTGGAACGTTGAAACGCTAACGCTTCAGTCTGCGATGGATACATGCAACTGAAGTCATGAATTTGAGGTTTGCCTGTTGCCGCTGTTACATCACAGCCCTGGTCATAAAAAAGCGGATTGATTGGGGTAACGAAGAGGGACGGGCATTCCATGCCCACCAAACAACACTCTGGGACCACGGCTTTAGTCGCCCCGCCGGCGACCTGGCAATAAGCGTCTGGCAGCTAAGTTTCACAGAATTTTAGAGTGCAGGTGGAGAGGGTCACCGCTTCACTCATGGTATGACTTATCAAAAACTATGCAATAGGGGGTCTCTTCCAGGGCCTTATCATTCTCCCGCCAGGTGGTGCGCCGCAACACAGAAGACGGCTAAAGCCGTGATTTTTAAGGAGGTTTTGTGGTGACGGGCTACCGCCCGTCACCGCAAAACCTCCTTTTTTCGGCGGCTTCAGCCGCAAAATCTGCCCGGTAAGCGTGGTCTGACGAGAATGATAAAGCCCTGGGGCCTCTTCGTCGGGCGCGTCTCCGCCGTGTAGACGTGGCCGGCGGCGATCAACAGGGCCGCGCCTACCTCGTCCGCCTCTGCGCAGGCAGAAAGCTGGTGGGGCTGAGGCGTCAATCTGGGACTTGTGGCAAGTTCACTTGCCGTTCTGTCAATAAGGCCGTACAATCTACCGAACCGGCTAGACCTGTTTAATCTGCTGACAAAAACCTATACAAAGTGAGGCGCAAACGATGAAATATGGCATGAACCTGAAACCACCTGCCGAGGGAGACCTGCAAGATAGCGTGTTGGACCTGGTATCGCTGGGCGGACTGGTTCACCGGCTCGATCCAGGGATCGTTCCCTTTCGCAAGGCGACCCATTGCGACATCCATGTGAGCGGCGGCGAGTTCAACGTGGCCGCCAACCTGGCAGACTGCTTCCGTTTGAGGACGGCCATTGTCTCGGCGATGGTGGACTACCCCATCGGCGATCTGATCGCGGAGCGCGTGCGCGCGATGGGCGTTCTTCCCTTCTACAAGCGCTTCGAGCACAATGGCGTCACCGGCCCAAACATGGCCACGGTCTACAGCGACCGCGGGCAAGGCCTGCGCGCTCCCGTGGTGTTCTACAATCGCTGCAACGAAGCCGCGGCGCAGCTCAAACCGGGGGACTTCGACTGGGGCAAAATTTTCGGGGATCGCGCGCGTTGGTTCCACAGCGGCGGCATCTTCGCCGCCTTGTCCGAAACCACGGGTGAGCTGATCATCGAGGGGATGAAGGCCGCCAAAGCCGCCGGCGCCATCACGTCCATTGACCTCAACTACCGCGCCAAGTTGTGGAACCTCTGGGGCGGGCACGAAATTGCCCTGAAGGTGCTCAAGCGCATCGTGGAAAACGTTGACGTGATCGTCGGCAACGAAGAGGACTTGCAGATGGGCCTCGGCATCCCCGGCCCCAAGGTCGCGGCCAAGTCCAAACTTGATCCCAGCGTTTTCTTCGGGATGATTGACCAAGTGACCGACCTGTATCCGAACGTCAAGGTGGTGGCGACCACCCTGCGCGAGGTCCACTCGACCAACCGGCATAGTTGGGGCGCGGTGGCCTGGATCAACGGTCAGACCTACCAATCGCCCACCTGCGAGCTGGACGTGTTGGATCGCGTCGGCGGCGGCGACGGCTACGCCGCAGGCTTCTTCTACGGCCTCCTGTCCGGCGCGTCCGAGCAGGAAGCGGTCAATCTGGGGTGGGCGCACGGCGCATTGTTGACTACCTTCCCCGGCGACACGACGATGGCGACACTCGAACAAGTTCGCGCGTTCGCCCAGGGCGGCTCCGCACGCATACAACGCTGAACAGAAGGAAGTGGGAAGTAAGGAGTGGTGATTGCCTAACCCTACTCCCCACTCCCTAATCCCTACTCTACAAGGAGGACTTACTTATGCACACAATACAACAATTGCACGCAGCCGGACAATCGGTGTGGTACGATAATATCCAACGCGGGCTGCTAGTCAACGGCGAGCTGGCCGGGATGATCGCGCGCGGCGAGGTGCGCGGCGTCACCTCCAACCCGACGATCTTTATGAACGCAATCACCAAATCGCACGACTACGACGCGGGTCTGGTTCCGCTGGCGCAGGCGGGCCGCAGTGCGCGAGAGATTTTCTGGCAGCTTGCGGTCGAGGACATCCAGGCGGCGGCGGACCTGTTTCGCCCGCTCTACGAGGAAACGGATGGGGGCGATGGCTACGTCAGTCTGGAAGTTGATCCCTACCTGGCGAATGACACTGCGGGCACGCTCGCCGAGGCGCAGCAACTCTGGCAGCGCGTGGCCCGGCCCAACCTGATGATCAAGATTCCCGCCACGGTCGCCGGCCTGCCGGCCATCACCGGGGCGATTGCCGCAGGCATCAACGTCAACGTCACCCTGATTTTCGCGTTGGAGCGCTACCTGGCTGTGATGGACGCCTACCTGGCCGGGTTGGAGCAGCGTGTGACCGCCGGGTTGCCGGTGGATCGGATCGCGTCGGTGGCTTCTTTCTTCGTGTCGCGCGTTGACACCAAGGTGGATGACCGTCTGGCGAAAATCGTTGCGCGCGGCGACGCGCACGCCGGACAGGCGCAACGCCTGCCAGGGAAGGCCGCCATCGCCAACGCCCGGATGGCCTACGCCAAATACCAGAAAGTATTCGGCGCCCCGCGTTTCCAGGCGCTCAAAGCGCGCGGCGCGCGGGTGCAGCGGCCCCTGTGGGCTTCGACCAGCACCAAGAACCCGGCATACCGGGACGTCCTCTACGTGGAGGAACTGATCGGGCCAGACACCGTCAACACGATGCCGCCGCAAACTGTGACGGCCTTCCTGGATCACGGGCAGGTGCGTTCCGGCAGCTTGCTGGAGGACGTGGCCGGGGCCGAGCAAACGCTGGCAAGCCTGGAGGCGCTGGGCATCTCGATGGCCGCCGTGACCGAGGCGCTTGAAGTGGAGGGTGTCAAGTCCTTTGCCGATGCATACACCGCTCTCTTGGACGCCGTGGAGGCGAGTCGCAAAGCTGCGGTTGCCGCATCCTGAAGATCCTCTGATGCCTGAATATCCCGACATCGTCGTCTATATTGAGCGGCTGCGCCACTTCATCCTGGGGCAGCCGCTTGAAAAGGCGCGGATTGCCCACATCTTTTTGCTGCGCACGGCAGATCCGCCCCTCGTCGCGCTGGAGGGCCGGACGCTGCGCGCCATCGAGCGGATGGGGAAGCGCATCGTCTTTGACTTCGACGACGATTACTTCCTCGTCCTGCATCTGATGATCCACGGGCGCCTGGGCTGGTACGAGGCGGGACACAAAGTTCCGGCAAAGGGCTGGCTGGCGGCGTTGGATTTCGCCGGCGGCACATTGCTCATCACGGAGACCTCGAAGCAAAAGCGCGCCAGTTTGCACCTGGTCTGGGGTAGAGACGGGCTTGCCGATTTTGAGCGCGGCGGACTGGAGGTGCTGGACGCGACGGTCGCCGACTTTCACGCCGCGCTCAAGGCGGAAAATCACACGCTCAAACGCGCGTTGACCGATCCGCATATTTTCAGCGGCATCGGTAACGCTTATTCGGACGAGATCCTGCATCGCGCGCGGCTCTCGCCCTTTTTGCTCACCAAAAATCTGACGGACGCGCAGGTAGCTCAGCTTGCGGAAGCCACGAAGAGCGTGCTTCTGGAGTGGATCGAGCGCTTGCGGGCGGAGGCGGGGGATGGTTTTCCCACCAAAGTCACGGCGTTTCACGAGGCGATGGCCGTTCACGGGCGTTATGGGCGGCCCTGTCCGGTCTGCGGCGCCAAAGTCCAGCGTATTTGCTACGCCACCAACGAGACGAACTACTGCCCACACTGCCAGACGGAAGATCGATTGTTGGCAGACCGGGCGCTATCCCGCCTGTTGAAGGAAGACTGGCCGAGTACGCTCGAGGAACTGGAGAAGCGATTTTAACCGGTAGCGAGCGTCCCGCCGCGCATCAACCGCACAATTCGACGCGCCCTAGCCTACGAGGACAAATCGAGCGCTATGAAAACTAAACTGCCCAGGCCTCCCACCATCAGTAAGACTATCCCATAAAATCGCCACAGGGTCTTTTGATCCAGGGTTGCCAGACGCGCTTTGACCAGAGTATCTTGCGCGGTGAGCGCGGCCAATTGTTGCCCTATCTGATCGAGCCGCGCGTAATCGGATTGCAGGTTTGCCTCCGGCGGCCGCACGATGTTGACTTGTGGCCCGAATAGCGCTAACTGCTCTTGTTGCTGACGGCCCAACTGTTTGAGGGTTTCTTGGGCGCTCTTGATTTGCTTTTCCAGCGACTTCAAGGTATTGTCCCCCGGTTCCAACGCGGCTTGCATCGCTTGCTGGAGCTGCTTCAACGTGGCGTCACAGCCGGCCACTTCCGCAACAATCGGCTGCTGATCCGCTTGTTGTTGATCGTAGGCGGCCTGCGCTGCTGCCTGTTGCGGCTCAAGCGTGGTGAGGCCCTGTTGCAAGGTTGCCAATGCATCGTTGACGGCCTGAATTTGGGCTTCGCGTCCCGGTGTACTGGAATTTTGCAATTCCGTGAGCCGTTTTTGGAGCACGCGCATCTCACTGGTCGTTTGCTGGACTTGCTTTTGTAATTGTCGGAGTTGTTGGTCGGTGGCTTTGAGCGCCGTTTTGGAGCGATTCAGGCGTTCCTGGGCGGCTTGCCGTTGGGTCTGCTCATCTTTGATCTGTCCGCCGAAATGGGTTTGAAGTTGTCCCTGTTTTTCGTTGACATCGCGCACCTGCTGTTCCAATCCGGCAATTTGCGTGCGTTGCGCCTCCTGCGCCGCCTCCAACTTTTCCAATGCCTCATAGATTTGCGAATATTCGGGGTGGGCGATCCTGAGCTGCCAGGCTTTGACGCCCAATTCGCCAACCGCTTTGGCCTTTTGTTTTTCGACGCCATTGATGTCCGCTGTCAGCTTTAGCCCTTGCATTCGCCATTTGCTCATCGAGAAAGCCGCGGTCAGCGCGTCTTTAAGTCCACCGCGCCGCGCCAGCAGGAAAATTCCCATCCCACACAGCAAGAACACGCCTCCGGCGATGGCGATGCGTAGGAACGGCGATTGGCCCGCGCCATTCGCCGGCGCGACTTCTATAGGAGTTGGGGTGGGGGAAGGCTGCGTCGTCGGTGTGGCGCTGGCTCTTGGCAATTGCCTCGCAGTCGTCACCGTGGGGGGGGGCGTCGTGGCGGTGGCCGTCAGCGCAACCGTCGGCGTTGCGGACGGCGTCGTTTGTGTCGCTGGGGTGGTAGCGGTAACTTCAAGGCGCGGCGTGACGGTGGGTAACGGCGTAGGGGATGGGGTTGCCGTGGTTTGCAGGAAGGGCGCAGTATCTATGATGTCCGGCGCATTGCGCGCTGCCGCGCGCGCCGGCGGCGCCGCCACGCCAGGGATCGCCGTTAACCCGATCACCATAGCCCACCCCAGCCAAAAGTGTGTGAAACATTGCATGATCCTTTTCATCAGGCCACCTCGCTATATCTGCCATCAACTCCAAGCGTCTATTATATAGGACTTATACTATTAGGCCATAGCCTACAAGTTCATGAAGGTGCGTTCATCGGGGGAAAGGGCATGGCTCACCGTGACTGCTTTGGATGCTGCGCGATGGCTTTCGCCAGGGGGGACAGAAAAATGATGATGTGGCTGGGATGGAAGGACTCGAACCTTCAACGTTCCGGTTAACAGCCGGGTATTCTACCGATTGAACTACATCCCAGTATAGGCAGGAATTATACTGCATGATTGAAAATGCGCAAGTTGTCACGGGATATTATGTCATTTGTCACATCCTTTCTGACTGCTTTCTGGTTTTTCAACGTACGTTCTCTCCGGCGGCGAGCCGCCCGTGGGTGCCAATAGCCACTTCCCTAACAGCACTTCTTGATTGATAATTTTGTGCCCCGTTGCCTGGTAGACGTGGACGGCCGGCGCGTTGTTGGCGAGGACTTCGAGGATGGCCTGCGACAGGCCGATCTCGCGCAGGTAAGCCAATCCCGCGTTGACCAGGTATTTCGCCAGCCCGCGCCCCCGCCATTCTGGCAGGACGAAGACGTCGTCGGTCATCCCGAATCCGCCCTCTTCGTGGGGGGATGCGAGGATGCTGGCGACCAGGTTTCCCGCCGCATCAAAGGCGGCAATCGCAGTTCCCTTTGCCCACCCTGACGATTGCATGAAGAATTGCAAGGCGGCGCGATCTTTGGCGTTAGCGGGCAAACAGCGATTGTAAGCGGCCAGGTAGGCATCCTGTTCGGACTCCGTCTCCATCCGCCAGCGACGGATAGTCACGCCGGTAGGCTGCGGCGAGTCAAGCAGTGGCTCGGTCAGGTCGCAGCGCATGATATGCACTGTTTCGTAAAGCTCAAAGCCCTGACCGAGCAAGAAGTCAATCTCCGGTCGTTGTGATGCCATCAAATCGGAGGCGAGGCGCACCGCATGACCGGGTGGGAAGCCATCCGCCAGCGTCCGCGCGCGGGCGACCACGCGCTCCAGCAGCGCCGCGCGGATTTGGGTGGCGGCGTCCGCCTCCAGGCCGGGGTCGGCGAGGATAACCGTCCAGAGGTGGTGCGGCTCGGTGAGGGGCGTGGCATCGTCGCAGGGCGCGGGGAACACCGGCGCGAAGCCGCACATCGTTCCGGAGTCGTCCATCGCGCAAAAGACATTCGCCCCGTTGTCCGCGCCCGGATGATAGGTGTAAAGCTCTGGTGGGGCGAGTTTGGCGTCGGGGATGGCGGCCTGATAACGGGAGAAAAATTCGGCCAATAGCGGCAGATCGTTAACAGTATAGTTGCGGGTGGTCATGATGGGCATGAAAAACTCCGTCGTTTACTTGAACTTAACGCTCAACTTCGATTTAAGTTTGGCGTTCAGCGTGCTGATGAACGCATCCTTTTCGGGTAAATCCAGGTTTTGCTGCATGGCCTGGTATACCTCATCCACCGTGGTGGAGACAAACCGGACGAGTTGCAGGGTAAAGCGATCGTCTTGCGGCGTCAGGTCATAGAGGGCGAACCGCGCGGCGTGGTCTACGGCATACCCCGCCGGTTTGAACCCGTAGCGCCGCATCAGAGTGGTGAAAACGTACTCCTGGATGACCCAGTACCCGTGCATCCCCCACCTTTCGTAGAGGATCCCTTTGTTGAAAAGTTGCGTCATGGCGCGTCTGAGCGCGTCGTCCGTGTTCATCCCAAACTGGTAGGTGGGCGTCAGGATGTCCTGACCGGCCATAAACTCCTCAAGTTTCTGAATGACCACGTCCGCGCCGCCGATGGCGTCCGCCTGAAAATCCACGGCGACAAAATCCTCCACCTCAGCTTTGAGCGGTTTGTGGCGCACCAACACGTAGTCAATGCTGCCCAGGCCGGGGACTCTCATGTTGGGGAAAGCCAGCACGCCTTCGGGATCGCCAAAATAGTGCCGCGCGATGTCCTCCAGAACCCGTGGATTGCCGGTTTCCGGGTTGGGTTCCTCAAAGCGCTGGGGACACACGGCGCCGACGACGTCGTGACGTTCCACTGCGCAGACGCCAAACGGGTAGGCCAGCAGTTGACTCTGTTTGGTGCAGGTCTTGCCCGTAAAGGGACATCCATGCTGTTGGCGCGCCGCGCGCGCCGCGTCTGTCGTATTGCGGAGCGGATAGCCGAAGATTTCGGCCAGACAATTGCCGGTAAGTTGGTTTTCCATAGAAGTTACACCCATGTTTCAAATTTCCCCGGAATTTCATTTTCGACCAGAAAGGCGCGGAAACTATCCACCGCCGCTGGATCGCCGCCGAAGCGCGCCGCCAACAGCGCCAGCAGTACGGCGTCCTTGTGTTCGGCGGAGACCGTCACCCAGAACTCGTAGTCGTCGTCGCCCCAAAACTGCTGCGGATCATCGCCGAGGTCCTGCCCTGAGACGACCAGATCGCCGTTGGGTTCGATGGCAGCGTGAATGAAGCGCGAGGTCTTGCCCCGCTGCTCGTAAAGTGTGCGTCTCGTTTTGTCACTCATTCGTGATTTCCCTTTCGCGGATCGGCGGATCAGCGGATCGGCGAAAAAGCGAAGCTGCTGATCCGCTCATTTGCTTATCCGAATTTCCG
>JAKQHY010000216.1 GCA_029555965.1 Chloroflexota bacterium | reverse complement strand
TGTCACGATCTCGTTCACGGTAAGCCGTGTCTATGACAAAGACTCGTATTCTGAAGAGCCGGATGAGGCGAAAGTCTCACGTCCGGTTCGGGAGTGGCGGCGGGGTAGGCGACTGCCCCGCCGCCCATAACTTGGGCGGCGGGGCAAAGGACAACATCACTGGTTGCGAATGATGGGCGCGGTGAAATGGTAGATTTCTTCGTTGACTTTCAGTGACCAATACAAGTGGTCGTCTTTAATGGTTACTGGACGAGCAGGTTGCACCGAAATATTCTCCCATCCTAATGGAATTGTGGGAATGGTGAATAGAGCATCTTGTTGTAAGTCGTAGCCATGCCAGAATTTATCCCACCAGACAATGATATCACCAGAAATGCTCAGGTTCACAGGAGATGTTATGTGGGGCACAGCAAGTGTATGTACAGTTCGTTCTAGCAGATCATAAACATGTATTTTCCAAGGAGTTATGTAAGTGACTTTATTACCACTAACGGCGTAATAATCACTTGCGGGCCTACCATAGTCGGGGATTGTCTCGCTTAAAACAAAATCTTCACCGGTAGACAAGTTATAAGCACGTAGACTAGCCTGAGGATTATTAGCAGTTCTTGCATTAGTATAAATCACCCAATTCGCATCGCTTTCTGGATACCAAGGGGCAAGATCAGGAGCTTGGGCTATAGATATTTCTTCACCTGTTTCTAATATATGTGCATATAAGCCTGTTTTCCTGGTTGTTTCGCTTTGTCCATTCCATTGATAACGCCAGATCACATACTGACTGGTCTTGATTTCCAAGAATGCATCCCCAGCCTCATCCCCTAAACGAATTTCTTGACCACTTCGAATATCTTGGATAAAGAGTTTCCGCGCGGGCATAATTTGCTTGGTGCGTGTGACAGGTTGCCACGGTGGTACATCTTCACGCATAGTATAACTTAGTTGCAGTTGATTGGTTATTGTTGGCGAGAAAACGGTGATGGATCCCACACGGACTGCCTCGCTAGGCAATGGGGTAACTAAAAAACCACATACTTCTTGCTCTCCAACTACCCAAGTTGGTTTATTACATGGTGGTATATAACTTACATTAACCGGAGTCGGTACAACATGATAATCTTGGGCGATTGAAGGTGCGGTAGCACAACTGCTTAACCCAATAATCAAACTTAACAAACACAGACCTAGCATAAAATTATATTGTATTTTCATATCAACCTCCATACAATTACTCTGCCCCTGACCACCACGGGCCAAACCATATACGTTCCACATTATTATTATAGCCTTCGTGCCATTTGATCTCTGGATAATCTAAAAGAGGCGGGTCTTTGTGGCAATCCGCAACCGTTGAGTGCGGATACTCAGTTAAAAGCCATGCAATTACATAATCCGCTCCTTGTTCTTGAGATACAAATTGCCAAAGAGATTGCTGCGTCTCTTCAGATTGAAGATCTTTGTCGGTAATTAGATTCAGTAGATCGAAATTTCATAGTAATGGGGCGGCGACAGCCGTTATCTGATGGACAATACCATAATGGTCTTTCAAAGCATGAATGATAAAACGCGCGAAACGCGCCACCCGAAAAGCGTGAAGGTCCAACTTGCGCCGCCCCCGCCGGGGGATTTGGGTAAAGCACCAGCGCAACCACACCCAGACATTGAGCAAATAGACCGCCAGGGCCATCAACAGAAAGCGCAAGACGGGATTGGGGGAGGTGGTCCACCCCCGCACTTGGTTAGCGCAACGGTAACTGGTCTCAATTCTAAAGCGATACTTGTACACCTGAACCACTTGCGGCGGTTGCATCTCGAGATGAATCAAGATGAAGACTTGCCACATCGCCCGCCGTTTCAACCGTTTCGTGCGTTTGGCGGTGGTGAAAGTGCGACAGAGCGCCAGTTCGGCCGTGCGTTGCTGCTTGCCACCTTGACTCACAAAGGTGTGTTGCGTACGGTAACTCTTGCGCCCGTGACACAACGCGCGCGTGCCGCCGGTCTTGCCGCGAATGGGGCAGGCAATAATCGCAGGAATCTGCTGGGCATCGAGGTAGGTTTGCACCTCGATGCCCGCAAAGCCCCGGTCCAACAACAGGTACTTGCGCGGAATACCCAAGGCTACCACGTAACGGCACAACGTTGCCACTACCGGCACGGTCGTGTCGTCCGGCAACACAAAGCACAGGCCCAGGGTGAAACGCAAGCCGTTGAGGACCACATAGGCGGTGGCGATGCGATAGAAACGCGTGGTGCCCGCTTTCGCCCGACCACGGACCCACAAGCCCTCCTCCTGCGTGGTTTTGCCGTAATAGGGCCGGTCATGCATATCCAGCGCGATGACCCGCGGTTGGCGCTTGAGGCACGGCGGCAGATGCGTCCTCAACGCTTGGTTGAGTTGGGTTTCCAGTTGCGGCAACTCCTCAAGCGTCAATTGTTCATTCAGATAATTGCGAATCGTATTACTCCCGGGCGTTCCCACCAACTCCGCGCACGCGGCTTCAAGGGTGCTCCGCTGCACCGCTGCGCCCAACAAAACCTTGTACAAATCATCCGTACTACACGCATAGCCCGCGGCGTTCAACGGTATGTGCGTAGCCATCCCGGTTTGCGCCGTCTCCAAGACTTCCGTATCCGTCAAGGTCAGTGTATGATGAGTCATGCGAGCTTGTCTCCTCTCGTGTTCTTTGGTCAGAATCCTGAGGATACTACAAGCTCGCTTTTTTTCTAGGCCCATGTATTTTCATGTGGCCCTTGTTAAAATTTCGATCTACTGAGAATAGAAGATACGAACACTAAACGCCATTACCAAGCTGTATTCACTGCAACGCAGCGCTCTTGGCTCGAGAGGACCTCGGCGAAGCTGCACCACGAGTGCCCGACGCGGACTGTCCCCCAAGAGTATCCGGCCCACCGTCCAAAGCTGTCTGCGCCACGAGCGCCCTAATAGGCATACGGTCAACCGGCGTCCGCTGCGTTGCGCTCAGCCAAACAAAGGAGAGACACCATGGCAACGTTCATTGGCATTGATTGGAGTGAAAAGCACCATCATGTCCATGTGCTCAATGCCCACGGCGCCACCTTAGCGCAGTTTGTGATCCCCCATTCGGTGGCCGGTATGGAAACCTTTGAGCAACAACGCACTAAACTAGGCGTGCCGCCCAGTGACTGCGCCATCGCGCTGGAAACCGCCTACAACTTGCTGGTCGATTTCTGTTGGGATCACCAGTACCCGCTCTATGTCATCGCCCCGCACATCACCCATAGCCGCCGCGCCAGCTACCGCGCCTCCCGCGCCCACGATGATGATTCCGACGCTTTCTTGCTCGCTGATCTGCTGCGCACTGACCATGAGCGCTTCTTGCCCTGGCAACCCGATGGCGCGCGGGTGCGCCAACTCAGCGTCCAATTGGATAGCATCGCCCAACTTACCCACACCCTTGTTGTCTATCACAATCGCCTGCGCGCGGTGTTACTGCGCTACTATCCCACCGCCTTGGGCTTGTTTCATGACCTCCATTCGCCGCTTTCCTTGCACTTTCGGCAACGTTATCCGACCCCGCAAGCCGCCCAGGCGCTGTCCTATACCGAGTTTGTCAGCTTCTGCAAAGCGCAACGCTACACCTGGGATAAGCTGCTGCCAGAGCATTTCGCCCATTTGCAGCGCCCCGCGTTCGCGGCTGATCCCAGCGTGGTACACGCCTATCAAGCTGAAACGGGCTTCTTGGCCGCGGTCTTACTCAACCTGGTGCAGCGGAAGGAAACCTTGCTCTGCGCCGTGCAGCAGGGCTTCCAGGAACACCCCGATAGCTACATTTACACTTCGCTGCCCGGCGCCGGCGCCCTGCTCGCCCCACAATTTCTTGTCATGTTTGGCGACCATCGCGACCGCTATCCTGATCCGGCGATCATCCAAGCGCTCGCCGGCACGTGTCCCGTGACGCACAAGAGCGGCAAAAGCCACCAGGTACGTTTTCGGCGCGCCTGCAATCGCACGTATCGGCAGACGGCGCAGCAGTTTGCCCAAGCCTCCGTGCGCCAAGCCGATTGGGCCGCCACATACTACGCGCAGTGTCGCGCGCGCGGGCACACCAAAAGCCACGCCTATCGCTGCCTGGCCAATCGCTGGCTCACCATCATCTGGACGCTCTGGCAGCGCCGGGAAGCCTATAACGAGACGTATCACACGCAACAAATCCAGCAACACCGGCGCCCTAGCGCATCCCGCTAGGGCAGTGTAAGACCTAGTCGGCCCTGTGCAACCCCGGGGCCGGTAATGGGCAGTCTGGTATTGGCAACAACTTGTGTTCGTCATAAGTTTTCACTCAACGGAGCTAGAGAAAAAATACCCTCTGGCTACGCTAAGACGCTGTGTGCCTTTAACCAAGTGTCACTTTTTTCCCTCTTGACAAAGCTGTCCGCGTCGGACTTGAAGCGATGTTGGGCGACAACCGCCCCGACCCACCCGCCCGCGATGCTCCGGCGACACCGCATCAACAGCGCCCCCGGTGGCTTCACTCTGCACCGGGCCGGGTCTGGCATGCGCCTTCACCCCGACCAAATCTTGCCAGATAAACTCCAATCTCTAACAAGATACTGGAGCCAATACTAATCAAAAGAAGCCAGTACCCCCAATACAATTCAGGCCACCAAAACCTGTTTAGAGGGTCACTCAAAATACGCACTGAGGCATCCAGTACCAAGAATCCTGTACTCACCAATAAGGGAAGGGTGAACCAAAATTTATCCCACATTCTATTTTTATGGGAAGCCCTCGCGAAATTTACTGTCCAGTAAATCCCAAACCATATCCAGCCAAAACAATGATAAATTCCCCAAGAAATCCAATATGCCGGAACATCACCCTCCAAGATTGCATCACTTACAAAAAGAAGAGGCAGCCTGAGCATATCAGAGCCATAAACGACATCGCCAAAAACCGTACCCCATGGCCCTAGAATAGCCAACGAAAAAATCGCGAAGTTAACACACCGCCATATTACTTCAATGTACTTTCTCGATTCAATCAACTTTTCGTGCGCCTTTGAACGACTTAGGAAACGACTTAGGATTCAGCCGCGCGCCCCAAGCGTGAGCGAGAAAACCCCCGCCACACCCTCGGCGGTGGTAACGTGTCGCTTCGTCCTCCCGGCGCGTCGGTTGCAATCCATGTTGGACGAACCCGGATACAGCCGACGGCTACCGCTATGGAATTTCTATGCGGGGTGCCCCCACGCGCAATCACAGTGGTCAGCGCCCGCCAGATAGCCCGCCACGCGCCCCAACGGGCCGGAATCATGCTCTCGCCGGGCCTGTGGCCCCACTTTCTCGCCCGGCAGACGCCGATCACGCGCCAGATCAACCCGCATTGCCCCCACCGGGCGCAATTCACCCTTCCCGCGACGCCGGGCCATCCTCAACATACGGCTCTCCCCCGCAGGTCGAGACCTAACAACTGCATCCCCACCGTTTTCCAACCCGTCACCGGCCCGAACTGCCCCAGCCGCACCAGCTCCCCAGTCTCGCAGTAGGGACATTGACGCGGATCCACTCCCAATATCTCCGTCAGCCACCCATGTAAGGTTAAGGTGGGGGCCGCGGGTTCCGGCGCGTGTAGCAAGGCCCGCGCTGCCGCCAACTGCGCGCGTTTGCGGTTGTGATGCAGCCCGTAGTGCCGAATTCGCATGTACCCTGGCGGCAGCACATGCTGCATAAACCGCCGGATGAATTCTACCGCATCCAGCGTCAGCACTTTTTCGGCGCCACCCGCCGGGTTGTCGTAATACCGAAAACTCACCTGCCGCCCCCGGATCTCCACGATCCGATAGTTGGCGATGGCGACGCGGTTCACGTAGCGCCCGAAGTAGTCCAGCACCTTTGCCGCCCCGCCATCCGTCTCCCGGTCCCGCGCCACTCGCGCGAAGACTTCCCACTTTTTCGCCCGTAACCCCGCCACCAACGCGGGAACCTCTACTTCCGCCGCGCTCCCATACGCCACCAACTGCCCCTGCGTGTGCAACGCCAACAGCCCGTCGCAGAACTTGTCCCGGAATGTCGCCGCCACCGCCACAATGTCAAATAAGTAGCTGGCTTTACTCGCCTGCCAGCGATACCGCCCGTCCGCCGTGCGCCCCAACGCCCCGCCCGTCACCAGCGTGTGCAAGTGAATATGCCGCGGCAACTGTTGCCCCCAGGTGTGGAGTACCGCCGTGATGCCTAACTCGCCCCCTAACTCCCGCTGCCCGTATGCTTTCAGGGTCTCGGTGGCCGCGCGGAACAGCAAATCGTAAATCACCCGGTCGTTGCCCCCGGCCACCAGCGCGTTGAGGGCGTGATCCGTGGTGAAGACGATAGAGTTGTTGCACAATAAGCAAAAGTGGGTAAACTCCTCCCCAATCGCCTACTGGAGGTGTTCATGAAAATCCGCTACCATGATCTGAAGTGTAAGCCCCGCTTGTTCAAGAGTTTCTTTGGGGGTCACGGTGTCCGAATTTGATGAGTTGTACATCAAAGTGCTGCCGATTTGGAGCGCGCATGAGCGGGCGCGGTTGAGTCAACGCCCGCGGCAACGTGCGATTGGCGGCGGGCGGGATTATGAATTGACATTGCGCGACCGGTTGTTGATGACGTTGCTGTGGTTGAAGCTGTATGTGAACCAGGAGGTGTTGGGATTTCTGTTTGAGGTGGATAGTTCTACCGCGAATCGGAATGTGTGGAACTTGTTGCCGACTTTGCAAGCCCTGGGGGAAGCCACGCTGGGCTGGGTCACACCCCCGGCCCGCGGCCAGACGAAGAACTGGACGCAGGTGCAAGCCGAGTGTCCCGACTTGTTTGCGCTTGTGGATGCCACCGAACAGCCGGTGCAACGTTCCCACGATTATGACACCCAACGCCAACACTATTCGGGGAAGAAGAAGCGGCACACCCGCAAAACGCAGATCATTGTGAATGAGCATGGTGAGATCCGCGACGTCAGCGCCTCCACGCCGGGCAGTGGGCATGACCTGGAAGACTTTCGCCAATCCGGGGCCGCAGAGCGCCTGCCGCCCGATGTGGGCGTGGGGGGGGATGCGGGCTATCAAGGCCTGCAAGATGAACTGCCGGAGCATAGTGTAGCGACGGCCCACAAAGCCCAACGCAATCATCCCCTGACCCAAGCGGAAAAGGACATCAACCGCGAGTTTTCGGCGCTGCGGATTATTGTCGAGAATACCCTCTGTGAATTGAAGCATTTTCGTGTCTTGGCCGAGCAATTTCGGCATGATGTGGACGATTATGATACCGTCTTTCGCGCGGTGGTAGCCCTGGTCAACCCCCGCATTCGGAAACGGGTGGCGGCCAATATGCCTACCTGAGCGGCGCGGTGGAGCAAAAGATAGGGGGAGCCTATCGCGTCCCCTTATTATGCACGAACTCTATTAAGGAAAAACTCGCACATTAACAATCAGAGATAGCCTCCGCCCAATCCGCGAGGCGTTGCTGCAAGACGGCATCGCGGTGGTGCCGCCAGCGATAGCGCCGCTGAAACTGGGCTTGGCGGCGGACATAGCGTTCCCGTTCCGCGGCATATTCCGTCCAACTCACCTGAGCCAGGTCGGCTTGGAGTTGCTCGGGGGTAGAGGCCTCACAGCGGAACACCAGCCAGGCGCCGCGGCGCAGCAGGGCTTCGCGCAGTTCGCTGACGCCTAGTTGACGGCGGAGGCGCCGCTTGGTCTGCCCAAAGAGACTTTCGTGGGCATTGTTGGTAGCCGGTAGGCCCACGTGGTCGTAGCAGTGAAACAAGCCCGGCCAGTAGCGGTCGCTGAGGGCCAGGAGGCCCGTGCGAAATTGCGTCAACCACGGCGTCAGGGCCGGCAAGTCCGCCACTCGTCCCAGATGGTGGGCCAAGTCCAAGGCCACGCGGTCGCCGCCCACGCCAGGTTCCGTGGCGGTGGGTAAGGGCTGGGCCAAAATGTCGCCAATCTCCGTTACCCAGTCCCGCGCTTGTTGCACCTCGGCGAAGGCGACCGCCGCGGGGGGCAACTGTTCCACCAGCACGGTGTACCACTGGCGCAAGTGCGGGTCTTCGGCCAACTGTAAGCACTGCGCCAAGGTGGCGTGCAGGGCTTGGAGGTCGGCCAGCATCGGCAGTCCCGCCAAGGTGCCGGGGGCGCGTCCCTGCCGCGCGAGGGCCTGTTGGAGGTCTTGCGCCATGTCCCGCACCACCTGGGCCCGTGTGGGCGGCGCGGGGGATGCGGCCGGCGCGGGGGCTTCAGATACCGCCAGCCCGCCCACCAACTGAGGGGGAAAAAACCGATTCGACCGAATCGCTGAGCACTTCTCCCAGACTGTCACGGACCGCCGCCCGAATCTGCTGCCGCAACTCCGTCTTGAGCGCCGAATCGCGTGCGTAGAGCGGTTTCAGGGCGTTGCCCAGGTAATGCGCTTGACACCACTGATGCGGCACGTCGGGCCACACCGTGGTCAGGGCTTTCTGGACACACCCTTCCTTGGCACTTAACGTGGCCAGGATGGGGAGCTTCAAGTCAACCACGGGCTGAAGTAACGCCGCCAGGGTCTCGTGATTCACCCGCGCCAGCCACCCCACCACCAACACGACCTCGCTCTGCACCTCCCGCACCACCCACAGTTGTTCCGTGGCCCCTTCCGGCGCCAGGCCATCCAGGCTAATGATCAAGCCCCCACGTTCGCCAACCAGGGTTTCCAGCCGCTGAGTATCCAAGCGCTCCGCGCAGGCCCGCAGCACTTGATAATGCGGGTAGAGATGGTCGACTTCACGCTCCGAGAGTTGCACCCTCCGTGCCTGCAGGCGACCGTGAATCTGCTGCCGATTCAAGTGTTCCGGCTCGCGCCACCACCCCACTTGCACAATCACATCCAAGCCGTAGGTGCAGCCAGGGAGGGTTTCCATCTGCGCGGCCGCTGCGCTATAGACTTGACCGTGGTGCCGACACTGCGGATTGCCACAGGTTTTCCCCTGACTGGCGATATACACCACCTGATCCAAGTGTTGCACGGTCTTGCGCCACTGATAGTGCCGCTGAGCGCCCAGGGGCGCGCCACAATGCGGACACTGCGTTATCTCTGGTTTGTAAATGTGCCGGGTGTCAACTTCTAAGGTTTTTCGGGTACGTGCCATTGTCACTCCTCCGG
>JAKQHY010000214.1 GCA_029555965.1 Chloroflexota bacterium | reverse complement strand
CCTTCCTCATGGTGGCCTGCCGAACGCCAGGTGCGCCTGGCCCACGCCCGCCAACATTGCAATATTTACGTGGACACTTCATCCCTGTCGCCGGAAGAAGTCGCTGCGCAAGTGATGGCGCAATTGAAAAACTGTTCGGCTCGGAGCTAAGGCCTGCCAACAGATTCAAGCTAAAATCTGCTGAATCTGCTCAATCTGCTGATAAAAACTAAAGGCGAGTATGCCCATCCCAATCCTGGCTTTCGTAGGACACAGCGGCAGCGGCAAGACAACGCTGCTGGAGTCCCTCATCCCGCGGTTGACGCAGCGGGGCTACCGCGTCGCCGTCGTCAAGCACACGTGGCACCGCGACATCGTCACCGATGTGCCCGGCATGGACACGCGCCGCCTGTGGGACGCAGGCGCGGCGCAGACCCTCCTGGTGACGCCGGAGCGCGTGGCGCACATCTACCGCTGCGAGACCGAGCCACCGCTGGAAACGGTGCTGGCCCAGGTTCACGACGTAGACCTGATCCTGCTGGAAGGCTTCAAACGCGCGCCCTGGCCCAAAATCGAAGTGGTGCGCGCGGCCCACAATCCCGCGCCGCTGACCAACCTGGAAGGCCGCATCGCCTTCGTTACCGACATCCCCGCCCTGAGCGCGGACGTCCCCTGCTTTGCGCTGGATGCGTGGGAAGCTCTGGCCGACTTTATCGAGGAATTTCTCAACGGATTCAACGGATTTTAACGGACAATCCTTTCCGTTCAATCCGTTGAGCCTGTTTTCTGAGGAATTCGTCATTACCCTGCGGTTCACCAGCGGTTGGATGAAAATTTCACGCAAAGACGCCAAGCTCGCCAAGTTCTTGTTTTTTACTTCGCGTCTTTGCGCCTTTGCGTGAAATAGTCTTTATTTTCAGAGGAGACCTATGGGACGCTGGCAAGAAATTGATCATACCGCCGACCTGGCGCTGCATATCTGGGCCGACGATCTGCCGGACTTGTTTATCACTACCGCGCGGGGAACATTCGCGCTGGTCGCCGATTTGGCCCAGGTGAGGCCGGAGCGCGCCGTCGCAGTGACGCTGGACGCGCTGGACGCGGAGATGCTGCTGGTGGATTGGCTCAACGAGCTGCTGTATCAGAACGAGGTCAATGGCCTGGTTTTCACCGAATTCAGCTTTGAATCCCTGTCGCCGACGCACCTGCAAGCCACGGTGTATGGCGGGCCGGCGCCGGAACGGCTGGGCTACGTCAAGGCCGCCACCTTCCACAACCTCGTCGTCCAGCAAACCCCGCAGGGCTACGAAACCGAAATTGTGTTGGATACATAAGCTCAATTTTTTGTCAGCAGATTGAGCAGATTCAGCAGATTAAATCTGAAAATCTGCTTAATCTGCTGACAGAACAGAGATTTTTTTAGAAAGTCGAGGTGTGCTATGGTGGAGAAGAATCAATTTGAACAACTGAGCGATTACGTGTGGGAATTGCCGCCACATTACGACGCCCGGATGCGCGTTCCGGCCCGCATCTACGGCAACGAGCAGATTTTCGACATGGCCTTCCGCGACAAATCGGTGGAGCAGTTGGTCAACGTGGCGATGTTGCCGGGCATCGTGCGCTACGCGATGGCGATGCCGGACATGCACCAGGGCTACGGCTTCCCGATTGGGGGCGTCGCCGCGTTCCGCTACAGCGACGGCATCGTCTCGCCCGGCGGCGTGGGCTACGACATCAACTGCGGTGTGCGCATGCTGGCGTCGGCTATGGACTACGAGGACATTGAGCCATACCTGGAAGAATTGATCGCAACGCTTTTCAAAGTGTGTCCCAGCGGCGTAGGCGAAGACGGCTCGGTGCGGCTGTCGGACAAGGAATTGGACGACGTGCTGGAACGCGGCACGGAGTGGGCAATCTCGAAGGGCTACGCCACCCGCGCCGACGCCGAGCGCACGGAGAGCTACGGGCGCATCGCCGGCGCGCGCGCCGACGTGGTCCCCAAGCGCGCGAAGGAGCGGGGCCGCCCGCAGATGGGGTCGCTGGGATCGGGCAACCACTTCCTCGAAATTGACGTGGTGGACGAAATCTACAACGCCGACGTTGCGACCGCCTTCGGCCTGCGGCCGGGGCAAGTCGTGGTGCAAATTCACTGCGGGTCGCGCGGCCTAGGCCACGAGGTGTGCGAGCAGGCCATC
The DNA here is from genome assembly GCA_029555965.1 of Chloroflexota bacterium. Classification (GTDB taxonomy): domain Bacteria; phylum Chloroflexota; class Anaerolineae; order B4-G1; family SLSP01; genus JAKQHY01. The sequence goes on along the minus strand of JAKQHY010000214.1, from coordinate 27,793 downwards.
CGCGCCTTGCAGGACGCGCCGCGCCGTTATGGCATCACGATCCCCGACCGGGAACTGGTGGCCGCGCCCGTGCAATCGGCGGAAGGCCAGGAGTACATGGCGGGGATGGCGGCGGCGGCCAACTACGCCTTCGCCAACCGGCAGGTGCTGGCGCACTTCGTCCGCCAGGCGTTTGACCGGGTGCTGGCCAGCAAAGTGACCGACCGCGACCTGCATCAGGTCTACGACGTGGCGCACAACATCGCCAAAGTCGAGGAGCACGCGGTGGACGGCAAGCCGATGAAAGTTGTGGTACACCGCAAAGGCGCCACGCGCTCCTTTCCACCGGGCCATCCCGATCTGCCGGCCGTGTACCGCGAAGTCGGCCAGCCCGTGTTGGTGCCCGGCTCGATGGGCACGGCTTCCTACGTCCTGGTGGGGACGGCGGACGGGTTTGGCGAGACATTCGGCTCCACCTGCCACGGCGCCGGCCGCACCATGAGCCGCAACGCCGCCATCCGCGCCACGCGCGGCGAGCAGGTGCGGGCGGATCTCAACCGGCAAGGGATCGTGGTGCGCACCGGCAGCCTGCGCGGCCTGGCCGAGGAGGCGCCCATGGCCTACAAAGAGGTGGATCAGGTGGTCGAATCGGTGGCCGGCGCCGGGCTGGCGGGGAAGGTGGCGCGCGTCCACCCGGTGGCGGTGATTAAAGGTTAGTGGAACGTCAAACGCGCGTGGGTGGATAAGAACAGCGGGGCGCATCGTGCGCCCCGCTGTTTTGGCTGACCCGCGCCGTCAAGCGTGGTGGGCTAATTCCTCTTTGATCGCCAGCCCCAGGCGATGGATGCCCTCGACGATTTGTTCGGGCTGGGCGTTGGAGAAGTTGAGGCGCATGGCATTGTGGCCGCCGTCCGCGTAGGGGAAGAAGTCCACGCCGGGCACGAATGCGACCTTTTTCTCCAGCGCCTTTACGAGGAACTCCTTGGTGTCTATGCACTCCGGCACCCTGGCCCACAGGAACAGCCCGCCTAACGGGCGTGTCCAACTGCACCCTTCGGGCCAAAATTCGGCCAGAGCGTCCAGCATCGTGTCGCGGCGCTCCCGGTAGACCGCGCGCAATTGCCGGACGTGCGCCCGGAGAATTCCCCGTTGGGCGATGTCGTTGGCAATCATCTGATCGAAAGTGCTGGAGTGCAGGTCGGCGCCCTGTTTGGCTAACACCAGACGGTACGTGATCTCCTCCGGCGCGGCCACCCAGCCGACGCGCAGCCCCGGCGTCATCGTCTTGGAGAACGTGCCGAGGTAGATCGTGCGCTCCGGGGCCATCGAAGCGATGGGCGGCATATCCTGTCCCTCGTAGCGCAGCGCGCCGTAAGGGTCATCCTCGACGATAATCAAGTCATACTTGCGGGCAATCTCCACCAGGCGCTGTCGGCGGTCTTCCGGCACGGTGGTGCCCGCCGGGTTGTGGAAATTGGGCAGGATGTAGATGAAGCGCACCGGCGTCTTCTGGATGGCCTCCTCCACCAGGTCCACTTGCATCCCGTCGTCGTCCAGGGGGATGGTGACAAATTCGGCTTCGTAGGCGCGCCACGCCTGGATGGCGCCCAGGTAGGTGGGCCGCCCGGTGAGCACGTGGGAACCGGCATCAATGAACACTTTGCCGATCAGGTCTAAAGCCTGTTGGGAGCCGGTGGTGATCAGGATGTTGTCGGGGCTGTGTTGAATGCCATACCGGCACATGGACTCGGCCAGGTACTCGCGCAAGGGACGGTGGCCCTCGGTGGTGCTGTACTGGAGGGATTGTTTGGCTTCCTGGCGCAGGAGATATTTGCACGCTTCCTCAATCTCGCGCACAGGGAAAAGTTCCGGGGCCGGCATACCGCCGCCGAAAGAAATCACATCCGGCCGCTGCGTGATTTTGAGCAGTTCCCGGATAGACGAGCCTTTCATATTTTGGGTGCGTCGCGCCAGAAACCGTTCCCATTGTACCGGCGTCGCGCCCGTGGTTGTGTCTACAGTCATTATCGCCTCCTGATTGAGTATCGTAATAAAACAAGCCTGTCATTGGGTGACAGGCTTGTCATAAGCTACAAATCCATCCGAGCAAGCATGAGGCTGCGTAAGGTGCGGTCTAAAAGTCGCCCTAACAAAAATATGGAAGATCCCAGTGCGACACGCCGCAGTCTAAGTCCCTCTCTATAAAAGTGTCGTTCCATAGTTTCATGGTACGCAGGCCGCAAGCGGAAATCAACCGCAGTTTGTGCCTGAATGTAATGACGTTTTTCTTATCTGTGCTAGAATAGCCGCTATGGATTTGGGAATTGTCATTGTGAATTACAACACACGGGCCTTATTGGAACGTTGTCTTGAAACGGTGTTGGCAAGCGTGGGCGTGACTTTTCAAGTGTGTGTGGTGGACAATCATTCGCCAGACGACAGCGCCGCGCTGGTCGCCGCCAAGTTTCCCCAAATCCAGTTGATCGCCAACACAGACAATGTAGGGTATCCGGCGGCCAACAATCAAGGGCTACAACGCCTGGGGTTCGCCGCCGGGGCGTGTCCCACCGCGCCGCGCTACGCGCTGCTGTTGAATCCTGATACCGAAGTTCCCCCGGAGGCGTTCCGCAAGATGCTGGACTTCATGGCAGCGCATCCCGACGCCGGCGTGGCCGGCCCCCGTCTGGTGCGCCCGGACGGCTCGCTAGATTTGGCGTGTCGCCGCGCCTTCCCTTCCCCGGAAGTGTCGCTCTACCGGCTGCTGGGCTTATCCCGCCTGTTCCCCCAAAGCCCGCGTTTTGGCCGCTACAACCTCACCTACCTGGACGAACATCAAACCGCCGAGGTGGATTCCGTGGTGGGCGCGTTCATGCTGGTGCGCCGGGAAGCCATCGAGTCCGCCGGGCTGTTGGACGACACCTTCTTTATGTACGGCGAGGATTTGGACTGGGCCTATCGCATCAAGGCCGCCGGGTGGAAGGTCTATTACTATCCCGATGTCACCGTATTGCACGTCAAACGCGCGGCCAGCAAGCAAAGTCCCAAAGCCCAGGTGGAATTTTGGCGGGCGATGGAAATTTTCTACTGCAAGCACTACGCCCAACAGACGCCGCGCTGGCTGCACTACCTGATTTTGGGCATCGTGCGCCTGCAAACACGCCTGGTCGCGTGGAAAGTGGGGTATCGCGTATGAAAGCGGAACGCGCGCATCGAATTTTTGTGACCTGGATGCTGGCGGTGGACGTGGTGATGTTGGCGGCGGCCTTTGGTGCAGCCTATTGGCTGCGCCAGCTCCTGCCGTTTCCTGATCCCGCTCAGGGGATGCGCCCTTTTAACGAATATCTGCCCATGTTAGCGATCCACGTCATCTCCTTGTGCGGCGTCTTCTTCTTTGCGCAGCTTTATAACCTCGCGCGCGCGTCGCGGGTGGACGAGTTGTACGCCATTGTGGTTTCTGCCACCATTGGGACGTTGATGGGGATTGCGGTGGCTTCGTTGAGCCTGCGCAATTTTGTCATTGGGCAGCATTATTCGCGCGCGATGGTGGGTTATGCGTGGGGCTGCTCGATTTTGCTGGTAACGTTGGGGCGGATCTTCAACCATTGGCTGCGCAAACAATGGGTGCGTCAGGGGTGGGGACGGCGGCGCGTGTTAATTGTGGGCCTGGGCGACATCGCGCGCATGATTTTGCAGAAGCTCTTGTGGATGCCCGAACTCGGCTACGATGTTATGGGGTTGGTTGCCCCGCAAGACCAGGAGGACGACTCCGTGCTGGGCACACCGGTGGTGGGCAGCGTTACCCATTTGGGGTCAATCATCCAGCAACAGCAGGCCGATGAAGTGATTATCGCCCTGCCCGAAGAAACGGCCCACTCCGACCTCCTCTGGCTGATCTCCGAGTGCGAGCGCGGGCGCGTGACAATCCGGGTTTACCCTGACCTGTTCCAGATCATGGCCGGGCCGGTCAGCATCAGCGAGCTGGGCGGGTTGCCCATCCTCACCGTCCGCGACATCGCGTTGACCGGCTGGCGGCGCACGGCCAAGCGCGCGATGGACATCGCCGGCGCCCTCGTGGGGCTGGTGCTGCTCTCGCCGTTGATGATGGTGATCGCCGTGGCGATCAAACTGGAATCGCCAGGGCCGGTATTCTACGTGCAGGAGCGCATGGGCTTGGACGCCAAACCCTTCCCCGTCCTGAAATTTCGCTCGATGCGGACCGACGCCGAGAAGAACGGCCCGGGCTGGACCACGGAGAACGATCCGCGCCGCACGAAAATCGGCACATTCCTGCGCAAGACGAACATTGACGAATTCCCGCAGTTCATCAACGTGCTCCTGGGCGACATGAGCCTGGTCGGCCCGCGCCCGGAGCGTCCGGTGTACGTGGAGCAATTCGGACGCAGCATCCCCCGCTACATGGATCGCCACCGCGAGAAAGCGGGGCTGACCGGCTGGGCGCAGGTTAACGGCTACCGGGGCGATACGTCCATCGCCGAGCGCACCAAGTACGATCTCTGGTACATCGAGAACTGGTCGTTATGGCTGGACGTTAAAATTATCATCCGCACCGTGCTGCAATTCCTTCATTCTCCCAATGCGTATTAGAGGAAACCGTCCGTCAGAAATGGGAAATGAGTAAAGAGAAATGAGTAGCGCGCGCCTCATTACTCATTACCCATTACTCTTTACTTATTACTTAGGAGTTCGTAGGTGAATAAACAATCTTCCGGCGCCGTCTCTTCGGCTCTCTATGATGAAAAATACTTCCTGAGTGTCTGCGAGGGGTATCAAGAATTTGTCTCCAGCGAAGGCGAATATCTCTCGCAGCGTTTGACCGAGGCGCTGGCAGTGGCCGGCATTGCGCCGGGGATGCGGGTGCTGGACGTGGGCTGTGGTCGTGGTGAAATTCTGCGGCACACGACGGAGCTGGGCGCGCGCGCTTACGGGATTGATTACGCCGCCGCGGCCGTGCAACTTTCGGGCCACGTCGCGGCGCAGCAGACGGCGCAGGGCCATCCGGTGGGCGTCTATCAGGCGTCGGCGCTGTATCTGCCCTTCCCGGACAATTTCTTCGACCGCATCCTACTGCTGGACATCGTCGAGCACCTCTATCCGCCGGAACTGGCGGCAACGCTGACCGAGGTGTGGCGCGTGCTCAAGCCCGGCGGGCGGATCGTAATTCACACCGCGCCTAACGTCTGGTACGACCGGTACGCCTACCCGGTTGTGCGCTGGGTGCGTTGCTTGATGGGGCAAGGCGCGCGTTACCCCAAAGACCCCCGCGCCATCATCCCCGAAAACCTGCACGTCCACGTGAACGAGCAATCCCAACTCAGTCTGTGGCGTGTGGTGTGCCGCGCGGGATTCCATGGCGTCAAATCCTGGTTGAGCACGCCCCCGCAACATCGCCGGGAAAATCTGGCCTTCAAGCTGGCGCGCTGGGTGCTGTTCACCCTGCCGCCGTTCAGTTGGTTTTTCGAGCGCGAAGTGTTCGCCGTAGGGGAGAAGTGAAAGATCGCCGCCCCGTAGACGAACTGACCCTCGAGGAACTGGAAGAAATCCTGCGGGTGCGCCGGCGGCAGGAACGCCTCAAACGGCTGCCCCACAAATCCAGCTCGACAGACCCCCTGCGCGAAGCGCCGCCGCCGGTGATGGACCCCGCGTCCCAGTGGGTGCGCCCGACGCTCAACGCGGACAATCGCTACAGCGCCGTGATCGAAACGCCGGGCAAGCGCGCGCGCCGTCCCATCCAGTGGGGCTGGGTGTGGAACAAATTCCTGCTTTTGATCGAGATGGCGGCCCTGTTGGGCTTTATCCTCCTGGCGCTGCGCCTGTTTGCCAGCATGCGCACCCTCAACGAAGACAGCCGCGTGGCTATGACTCAGCCGACGCCGGCGCCGACGCCGTTGATTCAAGCGGCCGTGCTGCCCGGCGGTCACACGCCGCCGGACGCCCAGCGCAACTCGGAGCCGGCGCCGATCCCCGCGCACCTGCGATCCCTCGTCGCGGCGATCACGCCGCTGCCGGTGCCTACCCCCGGCCCCGAGCAGGCGCAGCGCATCGTCATTCCTGCCATCAACGTGGACGCGCCGGTGGTGGAGGGCGATGATTGGGAATCCCTGAAGAAGGGCGCGGCGCATCGCATCGGCACGGCGAATCCCGGCGAGCGCGGCAACTGCGTGATTTCAGCGCACAACGACATTTACGGGGAGATTTTCCGGTATCTGCCGGACATGAAGGTGGGGGATGAAATCTTCGTCCACACGCAGGCGCAAAAATACCGCTATGTGGTAGAACAAACCCGCATCATTACGGAAGAGGAAGTGGGGGTGATGGCGCCCACCAGCACGCCTGTGTTGACGCTGATTTCATGTTATCCGTATATGATTGATTCGCACCGGATTGTGGTGATTGCGGCTCTGAAGCCTTGACGGCTACTAAGCCGGAACCTGCGGCGCAAACGCCGTTGCCCCGGTGCTTTGATAGGCTATTCCCGCATCGGAGAGCGCCCCGCGCAGGGCTTGCGCTACTAACGCGCGCAAATTCTCCACGGCCATCGCCGCCCGCGCATTGATGAGTACGCTCACGGGCGCGCGCAAGGTTTGGGGGATGAGCTTTTCCCACTCCCCTTCGCCCATCGCGGTGAAACTGAGCTTGACGCCAGTTCCCGCATCTTGGATAAAGAACTTGAGATGCGCGATGGGGCGGGCCGTCTGCTGTAGTCCCTCAAGGAGCGCCGCGATCAGGCGCACAACGGTCAATCGCTCTGCGCCCGGCGGCGGCGCAAAAGTCAGTTGCTCGTCAAACCAGGCCAACTCGGCCGCCCCGGCAATGTAAGGCCCATAATCCAACGCCAGCGCGGGCGGCAGCGGCGGCGCGGTATGCAGCACCGCCAACCACGGCGCGACCCCCGCCGATGTCAGGGAGCTTTGCAGCAGCAGTGTCTTATCAGGAAAGCGGCGGCGCGCTTCTGTCAGAACTTCAGGTCCTTCTTCTGGCAGTAAGTCGGCTTTGTTGATTACCAGGATATTGGCTTCTTGGAGCTGGTTGGCGAAAATGTAGGTGATGTTATCGCTGAATGGCAGGGGCAATCCTGCCAGGTGGCGGCGCAGCAAGCGGATGTCCGCGAAGGCGGTGTAGGTGACGCGCGCGTCTTCCTTCGCCAACGCGGCCAGCGGTAGCAGCACCGGCCCGACCAAATCCACGCACGATCCCACCGACTCGGCAAACAGCACCTCCGGGCGCGCCTCTCGTTGCAATTGCGCGATCCGTTCCTGGAAATCGCCGTAGTTGCATCGAAAACAGCCGCCCGGCACTTCCGCCGTGGGCACTTCGGCCGCCCCGAAGAATGCGGTATCTACCTGATAACGTCCTTTGTCGTTGGTGATGACACCTACGCGCCGGCCTTCAGCCAGGAGCGCTCTGAGCGCGTTGATGATGGCTGTGGTTTTGCCGCTGCCAAGAAACCCGCCGATGACGTGTAAGTCCATACCCGAACTTTATCCGTGCCCGTGGGTCACACTTTCGTCGCAGGGGGCCGCCCCTTGTAAGTCGCCGCCCAGGTAGCGGGCCAGGGATTCGCGCACGGTCCCGGCGGCGCCGGTTGCCGGTTCGATGCCATATTGCTGAAAGAACGCCACCGCGCGTCCCCCCATTCCGCCGGCAAGCATCACCTGCGCGCCCAGGCTGTGGATGAAGGCCGGGATTTGCCCCGGCTCGTGGTCTGGGTAATGCGGGTTGGCTACGGCCTCCACTGCGCGCACTTCTTGTTCCTCGGCGTCAACCAACATAAAGTACGGGCAGCGCCCAAAGTGCGGGCTGATCTGCGCATCGAGGCCATTGGCATCCAATACAGCAATTGCGATTTTCGTCATTTTTGAATCTCCTCTGAAAATAGCCACAGAGATCACAGAGTTCACAGAGAAAACCCTTTGTGTCCTTCGTGTCCTTTGTGGTGAAAATTTTCATCCAACCGCTGGTGAACCGCCGGTTAATGATGAATTCCCTTGAAAATAGTCGATAGTCTTTAGTCGCGTAGTCGTATAGTCAAAGCTGCGTTCTGTCGTTTCATTTTCATCCAACCGCTGGTGGACCGTAAGTTAATGAGGAATTTTCTGAAAATAGTCAACGGATTAAACGGATATTTTCTCCGTTAAATTCCGTTACATCCGTTGAGAAAGTTTTTTTCATCCAACCACTGGTGAACCCCGGTTAATGATGAATTCCCTTGAAATGTGGGTAAGACTTATCCTTACTGGCCCTGATATATATCGAGGAAATGTTGTATGGTGTTGCGCGTGGTTTCAAGTTGACCGACACAGCAGGCTAACACTTCTGCGCCCAGGGCGGTGAGGGTGTAGACGCGCCGCGGCGGCCCCTGGGTTGTGGATTCGTCCCAGGTGGATGAGACCCAACCCCGTTCCTCCATTTCGCGCAGGGCGCGGTAGATGACAGTGGCGTCCAGAAAATCCAGGCCGAACTCGGCCATGCGCCCCAACAGGGTGTAGCCGTGCGCGGGGGCTGCTTGAAGTAACAAAAGTAAGGTGGGATCCAAAAATTGTCCCATCCGCCGGGAGCAGCCTCGCCCCCCACAACGTCGTCCGCGGTTTTGCATCGTCGTTTGCCTCACGTAACGGAGTATATCATCTAATGACATAGTGTCAATAGTGTGTTCGGGGCTTTATCCTTTGCGTTATTGTTCCATCGCAGTGATGATGCCGTCCTTGCTCACCTGGAGGCTGTTATAAGGTCCCACCGCGCTCCGCCAGCGCAGGTTGAAACCCCAGCCGTGCCAGTCCCACACGGAAAGGGTGCGCTGTGTGGCATCCAGACCATCGCCGGGCTGCGCCGATTCCAGCACGAGCAGTTCCTCCACTCCATCGCCGTCCACGTCCGCCAGAGCGATTTCATGGATGCCGTGCGCGACGGCGGAGCCGCCCCAGATCACTTTGATCGCTCCGCCGCGGTGCCCGATGATGAAGGGGTGGCTGGTGAGGACGCCCGTTTCGTCGGGCTTCCAGAGCGCCGCCAGCAGTTCATAGCGTCCATCGTCGTTGGGATCGCCCAGGGCTACGTCCACCACGCGCCACGCCGGATCGCTGCACCAGATCTCGACGCCGTCTTGCAGGATGCGCAGGGTTTCATCCTCGCGCCGGATGGTCTCCGGGACGCCGTCGCCGGTCAGGTCAAGCGCGCCTTCGGTAAAGGGCGCGCTCGCGCTGTTGGCCGGCGGATCAACGGCCCAACACGTCTGCCGGTTGCAGGCAAAGCCCACCTGCCGCGCAGGACGCGACAGGCAGGCCAGGAGTGTCAGCAGCGCCAATAAAAGAACCGGAATTCTCAAACGCATCGTGAATACTCCAGGAAATTATTTTCACCGCAGAGAACGCTGAGTTCGCAGAGATGGGGTACGTTGCGCGCAACGCCAATTTCTCGGCGTTCTCGGCGGACTCTGCGGTGCAAAAGACTTACCACGCGGGCCGCGCGTCCGCGACGACGATGCGTGTGACGACCCACCGCCCACCGAAGGGTTCCAGGGTGTAGGTCACGTCCAGGGTGTAAGGCCCGCGCGCGCCGATTTCCTGCATATCGCCTTCGTCGCCGGTGTCGGCGGGATGCGCCGAGCCGCTGTAGGCGTAGAGCGTGTCCTGCCAGGTCTCGCGCACCGTCACCACCGCCAGCGTCTCGGATTGCCGGTCGAAGGAGCGATAGTCGGTCCCTACCCATTGCCGCCCCTCGAAGTGTTTCTCTGCCCGCAGCGCGTCTATCTCGGCGACGATGAAATCCACCGCCGCGCCGCTCGCTAGCGAGTTATACTCCGCCGCCACGTATTGCGTGTCCAGGTAGAAGACGGCGTTGACCCAACCGCGCTGGAAGGCGTAGACCGCTTCCTGTAAATCGGAATATTCGCCCTCCGGCGTGTAGAAGCTCCCGATCCAGGCGGGTTGCGCCGGCGCAGCGCCATCATCCAACATCCCCTGCCACTTCTCATCGGTCAGGCGGTCCTCGGCCGGCCACTGGAACTCGTAGTACGAGAAGATGGCGCCCTTGGCGACCTGCAAGCGCAGGCTGCCATCCTCTTCGACCAGCGGGACGACGACGTGAATCTCGCTGACGCGCCCGACGCCCACTTCCAGCACGGTGGGGTTGGGGATGCCGTCGTTGTCGGGGTCGGGGTCGGTGGCGACGTCGGCGATGATCGCCGCCTGCGGGTCTTCTTCCATGTAGACGACGTCGCCGGATTCCCCGCCCGTGTCGGCGGAGGCCATCACCAGATGTTCCAGCTCGCCGCCGTAGTAGCGGATGCGCTGGTGTTCCTCCTCGGTGAGTGGGATGCCGGCGAGTTGCTCTTCCGCCATCGTCTTGAGCGCCAGCGCCAGTTCCTCGATGCGCGTGAGGCTGTTGGCATCCTGTTCTCCCAGCAAACTGCGGGAGGCGAGTCCCTCGCGGGTCATCGCGGCCAGGGCTGCCAGCCGGGCGTAGAACTCCGGCACCGGCTCCACGTAGCCGCGCGCCGGAACCGGATCGGGCGGGGTGGGCATCCAGCCGGCGCCCATCTCCGCGTAGGTTTGCTTGGCGTAGAGGATGGTGTCGTGCTTCAGCTCCGCCCAACTGCCCAGGGCGGTGTGCAACTGTTTATCCCGCCACGCCATGGACTGCATGAAGGCGGGATAGTCCGCGCCGGGCGCTTCGAGGAGCGGGTAGAAGGTGTAGAGCCAGGCGTTGTAGACCGTCTCCGTCCAGTCGTCCACCGTCAGGCCGCCGGTCCAGGCGCGCATCTTGTCCATTTGCAGGGTGTAACTGATGTAGCCGGTGTCGCCCATCTCGTCAAGCAGCTCGTAGGCGCGCTCCGACCCCATGGCGGCGAAGAGGTCCAGCCCCTTGGGCAGGCCCCGGCGCTGGCCGTTGGTGATGGCCACATTGCGGTAGATGAGCTGGCGGAAGATGTAGGCGTCGGGCACGAAACGCTGGCCCATGAAGCGCAGGCCCTTGGTCTGCGCGGTTTCGTCATCCGCAGCGGCGATGACCAGGCCGAGGATGCGCGGCGCGGGCAGCGCGTCGGTGGCGGCGATGAAGGTGTCCAGGCGGGCGTCGTCCGCCAGCGTCGCCAGCGTGGGTGCTGCGCCGTAGACGGCGTCCATCACCGGGAGGTAGTCGAGCGCGGTGAGGTCGTCGCTGCGCCCGACGAGGAAGGCGGTGGGGTCGTAGAGGTCGGCCCAGGCTTCCAGCGCGGGACGTCCCTCTACTTGGGTATTTCGCAATGCCTGCACCAGCAGCAGCGCGGAGCGCGTCTCGGCCCGGCCCACGTTGGCGTCATCGGTCTTCAGGCGGAAGGTCATCCGCCCGTACCACATCATACTCTTGAAGTAGGCTTTCAGCGCGTTGCTGCGCGTGTAGTGCCCGCGCGGGATGTACTGCGTGTAATCCTCGCCAAAATCCAGGCCGGGGAAGAGCGGGGAGAGCAGGATGCCGCCCGCTGCCTCGACGTTGCCGATTTCAGCCTCCGCCAACGGGGCGGCGTAGTCGGGGATGGGAAAGGCGGGGTCGGCGAGCCGGCCGCTTACGGCGATGAAGGCGACGGTGCGCAGGGCCGCGTCTTCCCAGGGCGTGCCGCGCAACTGCTGGTACTGCGCGTCGGCCTCAACGATCAGCGCGCGGTTAAGGGATTGCAGCAGCGGGTAGAAATATTCGACCTCGGCGGTGCGCAGCGTCTTGTCGAACATCAGGTGGTAGACGTGCAGCAGCGAGTCGCTGGTGATAAAGATGGGGACGTTGGCGTAGCGGGCCTTCTCGTAGACGGTGAAGAATTCTTTCTCTTGCAGGCCGGGGCTGGCGGCGACGCCGTCGCGGGCGAGGCGCGCGAGCTGATCCGCTGACAGCGGCATGGCGATGTGGACGTTGCTCAGGTCAGGGGCGATGGCAGGTTGGTTGAGCGCGGGGGCGCCGCCGACCGGCTGCGGATTGTACGCGGCGAAGACCGACTTGGCGCGCGGCTGAACGGTAGGAAGATCGAGCGCCGGGGTAGCGGTGGCCGGCGGCGCGGTAGTGGCTGTAGCCGGCGGCGCGGTGGTGGCCGGCGGCGCGGTGGGGGTAGGCGGCGCTACGGTGGTAGGGGCCGGCGGCGTCGGAGTGGACAGTTGACACCCGCCGACAGTCAGGGCTAATGTTAATGCGAGCAATGTGAGTCGCCTGCCAATATTGTAACGAGTTTTCATGGTTAATCTCCTTTTTGTGTAACTGATAAACAATTTGGAATAGCGCGATAGAGGTGAGTGGGCGCCAAAACACATCCATAGAGTATGTCGAGCCTGTGCGACAAAGGTAACAGGATAACAGCGGCGACCTGGATTCGTATACCTCAATCTGCTACCTTGCCATAGTAGTCAGAAAAAACTGAGGTTAGTGTATCCAAATCTTTGCTTGGGGGAACCAACGAATGACTTTTTCTTTGGCCTGGGGAAGCAGTCCAACCGTGGCGCCGCCCTTCCGTAACGACCCTGCGATCAATTCCAGGGAGGTGCATTGCAGGCTGTCTGGGAAGTCGCTGATGGCAGTGGCGTTTACCCTCAGCCTTTTTAGGTGTTTCAAATTGCCGATATTTTTGGGCAAACTGGCGGCCTGATCGTTATGGGTGACGTCCAGTTCTTCCAGATTGGGGAGTAACGTCAGATTTTCCGGCAGCGGCAGCCGTTTGTGGCCCTGATGCCACAGGGTGTAATTCTGCCTGATATAAAGCTGTTTTACGGTTTGTAGTTCGGCGATGGTTGGGGGAAATTCCAGTTGATTGACGAGTACGAGGGTGCTTAGTTGGGGTAGTGTTTTGAGGAGTTTGATAGCCTCCGTCAGGTCTAATCCGGCGATGTTGAGGCCCAGGAATTCCAAGTTGGTTAGATGCGCGAAGCTCTCCGGCAGGCGTTTGATTTGTGTGTCACCCAGTTGCAGATATTTCAGGTTTTGCAGGTGCCCAAAGCTTTCGGGCAGGCAGGTCAGCGGGCAGTCATTGATCGCGAGGGATTCCAGGGCGGCGAGGTTACCGATATTTTCCGGGATACTGGTTAGCGCGTGGCTATGGGCAAAACTCAAGCGTTTCAGGCCGGTTATTTCTGCTACGACTGCCGGGATTTCTGTCAGTTCGTAGCTGTACTCCATAGATAGCTCTTCCAGCCACGGCAGGTAGACGAGCGAATCGGGCAGTCGCCGGAGATGGTTGTATTTCAAGCGTAACTTGCGCAGTTGTCCGAGTTCGGCGATGGCTTCTGGCATCTCCACAATGGGCGTCATGGATAAATCCAGCGTTCGCAGCTCTGGGAGTTGCAGGATTTCCATGGGAAATTGGGTCAGGTTATTGCGCGATAAGACCAGTTTTTTCAGCCTGGTGTTTGTGAAGACCTCTGCGGGGACCTGATCGAGGTTCCGTCCGTCGTAGCTAAGGATTGTGTTGTCGCGGCCCGGTTCCTCTTCTTGCGCCGCCGGATTGAACTGTTTGAGGCTTGTAGTGCGCCCCCAAAGTTGGACAGGTTAGAAAATGAACTATCATGTCAAACAACGGAGGGCAAAAATGACACGACGACGGACATTCACCGCACAATTCAAAGCACAAGTGGTATTGGACATTCTGAGCGGGCAGAAAAGCGCTGCTGACATCTGTCGCGACCATCAACTCAAACCCCAGGTCGTTGCGGGCTGGAAGACCGCGTTTGTCAACCATGCGGCGCAGGTTTTCGCCCAAGCCGAGACGCGCAGCCAGGAACAGCAGCGTATCGCCGAACTGGAGCGCTTGGTGGGCCGCCAAGCGCTGGAATTGGAAATCCTAAAAAAAGCTACCGCCAGCTTGAGGTGAGCGTGGAAACGAAACGCGCGTTGGTGCAACAACTGGCGGCGGAGTATCCGACTGGGCTGTTGTGTGCCACGTTGGAGTTGCCGCGTAGCACGTATTACTATCAAGGGCAAGCCGGAGAAGATGAAACCACGTTGAAGGCACGCCTCAAGACATTGGCCGGATGCTGGCCCACGTACGGGTATCGGCGCCTCACCGTGCAGTTGCGCCGGGATTATCAGCAGACGGTGAATAGCAAACGCGTGCGGCGGCTGATGGCGGAACTGGAGTTGCGGGGCGAACGCCCCCGGCGACGCCAACGCACGACCAATAGCGAACACCCTTTCCCGCGTTACCCCAACTTGGTCGCGGAGTTGGCTGTAGTGCGCCCAGACCAGGTGTGGGTAGCGGACATCACCTATGTGCGCTTGCGGGATGAGTTTGTGTACTTGGCGGTGGTGATGGATGTCTTTACCCGCAGTATTCGGGGCTGGTATCTGGGACGCACCCTGGCGCAGGAACTCACGCTGACGGCCTTGCAGCGCGCTTTGCAGACGCACCAGCCCGAGATTCATCATTCGGATCAGGGCGTGCAATACGCGGCGACCGCCTATGTGGACTTGTTGCGCGCACACTCGATCCAGATTAGTATGGCGGAAGTGGGCGCGGCCTGGCAGAACGGCTACGCGGAACGCTTGATGCGCACCATCAAAGAGGAGGAGGTGGACCTGTCGGATTATCAGAATTATACCGAGGCTTATCAACAGATACAGCAATTCTTGGAAGATGTGTATATGCGCAAGCGCATCCACTCCGCGTTGGGCTACTTGACTCCAGTAGAGTTTGAGGCACAATTCTATGCGGACGCGACGGATGCGGCCGAGCATGTTCACTAAGCAACCTCGTTTTGGTGTCCAATTTTATGGGCGCACTTCACTGCCAGGAAGATCGCGCCGGTGAGCGTGTCCGGCGCAGCCGGGTAAACGATCTCGTCATCATCACCGTTCTCCAGGCAATCGTTGTAATCGTCAATGAATTCGGCGGTTGCCTTATTGTCCAGGGGGAAATCCATGGCAATGACATTCTGGTTGGGTGGGGCATCGTCCGCGCTGTTGTCCGCCGCTTTGATGCCTTGTGCGAGCGAATATAGTCCATAGTATGGCCCGGCGCCGCCATCGGCAATTCCGGTCAGAAACAGCTTGTACTCCACCGGCACACTCAAGGCGTGTGCTCTCTCGATGTCTTCCAGCTCCGCCGGCGGCAGCGGCGGATTTAACAGGTAGTGGTGCGTGCTCGCGCCAAAAATCGCTTGTCCGGTATCCAGGGCTTGCAGTTGCCGCAGTTTTTCTCGAATAGTTTCCAGGCGGTCATTGGCAGTCAACATTTCAGGTTCCTCCGAAAGTGAGCGTTTAGTTTTATGAGCAGATGGCAGGTTGGCGGCGCTGGCGCGGCTAAAGCCCCACACCCCCTTTTGTCGCTGAAAAGCAAATGGGATAGAGCGTTTGCATCAGGACGGACGCAAACCAGTGAAAATTTACCGCAGAGTACTCAGAGATCGCAGAGATTTTTATAGGGGCGCAGCGCCCTGAGCGTGCTCTGCGGCGCAAAAGGGCCATCTTTGTGTAAGTTCTATGCATATTTCAACGTTCGCGCGTTATCTTTATACAGTAGTTACGCGGTTAGCTGCATGAATGAAGAAATTTACCGCCAAGAACGCAGAGTTCGCTGAGATTTTTTATCTTTTCTCTGCGTTCTCAGCGTCCTCTGCGGTGAAAAAAAGGAACCGCGTAACTACTGTTTATACTTAAACCCTGTTGGCTTGTCAATTCGACAGATCGGGAGGGCGTTTCCCACTAAGGGTAGTCCGGCTTCTGCGCGTCAGATGCGGCTTCAGCCACAAACCCTTAAAAACCACGGCTTTAGGCCGCCGATAGCCTGGGCAATTCTGCCATTGACTAAACCGCCAAGTTTTCTATACTGAGGGAGTGTGAGCGACAGCCTTTATCCTCGCGCGCCGGAGTCTCGGCGATTGCACTAAAACGATTGCGAAACGGGGCGGTATGAATTCCTGGACTACGTCAGACGGCCAAGTCATACACCAGATATTGGGCGGGAGATGTAATGGCTTTCTCATTGCCGGCCGCAAGGGCTACTTGCTGGTGGACCCTGGCAGTAAAATTCAATGGAACAGCCTGCGCCGTCGGCTAGCGGCCCTGGGGATTTATGCAGAAACCCTCCGTGCTTTGATCTTGACCCATTGTCATTTCGACCATGCCGCAAACGCGGCGAACATCAAGTCGCAGTTTCAGACATGCTTGATCGGCCATACAAGTGAGGCGGATTATCTGCGCAGAGGGGATAACCCGTTTCCTGGCGGGACAACTTTTATCACCCGATTGCTGGCAAAGGTGTTGCTCAGCAAGCCGCTTGAACGCTTTACGCGCTATCAACCGGTTGAGCCGGATGTTTTGGTGGCCGAGCGGTATGATTTGCAGGATTTGGGGTTCAATGGGTATTTGCTTCACACGCCGGGTCACTCGCCCGGCTCCCTCAGCGTTATCCTTGAGGATGAAATCGCCCTGGTGGGGGACACGTTGTTTGGAGTGTTTCCAGAGGCCGTATTTCCGCCTTATGCCGAAAATCCGAGGCAAATGCTCGCCAGTTGGGAAAAGCTGTTGGATACCGGCTGCGCGCTTTATCTGCCGGGGCATGGAGGGGCGCGCAGCCGAGCGGTTTTGCGACAGCAATGGGAAAAGCATCAGAGCCGCCGTGAATGATGAAAATTTTTACCGCAGAGAGACGTGGGGGGCGCAGAGATTTTATTTTCTCTGTGTTCGCTGTACCCTCTGTGGCTATTTCTGAAGGAGGAGAAGATGCGCATGGATGGTGTGAAGGTGATTTTGCGGTATTTGTTGTTGGCAGTTGCCGCCTCACTGCTTTTGCCCGGCGCTGCGGCCACGCAGACCATGATCCCGCCGGTTTGGGATATTGTCGCTGACGATTTTGAAAGCGGCAACCTGGCGGCGTGGACACTAGGGGGAACGAAGAGCGCTGCTTTGACGCCCGGCGGCGGGTATGGCGGCTCCACGGGATTGTCCGTCCCCATTGATCAGGCGGCGAATCATATCGCGCAAAGCCGTTTTGCCAAAGCCACAGAGGGCTATCTCACGTTTTGGTTTAACCCCAACCACGCGACCATTCCTGACCCGGACACGTACTGGCTGCCGGCCAATTCGCTCTACGTCGCCGGCATTGTCAGTTCCGAATCGTGGTGGCCGCCGTTGGTGGCGTTGTACGTGCGCTATGAGACGGGGGAGGGTTACAAAGGTTTCCTCGCCTGGCCCAACGGCGAAGAGAGCTACTACGACACCGAAAACGAGTTCGACATCACCCCCGGCTGGCAGCGGATCAGCATTGGCTACCGTATTGACGGTTGGGTGGGCATCTGGATTGACGAACAGCTTGTCCATGCCGGCGCCCCTGGCGACAACCTGGCTACCTACGGCGACGTGATCTACGTGGGCAAGGTCAACTCGAACAGCAGCATCACACCATCTGGCGCGCTGCTTTTTGATGACGTGGCTTTCCAGATTCCACGCCTCACCCATCTGTGGGTGGATGCCTACCAGGGCAGCGACGAAAACAATGGGCTAACCTCCGACACGGCGTTTCAGACCATCCAGAAGGCCGCTGACAAGGCTGGGCCAGGCGTCACCGTCCACATTCTGCCCGGCGTTTACCGTGAGACGGTGCGCCCGGTATTGAACGGCACGTCCACCGAACCGATCCTCTACCGCGCCGAGAACGGCCCAGGCACTGTGGCCTTGCGCGGCTCCGAGCCGTCGGCTGCGTTGGCCTGGACGCAGTTGGCGGCCAACACCATCGGATTGCCGGCGAGCGTGGACCCGACCCACATCTACTACACCGACCTCTCCGCGTGGGAACTGACCGCTGCGCCGCGTTTCGTGGTCGAATTGGACGGCGCCGGCGAGGTTGCGGCACGGCTGCCGCTGGCGCGCGAACCGGATTGGCAGGTGACGACCGAGTGGAAGACGCACGAGTTTTGGTGGGCCGCCGATGGCGGCTCCGCCCCGGCGGGGTGTGTTCCCTCTCCTGCCGACCCAAATTGCGATCTGGCGACCCGTTCCACAACGCAGTTGACCGACCGCACCGACGATGCAGAACCCACGGGCATTGAGGCCGGCAATTTGACGACGGTGGGCGATGTGACCGGCGGCACGCTGGTGGCGATTGACACGTTCCAGGGCCATTACGTCTACCGGCGCGCGATCACGGCGCACGATGTCGGCAGCGGGCGCATCACCGTGGATCGTGTCTGCGAGCATGATGGCGGTTCCGGCAACCCCGGCCTGGGGTGGGGCAGCAAGTATTACCTCGAGAATCGCCCCTCCCTGCTCGACACCCCCGGCGAGTGGTGGTACGATGCCGCGACGGGACGCCTCTACCTTTGGCCGCGCATTGCCGGGAACCCGGCCGCGCAGTCCATCGAGATTTCGCGCCGCGCGCGCGGTTTCGATCTCAAGAATCGCTCGTATACCATCCTGGACGGCCTGACCATCGAGATTCTGGATGGCGCGGCGGTCTACCTGGCAAATTGGGAGCCGGAGCACGCCTACGACGACATCGTGCGTAACGTGACCCTGCGCTACGCTAACTGGGGCGCTTACATTGAACAGTCGGTGGGCGCGACCTCACTGCCGGGCAACGTGGTTGACGGATTCGTGTTGGAGAATTCGGAAATTTCGTACATGGACAGTGTCGCCATCCGGTTGATTGACTGGTGGGCGAACGGCGCCCCGGCGGATTCCTTTATCCGTCCGGGCGTGCGCAATACCATCATCCGCAATAACGAGATGCACCATCTGGGATTCCGCTCTGACGGCGACAATGCCGTGGGCCTGTCGTTCACCCACGCCAACGAACTGCGTTTCGAGCGGAACCATGTGCATCACGTGGCGCACAACGGCGTCCAGTTTTCGCAATCGGTCATCCAGTCCGACAAAACGTATGGCTTCACGCCGGACGAGATCAAGACGGGCGGCATTTTGATCAAAGACAACATCTTCGAGAAAGCCTGCCAGCTTACCACCGACTGCGGCGGGCTGAAGTTCTGGGGTTCCCCGCCGGATAATCACGTTTTTCGGGATGTGCTGATCACGGGCAACGTATTCCGCGACAGCATAGGGTGGACCTACATCTCCGAGAAGCGCGGACGCTGGTCAGGCGGCGAGGGCAGCCAGGTGCAGGGGCTGGGCGCTTTCGGGCTGTACGTGGATCATGCCAGCGGTATCCATGCCTATCGCAACGTGGCCTACAATAACTCGCATACCGCCTACGCTCTTTCCGGGGTGTGGCGGGACGGCCAGATCGTCTACGTCAACAACGTCGCGGCCAACTCACTCTACGGTTTTGTCCTGGGCGGGGGGTATGACACTCACGGCAGTTACGACACCCAGGTGCTCAACAACATTCTGATCAACAACGAGGCTTTTGGCATGTCCATCCACTACTCCGACGGGCGCACCGCGAATGTAGTTGTTGATCACAACCTCTATCATGGCAACGGCTGGGGGCCGCTGTCTTCTGCCGGCCCGATGGTGGTCCGCGAAGATGGGGGGTGGGAACCCTGTGAAACCCTGGCTGCAGTGCGGGCCGCCACGCCGTGGGAAGATCACGGGCAGGAAGGCGATCCGGCCTTTTACGATTACGATGTGACCGACCATAATTTGCACGATGGCTCCCGGCCTGATTTTCACCTCACCGGCGACAGCACCTTTGCCATTGATCGCGGGACGACAAGCCTGCCGGCTTCGTTGACCGCGCTGTTGGAGGCTTTTGCCGTGCCCGACTATATCCGAGGCAGCGCCTTTGACATCGGGCGTTACGAAGCCGGTTTCGCGCTCACGGCGACGCCGGCGGAGGCGATGATTCCTGTGGGGGGAATGGCGCGTTTTGCGCTGCGCCTCCATCCGCCAGACCTGCCGCACCCGGTCACGCTGACCCTGGGAAGCCCGCCGGCGGGTTTCTCCGGCGCGCTCAGCGCCAACCTCCTGGCGTCTGATGCGGTGGTCACCCTCACCGTTACCCACGATGGTTCGGCAGCCGGACGGGAGGTGTGGACTGAATTGGTCGTCAGCGGCGCCGCTCACGGCTTTGTGGATACGGTCACGGTGGCGGTCTTTGTGGGAGGGGAACGGATCTACTTGCCGTTGGTGTTGCGGCAGGGGTAACGACAAAGGAGGGGTAGGATGGCAGATTCATTGATCGGCAGAACCCTGGGCCAATATCAAGTGGTCGCCTCCATTGGTCAAGGGGGGATGGGAGCCGTCTATCGCGCGCATGATACGCGGCTGGACCGGGAGGTCGCCGTTAAGGTGCTCCCCCCCGAATTGGCGCGCGATCAGGAATTTGTGGAGCGTTTTGAACGCGAGGCGCATACTGCCGCAGCGCTGGATCATCCCAATATTGTGGCAATCTACAATATCGGCGAGCATGAGGGCTTGCACTACATCGCTATGCGGCTGCTGCGCGGCGAAACCTTGAACGGGTTGCTCTCCCGGACCGGCGCTTTACCCTTGTCGCGTGTCCTCCGACTCCTTGAGCAGGTGGCGAACGCCCTGGATTACGCCCATCATTGCGGCATTGTCCACCGCGACATCAAACCGGCCAACATCATGGTGGGCGCTGACGATTATGTGACCCTGATGGATTTCGGGATCGCCCGCGCGTTGGTGGGCAGCAAACTCACCCGCACGGGAGTGATGATTGGTACGCCGGAGTATATGGCGCCGGAGCAGTTTACCGGGGAGACCGTGGATACGCGCGCCGACGTATACGCATTGAGCGTGGTCTTGTACGAAATGTTGACCGGGCGCGTGCCCTTTGGCGGGGATACCCCCGTCGCCGTTTCTCACGGACACGTCTATCAAGCGCCGACGCCGCCGAGCCAGTTTAACCCCCAAATTCCGCCTTCCGTGGAGCAAATCGTGCTGCGCGGCCTGGCGAAACGCCCCGACGCCCGCTATCCCAGCGCCGGGGCGTTGGTCGCTGAACTGCGCGCTGCACTGGAAGGGCGCGCAGCGCCTACGCCGGTGTTGCAATCGCTCAAATTGCGGTTGAACGATGGTCGTGAGATCCCGCTCACGCCTGGGGTGTTGCGCCTGGGCCGCGCCTCCGACAACGATGTGGTGTTGCCGGATGAGCAGGCGTCGCGCTACCACGCGGAAATCCGTGGCGATTCGTCCGGGTACGCGCTGGTAGATCTGGGCAGTGCGAACGGCACCTTCCTTGACGGCCAACGCGCGCTTGCCCATCAACCGCAAACGCTTCAGCCGGGGATGCAGATCGCGATAGGGCCGCACACCACCTTGTTGGTGCAGGTTGGGATGCCGGTTGCCCCGCCTCCAGGCCGCCGGACAGTTCCTCTGGGCGGCCCCATACCGCCGCCGCCGGACACAGGCGCTTCGACAAAGCCGGCCGTCCTTCAGCCTGAAGCGCGAGAGCGCAAGAAGGGAACGCCGCTTGCCCTATGGGCCGTGTTGGCGGTGGTGGGAATGGGGTTAATGGCAGTGGGAGCGGTATACTGGGGACGCGACCGGAAGGCGGCCACTCCTCTTCTGGAGGCCACCCGCATCATCCCGCCCGAATCCGTAGCGACGTGGACGCCGCACGCAACCCCTGTCGAGCCGCCGACGTCGTCCAAGCCAACCGCAACGCTCAAACCGACGGCGCCACCCGAACCAACAGCGCCGCCTGAACCAACGACGCCGCCCGAACCGACGGAGGCGCCCGAACCGACGATGACGCCCAGGCCGCTTATGACCCTCAAACCGTTGGTCACACTGAAGCCGGTGGTGACACTGAAACCAACCGATGTGCTGGTGATCGTCACGCCGGTCAAGAAAGCCCCGCAACTTGTCTATGCCTGCGGGAACATAGGCAAGTCTGACATTTGTGTGGTGGACCTGGAGCAAGATCGCGCACAGACTTTGATCCAGCACGCGGCGGATGATACCGAACCGGATAGCTTTGGCGACGGGCGCATCGTTTTTCAATCCAATCGCAGCGGCGATTACGACATCTGGCTCAGCGATGCCCAGGGCCGCTCGCTCACCAATCTGACGCAGACGACCGGACAGGATGAACGCATGCCGGACATTTCGCCGGACGGTCAGCAGGTCGTGTACGAGGTGGGGGATGGAAACCATAACGGCGAACTTTGGGTTGTGAATATGCGCGACCGTCAACAACGGTCGTTGGGGATCACAGGGCGCGCTCCTGTCTGGTCGCCCAAAGGCGATAAGCTGGCGTTGATGCGCAAGGAGAGCGATGGCTACTGGCAGATTCATGTCATTGACATGCGGACGAAAAGGGATACACTTCTCGCCCACAGCAACGAGCATGGCCGTTTCCCTGCCTGGTCTCCCGATGGAAATTGGATTGTGTATAACACCTACATTTTCAGCAGTGCGCCTACAGGGAAAAGCTATGAACTCTGGCGCGTTCCCAGCGATGGCAGCGGATCGCCAGGGCAACTAACTACCGGTGGGGAGAACGGGCGTCCGGTGTGGTCGCCGGATGGGAAGTACATCGCCTATAACCATGGCGAATATCTCTATACATTGAGTGTGGGCAGCCGCGTGCGTCCCCGTCAACTCAATGCTACGTTGAATGGCTGGGCGCCGGATTGGGTCTATGGGTATACAGAATAGTTCCGCGTTTTTTCCCCACCGCTTCCCAGGGTGTCTGCGGCGTCATTTGAGCGCGTTGGCGCTGCTGGGGGGGATCATCGTCCTGCTGACAGGCTGTGGTCGCCCACCGGCTACACCGCTTCCTCCTGTGGTCAGTTCGCTTCCGCCTACGGTCGTTTTCTCGATAACCCCGACCGCACCGCCCCCGGCAACGCCGGCGCCCACTTCCACGTTGGCGCCGACGCTTCCACTCATTCCAACGAGCGCGCCAAACATCACTCGCACGCATACAGTCAAGAGCGGCGAGCTGCTGGGCCAGATCGCGCTCGACTATGACGTGACTGTCGAGGTGCTGGTGGCCGCCAATCACCTGGATTCGCCCGACGAGATTTGGGAAGGGCAGGAGTTGATCATTCCGGCGGCGGCAGTCGCCGCCGCCATCCCGGTCTCTGCTCCGGCTGAAACACCGACCCCATCGCCAGGCGGCGTCTCAACTTCTCTGCCTACCCCCACCATGACTGTAGCGCCGATGGCTTCCGGCGAGGAGGCCTGGACGCCGTCTATCCTGGAGGGCGATCTGGCGCGCGCCTACCCGGTGGTCGTGGAGCATGAGCGCTACACGCTCCATTATCCCGAAAAGCTGTTGGAGAGCGAGCGCGTCACGACGCAGGCCATGCTCGAAACGGCTATCGCCCGCATTGAACAATCCCTGGCGATTCACCTTGAAGGGCGTTTCGATGTGTACGTGGCCGGCAGCCTGTTTGCCGCGCCGGATGTGGCGCTGCGCGGGCGCAGTTTCTCCTCACAGCGGCGGTTCTTCTTCCTTTGGGACGGCAGCGGCGACGCCGCCGACCGGCAATACATTATTACCCACGAGGCTACCCATACGTTCACCTGGAATACCATGGGCCGCCCGGCCTCGGTGATGCTGCACGAGGGGGTGGCGGTTTTCACCGGGATGGCATATTACGAGGCTGCGGGGTACATTCCTCTGGATGATTTTTGCGCTATCCTTCGGCGCGCTGGCAAACTGCCCTTGCCTTCGACGTCCACAGACTTTGGGGGGCATCTTTCGGATCTTGAAACGTATTACAGCGCGGGGAGCTTTGTGCGCTATTTGATTGAAACCTACGGCCCCGCCGAATTTGGCGTCTTATATGCCACCGGAGATTACCGGGCGGTTTACGCTAAGGCACAGGCAACGCTCGAAGCGGAGTGGCTTGCGCGCCTTGAGGCGCGTGAGATACCGGCAAAGCTGGACGAAGCCGCGTTGGTGGAGACTGTCGCCGCGATCAATGCGGCGTACGCGCGTTTGTTCGCGTATTTCGGCGGTTCCCCTGAAGAGATGCGCGCCTACCGCGCCCTGGATCAGGCCCGCCTCGCTACTTTAAGCGGGCGTTTCCAGGACGCTGCCCGCAATCTGGCGCAGTTTGAAGACGCATTCGCGTCGGTGGAATGATTAGGGGTTGTTGCGCCAGCGCTGCCGCAAAGGCGCTGAGGCAGTCGAGATGGATTCTCATAAGAAAAGCGCCGCCCCGTATTTTACGGGGCGGCGTTGCTTGATCCAAGCGGTTGCCGATCTAGCGGTTCTTCTTAAAGTAAACGTCCATGTAGACGGCCAGAACCAATACGGCCCCTTTCACGACATACTGCCAGGACGCGGGGACGTTCAGGATTTGCAGGCCGTTGGTGATGCTCGCCATAATCAGCGAACCGATCATGGCCCCAAAGACCGTGCCTTCGCCGCCGAGGGTGGACGTGCCGCCCAGGATACAACTGGCGATGGCGTCCAGTTCGTAGCCCCCGCCGGCTGCGACGGTTCCGTAGCCGATGTAGGAAGCCAGCACGACGCCGGATACGCCGCACAAGAGGCCCATCACTACAAAAATAGTAAAGACGTTCTTCTTGATGTTGACGCCGGAAAGCCGCGCCGCCTCGCGGTTGCCGCCGATGGCATACGCATAGCGCCCAAAGCGTGTGTTGTTCGAGACGTAAGCCATCACAGCAGCAGAAATCGCCAGCAACAACACGGGAATCTGCACGCCGTTGAAGGAATTGACCACGGCGACGTAGATCACGATCATCACGGAATACATGACCGTCTTGAGCACATCCAGATATAAAGGTCCGAGTTCGAACCCATAACGGAGTTTTTTCTGGCGGCTGTTGAACATCGCGTAGAACAACAGCGCAATGACCACCGCCGCGGCGATCCAGCCGCCCGTGGGGTTCAGGTATCCCTGCCCAATCCATGAAAAGTAGGGCTGATTGGCCGGGATAGTCTTTCCCTGCGTCACGAGCAAGATGCCGCCGTTGAAGGCCCATTGCGCGCCGAGGGTGACAATGAAGGAGGGCACGGCCAGGTAGGAGACGATGTACCCTTGAAACGCCCCAATCAGGGTGCCGGCCGCCAGCCCCGCGATAACGGAAAGGATCGCCGCCAATAAATCCTGCTCAGGGAAGAGTCTGTACCAGATATTGGCCTGGAGTTGCGCCACGATGACCGATACAAAACCGGCTACCTTCCCCACAGACAGGTCAATGTTGCCGGTGACGATGATCAGCACCATCCCCACGGACAGAAAAGCCGTCACGGTGATTTGGCGGATCAGGTTGGAGATGTTTTGGGGCGACAAATACAGGCCGTTGGTCACAAGGGAGAAGAGGATCCAAATGAAGATCATTGCCACAATGATGGCATACGTTTGAATATTGGTGCGGAATTGCTTGACGAGCGTGGCGGCAACGTCTTGCGCCGAACCGTTTTTGGAGTTTGTATTCATAAGTTCACTCACCTTCTTATCAGGATGTGTTTCAAGCTATGCCGGTAGCTAACGTCATAATGCGCTCTTGGGTGGCCTCGGCAATATCCAACGTGCCGGCGGAACGGCCAGCGTGCATGACCATCACGCGGTCACTCATCCCCAGAACTTCTTCAAGGTCGCTGGAAATCATAATGATTGCAATGCCTTGCGCCGTGAGATCGTTGATCAACTTGTAGATCTCATATTTAGCGCCCACGTCAATCCCGCGTGTGGGATCATCCAAAATGAGGACTTTGGGGCTGGACATCAGCCATTTGGAGATGACGACCTTTTGTTGGTTGCCGCCCGATAGCGTATTGCACTGCACTTCCAGATTCGGCGCCTTGATGGCCAGACTTTGCGCAAAAGTGCGGCTGGCCTTCAATTCTGCATTATCGTCAATTCGGAACCAGGATGCAAATTGATCCAGGTTGGGCAACGAGATATTGCGGAGAATGGATTGGATGAGCACCAGTCCGTGGCGCTTGCGATCTTCGGGGACCAAGCTGAGACCCTGCATCATGGCCTCGCGCGAGCTTTTGACATCAATGACTCGCCCATCTAATTTCACCGTGCCCTGGGTGATTTTGCCATACTCGCCAAAGATCGTCATCGCCAACTCCGTGCGCCCCGAGCCCATCAAGCCGGCGATACCAAGCACTTCCCCTTTGCGCAGGGTTAAGTTCACGCCTTTCAGCACTTCGCGCGCGCTCTCTTCGGGGTCGGCGGCGTGCAGGTCTTCAACTTCGAGAATGACCTCGCCTGGTTGGCGATGGCTTTCGGGGAAGCGTTCCGTCATTTCGCGCCCCACCATATAACTGACGAGTTTTTCGACGGTCAGGCTTGGGGTGGGCTGGGTGGTGATGACATGCCCATCACGCAGCACCGTGATGGAGTCGGTGATTGCAAAAAACTCATTTAGCTTGTGGGTGATGTAAATGCAGGTGACGCCATGCTCCTTGAGGGTGCGCAGAATTTCCATCAATTTCTCGATTTCGGCTTCTGCCAGTGCGCTGGTAGGTTCGTCAAGGATCAGAATCCGGGCGTTTTCGGAAAGCGCCTTCGCAATTTCCGTCATCTGCATTTTGCCCACGCCGAGGTTCTTGACAATGGCCTGGGGATGGATATCGAGTTTATACTTGGTCAAAAGCTGCTGCGTATCTGCGTAAAGCTTGTCCCAATTGATCGCCCCGGCCTCAAGGGGTTCTTTGCCCAAGAAGACGTTCTCGCCGACGGTCATGCCCGGCACGAGGGTCAATTCCTGGTACACAATCGCGATGCCGGTTTCAATTGCTTGCCGGATGGAACGGTTTTCCAACTTTAGTTCCTGGCCCTCGCAAAAGACCTGGCCCTCATACGTTCCCCAAGGGTAGACGCCGGACAGAATTTTCATCAGGGTGGACTTACCCGCGCCATTTTCACCACAGAGTCCGTGGATTTCGCCGCGGCGAATCTGGAACGAAACGTCAGATAGGGCGGTGACGCCGGGGAATTTTTTGGTGACATGCCTGAAGTCGAGGATAATATCTTCTTCGGGTGTGATAGAGTTGTCAACAGCACTGTCGTCGTTCATCACGTGCTCCTCAAAACCCATCAGGGTTCGATTTTTTCAAGAAGAAGGCCTCCTTGTAGCAAGTCAGTATACCTCTACTACAAGGAGGCGCAACTCTCTAAACGCTCAAACCATCAGGATACAGGTTTAAGGCTTCGCCGGACGATCGGCATCGGGAATGTCGCGATAAACGTCATCGTAGGCCTGGAAAGCCGTCTTGACAACGAGATCGTAGACATTGCCCTTGTTGACCTGATAGACGGGCAGGAATTTACAGGGCACACTGCCGGTTTTGGAGGGGTCATTGGTGAGTTCGGCCAGGGTGTACGACTGGAGATCCGTGGCTTCACCCTTGATCAATTTGTCCACCAGATCGATGGCCAGCGGGGACAGATCGCGGATGTCCTTGAGAATCGAGACGGTCAGTTCACTCTTGACGATGCTGTTGCACCCATCGGCGGTCGCATCCTGCCCCGAGATCGGGACTTTGCCGGCCAGGCCCTGGGCCTTCATTGCCTGAAGCGCGCCGAGCGCGGTGCCGTCATTGGAGGCCACTACGGCGTCAATGTCATTATTCTGAGCGGTGAGGATGTTCTCCATCAAGGTGAGCGCGTTCTTGGCATCCCAGTTGTCCACCCATTGATCAGCAACGATCTCGATCTTGCCGGCGGCAACTAAGGGATCCAGAATTTCATCCTGACCCTGGCGGAAGAGGATGGCATTGTTGTCGGTTGGGCTGCCGCCCAGTTTTACGACGCGGGCGGGACCGTTGGCGGCCACGTCCCAGTTTTCGGCATCAATGGCTGCCATCACGCCCAAAGCCTGCTGGCGACCCACTTCGACGTTGTTGAACGAAACGTAGGCGGCGATGTCGGGAGTTTTGATCAAGCGGTCGTAGGCCAGGACGATCACGCCTTTCTTCGCGGCGGCG
>JAKQHY010000210.1 GCA_029555965.1 Chloroflexota bacterium | reverse complement strand
GTACCCCCGTCAGGACTTGAACCTGAAACCTTTTGGTCCGCAACCAAACGCTCTGTCCAATTGAGCCACGGGGGCTTATACTTTGAGATTGCTCTCTGGCGGGGAGGCAGGGATTCGAACCCTGGAGGGAGTCATTCAACCCCCTAACTGCTTAGCAGGCAGCCCCATTCGGCCTCTCTGGCACCTCCCCGTATGGATTTGTTAATTGTCAGCGGAGGGAGTGGGATTCGAACCCACGGCAACTTGCGCTGCCACGGTTTTCAAGACCGTTGCCTTAAGCCACTCGGCCATCCCTCCAATCCTGGAGAAGGGATCCCCGCTCCTCACAGGCGAGAGTATACCATGTCAGGCTTTTTTGTCAACAACACCATAGACCTAATCTACTCAATCCGCTTAATCTGCTGACAAAAAAGCACGCTTCTATCGGATTACCTCCACCCCGCCCATCCACGGGCGCAGGGCTTCCGGCACGACGATGGAGCCATCGGCCTGCTGGTAGTTTTCCATAATGGCGATCATCAGGCGCGGCAGCGCCAGACCGGAACCGTTAAGGGTGTGAACGAACTGCGGCTTGGCGTTGGCGTCGGGCCGGTAGCGCACGTTGGCCCGACGCGCCTGGAAGTCGGTGACATTGCTGCACGAGCTGACTTCCAGCCAGGCATCCTGGCCGGGCGCCCACACTTCGAGGTCAATGCCCTTGGCGGCGCCAAAGCTGATGTCGCCGGTGCATAACTCCACGATGCGGTAGGGGATGTTCAGAGCTTGCAGCAACCCCTCGGCGTTGGCGACCATCTTTTCTAGTTCGCTGAAACTGGTTTCCGGGGTGGTGAATTTGTACATCTCCACTTTGTCGAACTGGTGCCCGCGTTTGATGCCGCGCACATCGCGCCCGGCGCTCATCTTCTCGCGGCGGAAGCAGGGGGTGTAGGCCACGTAGTTGAGCGGTAGTTGGTCGGCGCCCAGGATTTCGTCGCGGTGCAGGTTGGTGATGGCGACTTCGGCGGTAGGTACCAGCCAGAGGTCGTCTTCAA
This sequence comes from Chloroflexota bacterium, assembly GCA_029555965.1. GTDB lineage: Bacteria > Chloroflexota > Anaerolineae > B4-G1 > SLSP01 > JAKQHY01. The sequence continues at coordinate 10,906 of JAKQHY010000210.1, read as the reverse complement.
CGTCGTGGTACAGGTTGCCCTCAAATTTGGGCAATTGTCCCGCGCCCAACAGCATCTCCCGCTTGACGACGAAGGGCAGATAGACTTCGGTGTAGCCGTTCTGGCGCGTCTGCACGTCCAACATCCAGAAGATGACGGCGCGTTGCAGGCGCGCGCCGGCGCCTTGCAGAACGTAGAAGCGACTGCCGGCCAGTTTGACGCCGCGCTCGAAGTCGAGGATACCCAGGGCCGGGCCGAGATCCCAGTGGGGCAGGGGGACAAAACCCTCGGCGGCAAAGTCGCGGCGCTCGCCCCAATATCGCACGGGGACGTTGGCGCTCTCATCCGGCCCTAACGGGATGCTGTCGTGTGGGATATTGGGCAGCCAGAGTTGTTTTTCGTAGAAGGCGGCCTCGTTCTCGCGCAATTGCTGTTCCAGGGCCACGAGCTGCTCGCCAACTTCGCGCATAGCATTGATGCGCTCCTGCCGCGAGTCTTTGTCTTTCATCTGCCCGATCTCTTTGGAGACGCGGTTGCGCTCGGCGCGCAGCGTCTCTACTTGTTGTAACAGCTCGCGGTGTTGGACGTCCAGAGCCAACACTGCATCCACGATGGCCGTATCGTCATTACGCTTACGCAGCGCCTCACGGATTAATTCGGGTTTTTTGCGGACCAGATCAATATCGAGCATGGTTTTCTCCTTCGAAAATGAAATTCATCTCACGCAAAGGCGCAATGCCGCAAAAAAATAAAAACTTGACGGCTGGGCGTGAGATTTTCATCATTCAGCCGCCAGAGGGAACAACTTAATCCATTATGCCATGAAATGTGTCTTTGTCCAGTTGTTTTGTTTATTTGAGTCGGCTTTGCCTTATTGGGGTATTTAGTGTAAAATAGCCTCTTAGTGTTAAGTTAAAAACAGAATGGAGGATTGAAATGAAACGCTTGACATGGTTAGTTGTGATTTTGTTGTTGGGTTTCTCGCTGGCCTGTGGCGGCTCTGATAAAAATGGCGAGGCGACCGCGGCGCCGACGGAGGCGCCGGCGGCAACGAAGGCGCCGGAGAGCAAGACGGATAAACCGGCGGCGACGAAAGCTCCCGAACCCACGAAAGCGCCTGAACCCACGGATGTGCCTGAACCCACGGAGGCGCCTGAGGCGGAAAACGGCGAATTCTATGTAGATGCTGAGGTCATGTCCTCATTGAGTAGTTATCGCTCAGAGACACTCATGGCATTTACGGCTAAAGATGGCTCCACGGACGGTTCTGTAAAGATGGTGCAAGAAGTGATGACCGATCCGGCGGCGCATCATGTGCTGATGTCTGTCAGTGGGACTTTCCCCGGCGCGGGTGACATGTCCGAGATGGCGGATGAGAGTGGGATTTTCGAGGTAGAAGTCTACCTGGTTGACGATATGCAATATATGCGCTTTGCCGATACGTGGATGAGCACTGAAGCCGGTTCCGATAGCGCGGTGGACCCCAGCTCTTTTGGGGATTTCACGAGCTTCATCAAACCCGAAGACTTGAACGATCTGAAGGATGAAAAAGATCTGAAGTATAAGGGCAAGGAAAAAATGAATGGCGTCAACACCCACCATTATGCCGCCGAATATTCTCCCTTGTGGGGCGGTCTGGGATTGGATGACGAGGATATCGAAAGCGGGTCGGTGGACATGTGGATCGGGGCGGATCCTGAGATCGCCGGGCTGATGGTGCGCATGGATTTCACGATCGTGGGAAAACTCGAACTGGATAGCGAGACCGGCGAGAAAGTGGACGGCACGATGACGGTCAGCATGAATGTGTCGGACATCAACCAGCCTTTGAGTATTCAGGTGCCGGAAGCGGCCTTGTCGGGCGGCGTCCCCGAAGATGTCCCGACCTATCCCAATGCCGACGAAGTAAACGCCCTGGGTGGGATCATTGCGATGACCACCGCCGACGATGTGGATACGGTCAATGAATTCTACAATGGCGCTTTGGAAGAGGCCGGTTGGACGATGTCGGAGGAGTCTTTCCTCGGAACCAACTGGGAAAAAGACGGTCGCTCCCTAAGCCTGATGGTCACGTTTGATGAGGAAAAGAATATCACTAACATCCTCATCATGATTGACTCGGGCGAGGAATAGACGGTGAGTTGTGGACGGGCCGGGAGGAATCTCGGCCCGTCTTTTTTTTGTGTGAATGGACATTCTTTGCTTACAAGAGCTGGCTGCTGAGGTAGGGTTGGATTGCATCGGGGCGGTCCCGGTTGGCCCAACGCCGACCTGGGAGCATTACTACGCCTGGCTCGCGCAGGGGTACGCCGGCGACATGGCCTACCTGGCGCGTCCTGATGCGGTGGCGCAGCGCGCTGATCCGCGGCATCTTTTGCCCGAAGCGCGCACGGTGCTGGTTGTGGCGGCGGTGTATGGCCGCGCTGCGCTCCCTGCGCTGCCGCCTCTCCACGGGTGGGTGGCGCGCTACGCCTGGGGTGCGGAGGATTACCATCAATGGCTGCTGCAACGCTTGCGAGCATTGATTCAGCGCCTGGAGGAGGCGTGCGGCGCGTTTCCCTGGCGGGCCTACGTGGATACCGGCCCGATCCTGGAACGCGCCTGGGCGTGGGCAGCAGGGTTGGGGTGGATTGGCAAGAACGCCAGCCTCATCCATCCACAACTAGGGTCGTACCTTTTTTTGGGGGTGGCGCTCCTGGGATTGGACTTGCCGCCGACTCCGCCGCCGCCACTCCCCACATGCGGCGATTGCCGCCGTTGCATAGACGCCTGTCCCACGCAGGCTATCGTTGCGCCAGGTGTGGTGGATGCGCGGCGCTGTCTGGCCTACCTGACAATTGAGCATCGCGGCACGATTCCGGAGGCGTTGCGTCCGGCGCTGGGCGCGCGGGTCTTCGGGTGCGATGTTTGTCAGGAAGTCTGCCCCTGGAATCATCACGCGCTGCGGGCAACGCCCGTGACCGCGCCCGCAGAACGCGCGCAGCTATATCTGCCGGACTTGTTGATGCTGCCGGAAGAAGCGTTTCGCGCGCGTTTCCGTCGCTCACCGGTTTGGCGGGCGACGCATGTGGGATTGGCGCGGAACGCGACGGTGGTTTTGGGTAATTCCGGCGATCCGGCAGCGCGCCCTTATTTGGCGCAGGCGGCGCAGCAGCACCCTAGCGCACTGGTGCGCGAGCATGCTACATGGGCGCTGGGGCAGTCGGTTTTTGTCGGCGGGTCTTGCCCGCCGACAAAACAATTCTCAGATGATACGTAGTTCTTTCCCAATACGCTTGAATGTGGCTAAGACGGTATGCAACTGTTCGTCGGTATGGGTGGCGATGTAGCTGGTGCGCAGCAGCGCCATGCCGACAGGCACCGCCGGGGAAATGATGACATTGGTGTAGACGCCGGCATCGAAAAGGGCTTTCCAGAACATAAAGGCTTTTTGATCGTCCCCAATGATGATGGGGATGATTGGGGTCTGACTGACCCCGATGTTGAAACCCATCTGGGTGTATTGTTCGCGCATGTACGCGCCAATTTCGTTCAGCCGCCGGATGCGTTCCGGCTCTTGTTCCATAATTTCCAGGGCGGCCATCGCTGCGGCCGCGTTGGCCGGGGAGATACTGGCGCTGAAGATCATCGCGCGGGCATGGTGTTGGATGTATTCAATGACCACTTGGTCGCCGGCGATGAAACCGCCCAACGAAGCAAATGATTTGCTGAACGTCCCCATAATCAAATCCACATCGTCTGTCACCCCGAATTCTGCGGCAGTGCCCTGCCCATTGCCCAGAATCCCGATAGCGTGCGCGTCATCCACCATCAGCCGCGCGCCGTATTGCCGACAAACTGGGAGTAGCGCCGGCAGCGGTGCGATGTCTCCACCCATACTATAGACGCCATCCACGACAACGAGTTTGCCGGATTCTTCGGGCAATGAGGCCAGGACGCGCGCCAGGGCCGCGGCGTCGTTGTGAGGAAAGCGCTTCATCGTGCCGTAAGAAAGGCGGCAGCCGTCAATGATGCTGGCATGATCGTCCTTGTCCGTAATCACAAAATCGTCACGCTGCGCCAACGCGGAGATCGTTCCAACATTGGTCTGGTAGCCGGTGCTGAAGACGAGCGCCGCTTCTTTGCCTACCCACCGGGCGAGCCGGCGTTCCAGTTCCAGATGCATCTCCAGGGTGCCGTTGAGCAGGCGCGAGCCGGTGCAACTGGTGCCATATTTCTGCACGGCCTCGATGGCCGCTTGCCTTACTTTTGGGTGAACGGTCAGACCCAGGTAGTTGTTCGAGCCGATCATGATGAGGTGGTGTTCCCCATACCAGGACTCGGTTCCTTCGTTGTTGCGCATGGGGATGAAGTAGGGATAAAAACCGGCGACCCGCGCCTCTTCTGCGGTGGTATAGTCCGCGCATTTTTTTAAAATATCCATAATGAATCCTCCGTGTTTTTATTCTATAAATAATGAACGATGCCGCCTGAATGCGGATGGCTTCATTTTAGGAAACAAACGAGGCATGTCAAGTAAGATGACATGCCTCGTTCAATGACTTTCAGGAGATAAAAATTCTGTCCGGTTTACTCGCGGCGCGGCAAGTCGGCCCCATGGGGCGACGGCAACGCTATTTGTGGCGGCGGCGCGAGGCTGTTTCTGTTGCCGGAAAATTGGACGCCGAGAATGTTGTTATAGGGCTGCCCATTGATCTCATGGGTTTCGAGAATCCCGCCGTAGTTGGTGGCGAGATTGGCGGAGTCTACCTGGGCGTACACCCAATCGCCGGCCCGGATCGGCCAATTGACATGGCTGGATAGCGCGTCATAGTATGGCCCGTTATACCAAAGTTGCAAGGATTCGCCCGGTTCGAGGGGGAGGGCGTCCCACAAGACCCCCCAGACAATCCCTTCGTTTCCCATTTTTTTCCAAGTCTGGTTGACTTGGGTGGGGGCCGTGATGGGTCTGACGTATGCATCCACCCAGAAAGGCTGCGTTACTGCCGTCAAGCCATGGTTGGCGATGACCAGTTGAACATTGCCGGCCGTTACCGTGATACTTTCCACGACCAGATCGGGCGCGTAGACGGGCCAATTGCGCATGACTGCCGGTAAGTAAATGGGGGGGCGTGGGATTACGGTGAGGGTGAAGGCGCTGCTCGCGCTGCTGGCGCCATCATTGACGCTCACGGTGATTCGGGCGGTTCCTGTCAGCCCGGCGCCGGGGGTCAGGGTCAAGGCGCGGGTGACGTCGCTGCCGCTGAAAACTATTTGAGCCGGCGGCGCGAGGGCTGTGTCAGAGGAGTCCGCTGTCAGGGTTAAAGCGGCTGGCGGGGTGTCTATGTCGCTGACCGTGAAGGGATGTGGGGCGCTGACCGCGTTGACGTAGAGTTGCATATCGGGGAGAGCGGAGATGGTGGGCGGATCGTTTATAGCGGTGACTGTAATGACCACGGTGGCCGTATCGCAGAGCTGCGGCGCTGTAGTTTTGCAGGCCTGGTAGACAAAGTGGTCGCTGTGATTTTCCGAGCCATCGTGAGTGTAGGTGAAGGCGCCGTCGGCGGCGAGGGTTAGCGCGCCATACATCACGTTGCTGGTCAGTGTCGCCGTGAGGGGCGCGGGCGGCAGATCGGGATCGTAGTCGTTGGCTAGAACGCTGGACTCGCCGGTGATGAGCGTGGTGGTGACGCCGCCCTCACTGACAATGAGCGCATCATCCACAGCGACCGGCGGATCGGCTGTGGGTAACACTGTGATGGAAACGAGCGCCGAATCACAGAGTTGCGGCGCGCCGTCATCGCAGACCCGGTAGCGGAAACTGTCATACGGTTCTTCGCCGCCGGCGTGGGTGTAGGTGAGCGCGCCATCCGGGAGCAAGATGAGCGTCCCAAAGGCCGGAGCGGTGATGAGGCTGGTCGCCAAGGTGTCGGGCGGCAGGTCGGGGTCCGTGTCGTTGCTCAGGACGCCAGGGGCAGGGAGGTGGACGTAACTGCCTTCGGTGACGGTGAGGATATCGTCCGCAGCCACCGGTGAGCCGTTGGCCGACGTCACGGTGATGGAAACTTCTGCTTCGGCGCATAAGGGGGGCGCGCCGGCGTCGCACACCTGATAGATGAAGCCATCCGCGCGTTCCTCACTGCCGTCGTGGGTGTAGGTGAATGTGCCATTCGCTTGCAGCAGCAACGTTCCATGGGCGACATCCAGCAGCGGGGTCAGCGTCACCGTGAGTGCGTCCTGGTTGGGGTCGCTGTCGTTGCTCAACACGGTATCCCCGCCATCGCTGAGGACGCTAGTACTCCCGCCTTCCGTCACCAGAATGTGATCGGGGCGGGGTTGTGGTGGAACGTTTATCATCGTGCTGGCGACGGCGGCGCAATTGTTGCCGGGCGCGCTATCGCTCATACTGGTGTTGGTGATGCAGGCGGTATTTGTCAGGATGACGCCGCCGGCCAGCCCCGGCGTGATGCTGCCCGTGAGGGTGATTATGCCCCAGGCGTTGATGGGGAAGGCATCCAAGGCCCACACGTAAGCGGGATCCGTTTCGACGAGGCGGGGGGGGACGCCTTCGCTGTGGATGGCCGTGACGACAAAGTTCTCCGGCAGGGCGTCGCGCACGGTGGTGTTGTTAGCATCCATTATGCCAATATTGGCAAATCTCAAGACGTAGGTGAGCGGTTCTCCCGGCCCGATGACGGACACGGGCGACTCCTGTGCAAGGGTCAGGTCTACAAACTGTATGATGGGGGTGGTCGTCTGGGCGGCGTTGTCATCCGGCGTCAACTCGGTGGTCGTAGCCGTGATGTGGGCGCTGTTAGTCAGTGAGAGTGCCGCGGTGTCGCCCAACAGCACCGTATAGGTCACTGCGCCGGTGCTGTGCGCCGCGAGGGTGGGGGTGTACCATACGATGAGTTGCTCATATTGCGTCGGCCCCTGAAGCGCGGGCGTCATTGCGATGATGCTGCCAAATTCGACCTCTGCGGGTAAAAAGTCGCCGAGGAATACAGTTTGGGCATCCGAAGGCCCACTGTTGGTGTAGTATAACGTGTACGTCAAGACCGCATTGGGCCGAACGGAGGTGGGGAAGACTGTTTTGTTGAGGCGCAAATCCGCCGCGCTAGCGATGGTCACGGTGACAGGCGCGGAGGTGTAGCGCCGGTAGGGGGTTTCCATCTGCACGACGTTGGTCAGGATCGTTCCTGGAGTCAAGCTGCTATCTATCCGCGCCGTATAGCCGAAGGTGAGGCCTGTATTGGGCAGCACGATGTCAGGTTCCCAGCGCAATTGTGGCGCCTGGGTATCGTCGCTGCCTGGGCCATAGATGCTGTTGGGGAGGTAGGCCGCGCCAGTTGGCAAGGTATCGGTGAGGCGCAGGCCGGCGGCCTCCAGGCTGCCGTTATTGTAAATCTGGAAAGTGTAGGTCAGTGTTTCGCCGGCGTACAGGGTGGCGGCGCCGGCCTGTTTTTCCAACCATATATCGAAGGTTGGCAGGTTGACCGCGTTGGAAGTCAGCCACTCGCGCGCCGCGAGATAGCTTTGGGTGCTGGAGATTTGCGCCTGGTTTTGGATAGTGACGCTGGGGGAAAGGACGGCGTTGACCTGAAGCGCCAGGGTGAGCGTGACGGTGGTTTGCGGGGACAGGGAGAAATCGCGCCAGCGGATGTAGTTGGTTGTGGTAAGCGGCGTGCTGCGCCACTGGATGCCATCCTCGGAATAGGCGATCAGGTCGGCGCCGGAAACGCTGCCGGAGATCAATTGCGTGTGGGCCGGTAGGGCTTCCAGGACGGCAATGTTGGTTTGGTATTGACCAGTAGAAAGATTTTGGTAGGTGAGGGTGTAGGAAATGGCGGTGCCGGGTAAGGCAACGGTTTGCGCGGCTTGTTTCCATAGGCGCAACGCGAGAATGTGGGTGACAAACAGGTTGGACCTGTAGAGGTCGCCCTGTTGGTGGGCCAGGGTGGCGGTATTGAGGATCGTGCGTCCGGCAATGTCTTCGGTCGTAACCTGCACGCGGTACCGAATTTGCCCCACGGCGCCCGCCGGCACGTGTCCCGGTCTGATCGTCAGGTCAGGATCGTTATACTCCCCTATATCGTCGCCAGAAGCGTCGGTGAGGGGAACCCACATCGTTCCGGTGAGGATGGACAGGCTGCCGGGTATGTAGGTTGTGGAGAGGGGAATCGTGTTGCTAATGAGCACGTCCCACGCATCCACACTGCCCTGGTTGTGGTACGTGAGTGTGTAGGTGAGGCTGTCGCCGGGGTACACTGCGATGGGGCCAGCGGTGGTCAACGTGAGTCGCGCCGCCTGCACCGTGGTGCGTGCCGGGTTGCTTTGTACACTGTCCGTTTCCTCACTGGAGATTTGCCCGATGTTTTCAATCAGAACGCCATCCTCTAAAAAGTTGTGGATACGGACGGTGAAAGTGACGCTACCGCCAGCGCCGGGCGCCAGGTTCCCCACATTCCAGGTGAGTGTGCCGCCGGTGGGTTGATAATTCCCGCCCGCGCTGGCGGCGACAAAGGCGACGTAGTGCAGGGGCAGGACCGTGCGGAGAGTCGTGTTGGTGGTGGGGAGGGTCGCGCCAAAGTTTTTGTAGGTGAGTGTGTAGACGAGGGTTTGTCCGATTAGCGCCTGACTGTGGCTGACTTGCTGCGCCAGATTCAGCGGGTTGACGTAAAGCATGACATCGTCGTAGGGATTGAGCAAAACCGTTGACTGTAGGTGTTCCCCTAGCGCCGTTGCGTGATTGATGTCGGCGCTGACGCCGGTCGTGTCCGTGATTTCTGCCTGGAAGCTGATTGTCAGGGTTTGTGTGGACTGAAGTGTAACATCGGGCATCCACGTGAGGGTTTGGGTCACTACCTGCGGCTCCGCGGGTATAACGCTGCCTCCAGGGAGTGTGATGAATGCCGTATCCGGCAGATACGCCCACTTTAAGGGGAGGGTGTTGGTAAGGCTGAGGTTGCCGATGTCGCCCTGGCGCGCGTGGAGTGCCAGCGTGAGGGTCACCACGCCGCCCGTAGGAGGGACAATGGCGGGCGCAGCCGTCGCTTGCAGCGACATCAGTGGGGCCAGCCAATTTTGCTTCAGGGGTAAGATGGACACACCTACATCCATATTAGGGTAGCTGATGCCGGCCGTCTGTGGATCCTCTCCCCAAATGCATGCAAATTTCTCGGTGGCCCAAATGTGCGTCCCGGTGTTGTCGTAGTCCGGATCGAAGATACGGCGTTGTTCCAGGGCGTTGAGCGTGAAGGTGTTATCCACGGCGCCATCCACCGGGCTGTAATCTACGTAAAATACGGTTCCATCGGTGGTTGGGGCGACCCATAGGGGAGAACTGTTGCGGCACAAACTTGTGCCGCCGCTGTTGCCGTAGCTATCGCAGACACTTTGGTTCGGCGGCTGTAAAGCGTTGCCGGGCGCCCAAGGAACATAGTAATCCTGGGTCAGGTATTTGTTGGGAATGGCCGAGAGTCCCCAGTCGTAGTTCGTATTGGAGGTGTCGGCGGCCATTACCACATTGAAAACGCCCTCACTGGAAGTGAAGCGCACCGCATGGCCGGCAGGGGCGTAACCTCCGCGTATTAACGAATATGGCAGGGTCGCACTGGGGGTGCGGGTTTGAGAGATGGTGAAGGTGTGCTGGCCTTCATGGTCGTATGCCTGGACGGTGATGGGATAGCGGTTAGGGTTAGCGATGTAAAACTCCGTGTTAATCTCGCGTGACACTGCCGCACTGTAAGCTCGCGGCACCGGGACCACGTAATCCGCACCCCATTGTTGCGTGGGCCTGATAACCAGGAAGCGGCCTTGAAAGCCATTGTTGGGGCTATCGCTGCCGGTGAGGAGGCCCACCTGTACCGGTTTGTTGGTGATGAGGGTGGTGCCGGCCTTGACGGAGATGGAGGGAACGTTAGTGCTATTTACGTATCCCTGGCTGGAATAGGTCTGACCTCGATTGAGGGTCACGTTGACCTGTTGCCCGGCGCCATTGTCAATGAAGAGGGTTGTGTCGTTCTCGTAGGGCGAGACGTGCAAGTAGACGTACCGAAAATCCCCGTAGAGTCCCTCATTACCGCCGCCCTGGATGTACAAATCTTCTCCTATGGGGATGTGGTAGGCGTAGGTGTCGGCGCGCGTTTCATAGGAGTAAATCTCCCATGCGCCGCCGGCCCACGAACTGTTGTACGGCCATACGGCATGGCTTAAGGCGATTGGCCCCCCACTGCTGAGAATGCGGTCGCCGCCATCGTAGCGCAGGTCGGCCAGGTTGCGGGTGGGTGAGACCGGCACGTATTGATGCAACGGCGGCGCCTCGACGCCGGCGGTGCTGGTCAGAGAGAGAGTTTGCCCCAGGGTTAGCGCGTATATTTCCGTCGTGCCTTGGCTGGGATTGAGGAGGTCTTCTTCATATCCGTCCTCCCAGTGATCATAGTATATCACCTGGTAGTTATTGGTTGCTACCAAGTTGATCGTGGAACACATGTTGGGCGGCATGGCTGACGATGGCCCCTCGAAGATGGTGCGAAATGCGCGCCAGACTAATTCTTCGTTGCCGAGGATATAGTATTCCTGATAGCCGATGGGCGCCTCGGCGGCGATGGGGACGCCGAACAGCGTGGCTAACAGTACGGCCAGTCCTATGCTGATGCCTATTCGTTGCCAAAACACAATATTGTATTTATGCATCATAGTTTTCCCTCGAAATATTTGCGCGCTCGTTGCGGCGCGTGAAAGCGCCCCGTTGAAAAAAACCGGGATTTTCGGTTTATGTAAAATCCCGGTTTGTAGTTTTCTGACAGTTTTTGCCTAGGCCTCACGGGTCGGCAGCCCTGTGGGTATGGGGGTGGGCGGCGGAGGAGGAGTGTTGGTAGGGGGTGGGGTTTCGGGCGTGTTGGTAGGCGACGGGGGTTCGGGGGTGTTGGTAGGCGGCGGGGGTTGC
>JAKQHY010000199.1 GCA_029555965.1 Chloroflexota bacterium | reverse complement strand
GGAGCATCTCGGTGTGGCGCTGGCACATCCTCCCCGGCGCACGGCGGGCATCAATGGGTTAATGCACGCCCTCGGGTATTTTTCGGAGAAATTGTCCGCCGCCGAGAAAGCCTATTTCCTCGACACGCTGGATCAATATCGGCGATCGCAGGTTTCCCTGCAAGTGCCGGTCAACCTCATCGGCGCGTGGATCGCGCGTTTTGGGGAGCCGTATCTGGCGCAGCAGACGTTTTTCGCCCCCTATCCGCCGGACTTGCTCTCACTCAGTGATTCGGGGAAGGGCCGCGCGGTAGAATAAAAGTAACGCCGCCACGTGGCTACAATCTGCTCAATCTGCTCAATCTGCTGATAAAAAAGCGGATGTTCACAAGGCGTCCACTTCCAGGCTTTGCCGTTCCAACCACTTCTGGATATTGACGAACTCCGCGCGGGTGTCAGCCAAATATTTCCGCTCTGAGCGGATGAAGCGCGTGTATGGGGAGATCGTGTCGTTGATGCCGTCCAGCGCGCGTTTTAGTTCCCGTTCAAACTGATCGGTCAAAGTCTGAATAAGTTGGGATCGCACGATCGCAATCTTCTCGTGCAAATCCTTCTTAACCCGGCGCTTCTGGGTGGGGATAACCAACAGACCCAACACGGCCAGCGCGCTGGCCGCCAGAACTCCGGTGACGTCCGCCGCAGTCGTCGCCACAATCGTCGCCCCGATGCCGATGGCCCCCACCTCCACTGCCGCCGTCTCCGCCACAGCAACCTGCAACGCCTCGGCCACCCGCAGCGATTCGTAGGTCCTATCGTAATTCTCCAACACCCGCTCGGCAGCATGACTGACCGTCTCAATCAGGCGCGAACGATCATACTCAAACGCGCTGCCGATTTGCCCCACAATCCGGTCCGCGTGCTTGTCGCGCCGCTTGGCAATGTGCGCCATCACAGCCTGCCACTGCCCCAGGTTGCTGGCAACCAACCAATCAATCATACTATCCACGCGCCCGGCTATCGTCTCCGGCACATCAGCCACCACGGTGCGCGCAAAGTCTTCCTGTAACTTCGTCTTGTTGAACAACTCTGGCAGTCGCAGTAGCCGCATGGTTGTGTCAAAATACGCCACACCCCGACTCTCGAACTCGTGCAGTACATTGTCCACATCGGCCAGACGATACCGAAATTCACGCGACATATCCTCGCGGTAAACTTCCAACTGGCGATCCACGTCGGACATGACCTGGAAATCTTCCTGTAACAACGCCAGCCGTCGGTCAATCACCGTGGTGTATTTTTCGATGAGGTGCATCCCCACCCCCAACGGGTTGCTCAACTTTAGTCGGATGCGTTCCTGAACGTCCAAGGTGGTCAGAATGTACGCCTCCAACGCCGGGAGACAACTGCGTGCCAACAATTCTTCGTCTTCATTTTGGCGGGCCTGAAACGCCCATTTTGCCGAAATTGGGAAAATCTCCGGCGTGAAACCCAACAACGCATGCACATTCTCCACAATAAACTTTTGGATGCGCTCGATGTCCGCCGGTTCTTCCAAAATATCAATCTTATTCAACACAACAACAACTTTCTTTCCCCACTCCCGGATCCGCTCCAGAAACGCCCGTTCACTTTCGGTGAAGGGACGGTCTGCCGATGTGATAAACAATACCATATCCGAGCGCGGGATGAACTCTTGCGTCAGTGCTTCGTGCTCGCGGTTGATCGCGTTGGTGCCAGGGGTGTCCACGATGTCAATTTCCCGTAAAACTGAAGCCGGCACCGTAAAGACATCCACGCCGGACTCAACGGCCACCCGTTCAAACTCATCGCCATACTTGAGCAGATGGATGCGGCTGGTCGTCGGCGTCACCCCCTCTTCCAGAAAGCGCTGCCCAAATAAAGCGTTCAGAAAAGCGCTCTTCCCGGCGTTGAACTCCCCCACAACCACCAGCAAAAACAATTCGTCCAGTTGTCGGATGGAGCTTTCCAGGGCCTCTCGATCTTCGGATGCCGCAGAGAACCGGGCCAGCGAAATCTGCAAGCTCGTCAACCAATGCCGTTCGACCGCTATCAGTGTTTCTTGTGTGTCATTTAAGATTCTGCGCGTCATCGTCATAAACTTACTCCAAACCTCCGAATACTCATAACTGGGCTTTCATTTTAGAACCTATCCGAAAATTATGGCGATGTTGTACCGCTACGTCAGGCCTTGGGGCTAAAGCCGCTTTCAAGAAGGTATTTTTTTCGTTGGCGGGCTGCGCCCGCCAACGAAAAAATACCCTTCAAACCGCGCCTTTAGGCGCAAATCGCGGGCCAAAACGAATTTTCGGATAGATTCTAAATGCTACACTACCTGATACAAGTATGGTACTATCTGCAAAAAAAGCAAGAAAACAGCGGGTTGCGCCGCGCAAGAGCTACGCCCGCCAGACTTCGCGCCCCAGCCCCAGCGTGAAGTCCACGTCCAGCCAGGCGGATGCCAGCGGGCGCGCGATCCCGTCGGCGTCTGCGTGGAGGCCCAGGCGCGCGACCACCGGGTGGCTGACCAGCTCGGTGAACGTCAGCGCATAGCCGGATTGCAATGCTCCCCCACCTCGAAACGCCGTGACCCGCAGCGGCGCTTCGATGACGGCCTGATAGCAGGCTTTTGCCGGGTCGGCGGCGTCCCGGAATTGCTTGAGGAACACCAATGGCGTCGCCTCAAGCTGCGTGAGCCACGCGGCTGCCGGCGGCGCACCGAGCGCGGCGGCTTTGTCTTCGGCCCACACGTCCAAAAGCTGGCGGATGAGCGCGCTGCGCGCCGCGTCCCACGTCGTCCAATCGCCGGGGAGCGCGCCGTCCGTCGTATCGAGCGCGCGGGCGGCAAGCAGTCGGCGCAGCTTCCCCTCTGCCTGCGGGCCGGAAGCCTCAAAGCCCCACACGTCCACCGTGAACTCCGGCCAGGCAGTCACCCCCGGCTCAAACGGCGTTACACAGTTCACCGCCGCCCACATCTTGGCGAAACCATACACCTCGCGCCCGGCGGCGATGGCGTAGGGATTGTCCACAAACAGATAGGGCAGCAGCCACGCGATATGATCCGGCGTCCTGACGCCCGCGATGCTTTTGTGCGCGATCAATGGAATCCACAACCCCACCTCTGTCTCGTGGAGCCAGCCCATCTCCCGGTCGCGCTCATCCAGCGATTGGATTTGCATATCGGCGTACACCAGCAGGGCGTAAGGGCCAAAAGGCGCGTAAGCCACCGCGTGGTCAGACGGTTCATTGAGCGAGGCGTCGCACACCTCGCGCAGCGCCGCCGCGTCCGCCGCGAGCAAAAACGCGGCAATGTGCGCGTTGCGCTGCTCATAGGGGCCGCGGAACACCCCCGCGCCCGGCCCCGCGTCCACATACTCCGGCGGCGGTTCCGGCGTCTCCGCCGGGCTACAGCCGACCAGCCATGCACCCAGCGTCGCCCCCGCCGCCCCCAAAAATCCACGCCGACTCAATTTTCCCATCGTCTTTAGTCCATAGTCCGCAGTCCGCAGTCCGCAGTCCGCAATTCACAATCCGGTTACTGTCACGAAGTATTCGCCACTCGCGCCCCGATGATTAAAATCATCGGCTGCTAGGCAAAGTGCGTTAAAAACGCACTCCATCCACCATCGCACGGCTGGTTGTCAACCCGTTTTAACGGGTTTTCTGTATCAGCCTGCGAATTCATTCGCAGGTGACTATAGCGGCGAAGACTTTGTGACACTAACCAATTCGTAATTCGTAATTCGCAATTCGCAATTCGCAACTCGCAATTCGCAACTCGCAACTCGCAACTCGCCATCACACCAACCCCACCGCCTCCGCGCAACTTGGCCCCGGCTCGTCCGGCAGCGCGGCCAGATACCGCCGCGTGTAAGGGATCAACGCGGCGACAATGACCGCCCCCAGCGCGCCGGGCGCCCACGCGCCCAGGCTCTGAATCAGCCAGCCGCCCAGCGAGGGCGAAATAATCCGTGCGAAGCTCGCCAACGCGGCGGACAGGCCCAGCGTGCCGCCCACTTCTTCCTGGTAGACCACTTTTGTCAGCAGGCTGTTAGTGACGATGTTGAGGACGCCCGACGCCAGCGAGAGCGGGATCAGCACCACCAACAGCGCCCACAGCGTCGGCGCGAGCGCCCACCCCAGCAGCGACGCGGACAACAGCACCACGCCCCAGAACGTGAGCGTCTTCTCGCTGAACCGTTTGGTCAATGCGCCGATGGCCCCACCCTGGAGGATCACGACAATCACGCCCACGTAAGTCAACACGTAACTGGTTTCTTGGGCATTGAGCTTCAGGCGCGCAATGGCGTAGAGGGAGAAAACTGTCTCGAACATCGTAAACGCCAGGCCGTAGAACAGGCGGAGGTTCAGCAGGGGGCCGACGCACTTCCGCCGCAACGCGTTGAACAGGGCGCGCGCGGTGAACGCAGTGCGCGGGCTGTTGCGCAACGCCGCGCGGCGTTCTGGCGAAAGCGACTCTGGCAGCCACAGCCACACGCCCACCAGATTCAACGCGGCCAGTCCCGCCGCGAGGAACGCCGGAAGCGCATAGTTTTCTCCCTGGCTAAGTAGGCCGCCCATCGCCGGCCCGATGATGAAGCCCAGGCCAAACGCCGCCCCGATGAGGCCCATCCCTTTGGCGCGGTTTTGCTCGTCGGTCACGTCAGTGATGTACGCCTGCGCCAGCGAGATGTTGCCGCCGAGAAAGCCATCCACGATGCGGCTGATAAACAACAGGGCCAGCGAATTGGCAAATCCCAGCAGGAGAAACCCCGCCACCGTCCCCAAAATGCAGAGCAGCAACAGCGGCCGCCGCCCGTAACGATCAGAAAGCCGCCCGATCAGCGGCGCACCCAACAGTTGCGTCACCGCGTTGGCCGAAAGCAGCAGACCCACCACCACCGGCGTCGCCCCGAACGACTTGGCGTAATACGGCAACAGCGGCAGAATCAGGCTGAAGCCCAGGATATCCACGAAGACAAACAGAAAAAGCAAGCCCAATTGGCGTTTCATTGATTTCCTCCCAAACCACTGATGATACTGAAACGTGATGCTCTGACTGAGCAAGCTTCACGTTTCACGCTTCACATTCCCGGAATACCCTACTCGGCGTAAACCTTAACCAGCGCCGACTTCGCAGCGAAGAAATTCGTATAGGCTAACCAAGCGATAGCGACATAGGCCAGGGTCTTGGGCATCATCAGCATCCCCAACATCGGCACCTGCTGCACAAACAGGATGACGGGTGTGTAGAACGTGTACGAAACCAGAATCATCGCGCCGATCCAGGTGAACGTGCGGTCGCGCGCGGCCAGAGCATCGCGTAGAATCAGGTAGGCGACGCCGAGACCCTGGATCATCAAGGGGATATTGCGATACAGCGACCAGTCAAACGGCGGCGTGATCGTATTCCACTGATTTTGGGGGAACATCATCACGATCAGCCGTACCGCTGCTGCCGCGAGTAACAGAGCGCCGAACCAACCATAGGGTTTCTGGAAACGCCGCTGCCACACCAGCAGAACGACGACATAAAAAAACGTCACGGTGATAGCCGTAGACAACGCCCCCAAGCCCACCAGGAGCATAGGCCGCCCCAAAACCGTCACCTGCGTCTCCAGGTTGCCCAAAGCGTAAGCCGCCACGCGGAACCCCACATGTCCCGTGTCGCCCAGGGCCAACAGCGCAAACGCCCAGATAAACGGCACGGCCACCCGCCGAGTAGACGGCGCAAGACGCCCCTGCCGCAGCGTCATCGCCGCCACCAGCGCCCACACCACGAGCAAATAACTGACATCAAATAAGACTTCTACCCACATTTGCAAACTCTCAGACATCGTCAACTCCCTTTTCTTATAGGTCGTGAATACACTCTAACAAATCTGAACAACTCAACGCGAGCAAATTGTCAGAAATCCGGGCCAGGAAGGTTTCCAACGTTGCCAACTCCTCGGCGCTGAACCCGACAAACATCTGCTTCTCAAACTCGCGCCACATCCGTTTGACCTGCTCCTGGATGTCGCGCCCGGCCTCCGTCAGGTAGACGCGCGAAACCCGCTCATCTTCCGGGTCGTGCCGCCGCTCCACGAAGCCGGCCTTTTCCATGCGCTTGACGGTATTGGACACCGTCGCCGCGCTGACGTGCAGCCACTCGGCCAGCTCGCTATGCGTGAGGCCATCCTGCTCCCAGAGCGCCTTGAGCAAGTAAGGCTGACTCTCGTGCAACCCCAGGCCGCTCACCAGATTGTGCATAATTCCCCGGTTGATCCGGCAAATCTGCGCCAGTTGGTGGCACGCCGATTCAGACAATGTGTCTTCTGTCATTGAGTTCCTCGCGCAAAGCAAATCCGAGTTAATTTAGCTAACTAAATTTTAGTTAGCTAAATAATATCATGGGACGTTTCCCTGTCAAGCAAATCGGGAAAAACCGGTGCGTAAAAAATCGGCGGATTGAGCAGATAAAATTCTGCCTAAGCCACCAAAACGGCCGATTCGCTCGGTAAAATCAACGAGGCGTGCGTCGAGGAGGGAGCGCCTGTAAGCTGGCCTCATCCAGCGCGGCGACCTCATCCGCAGTGAGCCGCCAGCCGAGCGCGCCCGCGTTGGAGACGGCTTGCCGCGCGTTCTTGGCGCCGGGGATGGGGACGGCGCCTTTGCAGATGAGCCAGTTGAGCGCGACCTGGGCCGGAGTTTTGTCGCCGTGCGCTGCCCCGATTTCGCGCATCAAAGCGAGCAACGGCTGCACGTTTGCCAGGTACTCGCGGTTGTAAATCCCCTTGCGCATCCCCGGCGGCGGGTTATCGGGCGTGTACTTGCCCGCGAGGATGCCTTTTTCCAGTGGGCTGTAGGCAATCAGGGTGACGTTGAGATCGCGGCAGGTTTGCAGCACACCGTCAAATTCAGGATCGCGGTGCAGCAGGCTGTAGAAGACCTGATTGGAGGCCAACTTGACACCGCGCTTCGCCAGCGCGTTGTGCGCGCGTCCCATCTGCGCCATGCTGTAATTGGAAACTCCGACAGCGCGGATGAGGCCGGCTTCCACCGCGCCGGCCATCGCGTTCATCCACGTCTCAACGGGGACGGGCGGGAGCGGGAAGTGCATCTGATACAAATCCACCCGCGCCATCCCCAAGCGGGCGAGGCTGTGGCGCAGGGCGCGAAGGAAGGCTCGCCGGGTCAGCCGCCACGGAAACGGGAAGAACTTGGAGGCCACGATGACCGCCTGTCCTGATTCGCGCACGAAACGCCCCAGGAAGCGTTCTGACCGGCCCAGGCCGTACACTTCCGCCGTGTCGAAGAAATTGACGCCGGCGGCCACCGTCTCGTCAAACGCCGCACGGATGTCGGCGTCGTTATAGCCGCCGGCCTTGCCGTACCCCCACATCCACGCATCGCCCCAGGCCCACGTGCCGATCCCCAAGGGGGAAATCTGTATATCCGTTGCGCCTAATGGGACGCGATCCACTGCTGATGGTGTTGTCATAAACCCTCCTCAAAAAGATACCAGGATTACGGAATGATAGATCAAAAACCCGCTTAATCCGTTGACAAAGATTTTCACTGCCTGTTAGTGTGATTTTCTATGTGAGGCGCCTCTGCTCCCAACGCAGCCGGGATAGTGCGATAGTGCATTTCTAATGAAGGGGCCTCCTGTTTGAGCAATCTCCGCATTCCTTCACGCAGCGCGCCGGCAAGCGCGTCCCACGGCTTGAATTGTCGCACGACCAGCCCGGTGCGCCCGTCCGTTGCCGGACCGGCCAACCAGACGACTTTCTGCGCCGGCGCCGACACTGGCTTGGCGAACATCCGAATAATGGTCGGCATTATCTTGAGACGCTCTTCATACCCTGCGACGACATCAAGCTGGGTGAGCAATTCCGTCGCCATCATCCCCGGGTTGAAGGCGAAGATGCCCACCCCACTGTCGGCGTACTCTTTCGCCAACGCCAGGGTGAAGCTGCGCAGCCAACCCTTTGACGAGGCGTAGGCGTTCTGCATCGCCACCGGCCCTTGCTCCCCCTGCCCCAGGATGTTGATGAGCTTGCCATGCTTTTGGGGCAAGAAGTGCTGGAGCGCCACCCACGAGCCGTGATACGCGCCGAAAATGTTGGTGCGCAGCACGGTCTCAAATTCTACCGGCGGGATGTGCGCCGTGGGGCCATAAGGCCCACCGGTCCCGGCGTTGTTCACCCACACGTCAATCTGCCCGAACGTGGTCAGCGCGTGCTCTTTGAGCGCCTGCACCTGCGCCAGATCACTCACGTCACAGGCGTAGCCGCCGGCGCGGCCACCGCGCGCAGTCAGATGCGCCACGGCCTCTTCCACCGAGCGCGCCGAGCGTGAGCCGACGACCACCACTGCGCCGGCGTCCCCAAACGCCTCTGCCATCGCCACTCCAAGTCCGCGTGTGCCGCCGGTGATGACGACGACTTTCCCTGCCAACGGTGAATTCATACAGCAGCCTCCTGTTCTGTGAAAAAGATTTGCCCGACAGCCGCGCCTCCAAGGGCGCCTTGATGAGCCATGTATCTGATCCTGTCAGGCGCGTCCCCAGTGTGGGATTCGGCAGTTTCCCAAAATACCACGAGGCGCCTTGCTCGGACGAAAACCGGAGCGATCCAGAAATTTTGTCCGGCCCAACCCATCAAGGCTGTAAAGACCAAGCGGAAAAGAATGCTACCCATAAGGCTCGCGGCGCCATGCAGGATAAAGGGGTTGGCGTAGATGCAATTTTTGTCATTTCCGCCTCACAATATATCAACCTTGGTAAATTATAACATACCTCACACAACGCATTAAACAACTTGCACTTTCCCCTAGAGTATGCTAAGATGTATCTGAAATGGCGGGGTTATCTATTCAAACAACAATGTTTTTGAATGATTTAATTATGTTCTTGGTTTTTATGTGTCTGCTGTTGAATAGGATGGGGTTTTATTCTTGGGCGGCCCACATCGGTCGCCCACAGTTTTTATTTAGGGAGAAATTATTATGCAACTGGCATTCATTCTGCGCGTCATGGGCGTTTTGGTATTGGGTTCCATTGGGGTGGCGGTCGGCGCTCAAATCGTCCGCATCCCCATCATCCCGGAATCGGTTCAAATTTATATCACCGTCTTTTGCGGCCTCTTAGGAGCAGTTTTGGGGTTCTTTGTCACCCCTTCATTGACTCTTAATCCCGTTCAAAAATTGCGCCGCAACATCCAGCAGGTGCCGGCGCACACCATCGTCTCATCCACTATTGGCCTGTTTTTGGGGCTGGCGCTGGGCGCCATCGCAGCGTATCCGTTGTCGCTGTTGCCGGATCCGGCGGGACAGATTTTGCCTTTTGTGGCTGCCGCCGTTTTTGGTTACGCCGGCCTGATGATCTCCCTTATCCGCCCAGACCTGTTCCAGGGACTCCGCGGACGGTGGTTCACGAAAGACAGCCCCGAACCCGTCACTCCGACTGCTGCCGAAAACCACACACAGTCCGTCTTGCTGGACACCAGCGTCATCATTGACGGCCGCATCGCCGATATATGCCGCACCGGCTTTATCCAGGGGGAACTCATCGTGCCGCTGTTCGTCCTGAACGAATTGCAGCACGTGGCCGATTCGGCGGATGCACTACGGCGCAATCGGGGCCGACGCGGACTCGAAATCTTGCGCCAGTTGCAGGAAGAGTCGCCGGTGCCCGTGCGTCTCACGGATGCCGATATGCCCAACATCCGAGAAGTGGACGACAAGTTGATCGGGCTGGCAAAAGAGTTGGGCGCGTCCATTCTGACCAATGATTATAACCTGAACCGGGTAGCCGAATTGCAAGCCGTCAAAGTGCTCAACGTCAACGAACTGGCGAACGCCGTCAAAACCGTGCTGCTGCCCGGTGAAAACTTCACCATCCACGTATTGCAAGAAGGCAAAGAACACGATCAGGGCGTGGGCTACCTGGACGACGGCACCATGGTGGTCGTCGAAGATGGTGTGGCCTTTATGGGCAATACCATTGAGGTTACGGTGAGCAAAGTGTTGCAAACGGCTGCCGGCCGCATGATTTTCGCCCGCCCCGACAGCCCCTCGGCGTGATTGCGTTTTTATGACCATCCTTTAGAGAGGTAGAGAATGCCGCTGAAAATTTATAATCAACTGACCCAAAAAACAGAGCTTTTCAAACCGTTAGTTCCCGAACAAGTCGGGATGTATGTGTGCGGGCCAACAGTCTACGATCACGCGCACCTGGGTCATGCCAAAACGTACGTAGCGATGGATGTCGTGATTCGCTACCTCAAACAGCAGGGATTCAAGGTGCGTTACATCCGTAACCTCACCGACGTGGGCCATCTGTTGGATTCCGGCGAAGATCGCATTTCCAAGGGCGCGCACCGCGAGCGCGTCGAACCGATGGAAATGGTGGAAAAGTACATCCAGAGCTTCAATGATGATATGGATTCCCTGAATGTCCTGCGCCCCAACGTCGCGCCGCGCCCCACCTGCCATATTCCCGAAATCATCACCTGGATCCAGGATTTGGTGGAGTTGGGCTACGCCTACGAGGCCGGCGACAGCGTCTACTTCTCCGTAGCAAAGTTCGCCGACTATGGCAAACTCTCCCGACGCAAGGTGGACGAACTACTGGACGGCGCGCGGGTGGATATCCGCGAGGAAAAGCGCGACCCCGTTGACTTTGCCCTGTGGAAAAAGGCCGAGCCGGAACACCTGATGCGTTGGCCCAGCCCGTGGGGTGAGGGTTATCCCGGTTGGCACATCGAATGTTCGGTGATGGCGACCAAATACCTGGGGCAGCCCTTCGATATCCACGGCGGCGGGCTGGAAAACATCTTCCCGCACAACGAGTGCGAAATCGCGCAGGCCGAGGCTCACCAGAATGTGCCGTTCGCCAACTACTGGATGCTGGTCGGTTCGCTCACCGTCAACGGCATCAAAATGAGCAAAAGCCTGGGCAACTTTCTGACCATCAAGGATGCTCTGAAACTCTATTCGCCGGAAGCCATTCGCTACTTCCTGCTCAGCAGCCACTATCGCAGCCCGGTGGATTACAGCCGCGACGCCGCGGAGGCCGCGCAACGCGGCGTAGTACGCTTGTGCAACACTGTCAATAAATTACGCCGTCGGATGCATACCGCCGTGCCCGCCGGCACCGCCATCCTCTCCCAGGTTGTCACGCTGGACGATTATCGCCAGGACTTCCTGACGGCGATGAACGACGATTTCAACACCGCCCAGGCGCTGGCGACCCTGTTTGAGTTCGTCAAAGAGGTCAACCGGTATCTGGATGAAAACGAAAACGTCAGCATGGGCACGTATGCAGCCATGGAGCGCATTTTCAACGAACTGGCCGGCGACGTGTTGGGCGTCTTACCGCGCAGCCTGTTGGGGCAGATGAAAGACAGCGACAACGAACGCTTGTTGGATTTGCTGCTGGAGCTGCGGCAGGATTACCGCAACGCGCGCGATTGGGCCAAGGCCGACATCATCCGCAACCGGCTGAGTGAAATCGGCATTGTGGTGGAAGACAGCGCGACCGGGAGTGTCTGGTATCTGAAATGAATCGGGAATCCCCCCGAGAAATGCTCTACGGGCGGCAAGCCGTGCGGGAAATCCTCATCGCCGGGCGACGCCGCCCGTCGCGTTTGTTGATGGCGGCCCGACTCGATCCGGCGCCGCTCGTGGATGAAATCGTAGCCGCGGCCCACCAGCGCCACGTTCCCATCGTCAGCGCACCCCGTGAAGAATTGACGCGCCTGGCGCAAACGGAAGAACATCAGGGAATCGTGCTGGAAGCGACTCCCTACCCCTACACCACACCAGAAGCCATGCTCGCCGCCGCGCGCAGCCGTGGGGAAACGCCCTGGCTCCTTGTCCTGGACCTGATCCAGGATGTTCGCAACCTCGGCAGCCTGCTCCGCACCGCCGAAGCTGTCGGGGTCCACGGCGTCTTGCTCCAGGAACGGCGCGCCGCCGGCGTCACACCGGACGCGGTCAACACGGCCTCGGGCGCCACCGAACACTTACGCATTGCCCAGGTCACCAACCTGGCGCGAGAAATGGCGGACTTACAAGAAGCGGGGATTTGGTTTGCCGGGCTTGAGGGCAGCGCGGAAGCTCAGTGCTACACCACACTGGACATGACTGTGCCGTTGGGACTCGTTGTCGGCAATGAGGGCAGCGGCCTGCGAAGATTGGTGCGCGAGCGCTGCGATTGGTTGCTCGCGCTCCCCATGCAGGGGCAAATCGCTTCGCTTAACGCGGCTGTGGCAGGGTCCGTGGCGCTTTATGAAGGGCTGCGCCAACGACAGCACATTTCATAGCATTGCTCCAAGAGATCTTACAGGTCCGCTACCATCTGCACCAACGTCCGGTGCGGCGCGAAGCCAATTGCGCGCAGCGCCGGGACCACAGGGGATTGCCCCGCCACGAGGGCAACGACCGGCCACGGCTGAAAACGATGCATCGTCTGAAGCGCCTGCGCCACCAATTCCTGCACATCAGAGTCCGTGCTTTCTGGATGGGTCAATATGTCCCAGACATGATAACGGTGCCACAATTCTGTTTTGACGTGCAACGCTAATCGCGCCTTGGTTGGATCATAAATCCAGGCGCGCTCCCGCTGACCACGCAGCCAGGCATCAAGCCCTTGATCCCAGCCGCCAAATTTATATAAACTTGGCCGAATCTCCAGGGCGGCTTTCTGTCGCGGTGAATAAACCTGCTCGGCCAACATACACCACAAGGCGCTGTCTGCGGGGCGGCTCACCCGCCAGGGATAGCGCGGCAGGGCATAGTTCGGCCAGACCAGCCCCTCTGGGCGCAAAAGGTGCTGCGTCTGGCCCACCGGCGTAAACCCTAGCTGTTCATATAAGTGGCAGGCGACGGCGTTATCCGCCCGCACCTCCAGACCAATCCAACGCGCGGACTGCGCGCGCGCCGCTTCCATGGCCGCCTCGACCAACGCCCGCCCCAAACCTCGCCCGCGATAGTCGGAATGGACCACGACATTTCCCACCAGGCAACCCCGGCTGCTGTAAGGTAGCGCCTGACGGAGTGACAGGTTGCCTACCACGCGGCCCTTCCACACATACACGAACCCGTGAGCATCCAGGACGGGGCCGAAGAACCAGGGCGCCCAGCGACTCCAACGCACGGCTTGCTGCATCTGCCGCAGCATTTTTCTTCCCTGCGGGTCCAACTCCTCTCCAAAGCCAATGTCAATCAAGTTCACGACAGCGGACGCATCATAAGTAGGGTCCACCGGGCGCACTCCGCTATGGGCCGCTTTGGAATCAGTGGGAATCAGTGGAGTTGCTGTGATATCGCTCAATGCTATCCCTCATACTGGATATAAACCTACACTGGTCAAATTCTATCCATACTTCCCAATAGTCAAGCTATTCCTCCGCAAACTTCAGCCGCATCGTCACCCCGCCATATTCGATGTCCATCTGCGACGCGGGGAAGTCGGCGACGCAGTAGGGGTTGTCGTAGTGCTTGAAACCATGCAGTGGGACAACCTCGTTATTGCGGCGGAAGTCGCCCTCCCAGCCAAAGGTCAGCGTCTCGCCGCCGAGGGTGATAAGGCGCACGCTCAGATCGTCAAAGGTTACGGACAGCTTGAGGATTTTCTCCTGGAACGCGGTGAAGTCGCCGTCAATCACGGCGCGGCCCATGTGGCACAGCCAGATGTTGTGCAGGCCAAGCGAGCGCAACTCGCGGTAGGCGCTGTGCCCGGTGCGGATAAGTTGGAAGCCCTGGGAAGCCGTCAACGCCAGATAGCCTTTGTCCTTGCGCGCGAAGGCCCAGCCATCGCGGATCACGTATTCGTCGAAACTGTGCGTCGGGAAGTAGGCGTGCGTGAAGCCGAGCCAGTCGTCTTCCGGCAGGGAATGGATGGCGATGAGCACGTCTTTCCACTGCGCCACGCGCGGCAGGGTGACGTTGCCGGCCCAGAAGTTGGGGCGGTGCGCGTTGTCGAGGCTGGCGCACGGCGGGTGGTTGACGAACACGGTCGCGCCTGGCCCTAACGTGGCCTGCCATACGTGCTGCTGGACGCCCGGCGCGCCGGGATGGTAGTCCTGCGCGGAACACAGCATCCCGTCCGGCGTCTTGTAGGTCACTTTGTCCACGCCGTCGCCGGCTTCCGCCGGGGCGTGATGCTCGCGGCTCCACAGCTCCTCCGGCAGGTCGGCGGCGATGACCTGGAGCATAACGGGCAACTCGTAGTTTTCCATACAGGCCATGCTCACCGTCCCCAGGATGGCCTGGTTGAAAATGCCCTGCCCCCACAGCAGGTTGGTGATGCCGGCGGTAGATTCCATGTAACCGCCGAGGATATGCGGGGCGTAGGTGCGCCCATGCGTCGAGCCGAACACGCCTTTGTAGGAGTTCACGGCGATGGTGAAGAGGATTTTGTCAATCAACACCGACGCCAGTTCCCACACGGCGTCCGTTTCCGCCAGATCCGCCAGATGCGAGAGCGCCAGCAGGTCTTCCTCAAAGTAACAGTTGGAATCCCACTCGCTGAAGCCGCGCATCCCGCGCTCGCACAGCCAGGCCAGCGCCAACTGCTCGCCATGCTCCCGATGCCATTGTCCAGTCTGCCCGTTGTTGGTGAAGACGCGGTCGGGATAAAGCTGCCCGGCCAGGATTTCGCAGGCGTGGAAGAGGATTTGGTGGTTTTCGGACCAGTACCACATCGCGTCCGCGCCCGGCTCATCGTGCCAGTACTTGAAGTTGAGGATGCAGTCCTCAAGCGGCTGGCGCAAGTCCGCCGGGAACTGCGGATTATCGCCGAAACGGTACAGCATCCCCAGGAGACCGACCAGGTAGAAATCGCTGCAATCGCGGCGGACGTTGATGCCTTCAATCGTCGCTAGCAGCGTCTTCATCTCCAGCCGTGACCACCAGCCAATCGCCATCTTGGCGATCTCGGAGAAGACGTTGGATTCTAACCGCGCGGCCTCGGTGAGCGCCTCCCGGCGGCGCGCTTCATAATCGCCGTGGGATACGGTGTGATAGCGGTGGTTGCCCATGCCCCAGGCGCATAATTTCCGGCTGATGCGCATGTTGCCTTCGTAATACTCCGCCGCGCGCGGCATCAGAAGCAAGTCATACGCGCCGGTCGGAGACTGGTAAGTGTATCCCAGGGGGGCATGGCTGCCGGGAGTTCCGACCCGCTGCACCTCAGCGTAGATTTTGCCGGCGGGCGTCTGCAACCGCGCCGTAATATCGGCGGATGCGGAAAGTAGGGCTTCGGGATCGTCTTTGTCCGGCCACCGCACGGCGATTTCTTCGTCGCGGGTGAACACGTCCTGGGGAATATAAGCCGCCTCGAAAACGGTCTCCAGCGTATTGCGCCGTTCTAAAGGGGTAATGGTGGTGGGGATGAGAACTGCATAGGGTGTATTGCGTAATTCGTAATCCGTAATTCGTAACGCCATGACGTAGATGCAGTCGCGGGCGGCGACGTTCTCGATGCGCACCAGAAGGCGGTTGCGTCCGACGCCGAGGTGGGCGGCAAAGGGGACGCTGAGCGGGTGGCGGCGGGCGAAGTGTTCCTGACGGTGGATGTGGGCGTCGTTGAGCCACACGTCCGCCGGGCCGTTGGTGGTGAGCGTCAGGGTGGCGTCGGTCTCGGCGGAGCTTTCAACTTCGGCGTAGGCCCACGCGCGCAGGTAGTGGGTGAGGTGGTGGAAGGTGCTCAGGTCAACCAGGTGGTCTTCCACACAACGGACGTAGCGCCACTGGCCTTCGTAATCGCCAAGCTGGAATTTGCCGTCGGTCAAGGGGCCGGGTTCGACGGGCTGGCCGGTGATGCCGGATTCCGGCATGGTGTACGCGCGGGCAATGTCCAGGCGGAAATCCTCGCCAGTGAATTTTTCCAGGTCAGCCACCAGGATGGCTTGCGGGCCGGCGATCAGCCAGTTGTGGATAAAACCGTCGGCGGATAACGCATAACGCACATAAGATAGGTCAGACATTAGATAGAGTTCTCCCTCAAAATAGTTTTGTAGTCATGAGTCGAATAGTCTCGTAGTCATTTTCATCCAACGACTGGCGTTTTACGGGAAGTGCGACCTATGAACCACAGTCCTACACTGAGCAGCGCCTCAGCGGCAATGATGAGCCAGCGTAGCCAGCCGTAGCCGCCTCGCAGCCAAAATAACGTCAGGTCGGCCACAAACAGCAGCGCCACCTCCGGCCAGGCGACGCGAGCAAAGCGGCGCAGCAGCTCGTTGCGCGCCACCCCCATACGGAAGTATTCCTCAGTCACAACCGTGATAACCAGCCAGGTCAACCCGACAACCAGCGCGTACACCTTGTCATAGAAGCGCACACGCCAGGCGCGCGTGATCTGATCCCCCACGTAATACTGCGCCAACAGGCCCATCAACGCTTGCTGCGCGAGGAGAGCCAGCCAAGCCCCTAACAAAGCGAGCAAAACCCATAACACGTAAGACGGAATGTAGTGATACCAACGTTTCTTTTCCATTTTTTTTGACTCTGTTTTTCAGGATGTTTCAGACTCCAGCCACAAGGGTAGCACTTTCCCACGCTCCCGCAAGTCGCTGGCGTACAAAAAACGCCATATATCATTGGAGTAGAACTGACCCCACTGCTTGTATGGAAGCGCCGCCAACAGTCGTTCGGCGATGGTCTCGGCCAGCTCGGCGTCTATGCCGGACGCGGCTTCGTAGTCGAAGTAAATCGCCAGATCGCGCACCGGGTCTGTGTGAATGTGACGGATGTTGTACTTCGCCGGCTCGCGGTGCGCCGGGGCGTAGCGTTCCAACAGGAACGCGCCCGGCGACGCTGAGTGAATCGCATCCTGGTGTGCGTAGACGAAGTTGACTGTCTCCTGGGCGTCCGCCAGCATCTCGCCGGGGAAACCAAAGAAGAAGAAGGCGTGATTCCAGATGCCGGCCGCCGCGCTCTGGCGCAAAATGCGGCTCATTTCTTCTGGCTGCGTCCCCTTGACCATCCGCCGGATCGTCGGTTCGGCGGCGGTCTCCAGGCCGAAGAGTAACATTCGGCAGCCTCCCGCCGCCATCTGCGCCAGCAAGTCGGGGGTCAGTCCATGATCGAAGCGCGCACAGCCGCACCAATGGATCGGCGCACCTAAATCCGCCAGCTTCGTCGCCATGATATTGAGGTTGTGCGGGGTAAAGGCTTCGTCGGCGAAGAAGATGTGGCGCGCCCCGTATTTTTCTCGCAGCGTCAGCATGTGTCCGACCACCTGCTCGGCGTCAATCTGGCAGAAGGTCTGGGGGCCGCCGTAGCCCACGTTGCAGAAGCCGCATTTCCCATGATAGCAGCCGTGCGTGCTCAACAGCGGCAGCACGGGTGTGGGCGTCAGGTAGCGGTCGAGCGGCAGCCCCGCAAAATCGGGCAGCAGGTTGGGATAGGGGGCGTTCTCCACGGGCGTACTCTTCACAGTCCGGCCATCCCGGTAAATCAGGTTCGGAACCTGGGAAAGGTCGCCGTGGGCCGCCAGAGTTTCTACCAGGCGCGTCAGGGGGACTTCGCCGCCGAAAACGATGGCGCTGTCTATCCAGTCGAACAGTTCCGGCGTGCGGGGAAGTTGCTCGCGCAGCATCGAGATGTGAGGGCCGCCCAGCGTCACGTGGCAGGGCAGGCGCGCGACCTTGATCAGGTGCGCCAGCGTCACCGCCGCGAGCATCTGACTCAAGGTGGGAACGGAGATGGCGACGATGTCGGGCGGCGCGGCTTTGAGGTCGGCTAACACGCCCCGCCGGAAAATATCGAGGAACAAATTGTGTTGAGGGTCGCGGGCTGCCACCATGAGGGATTGACGGCTATCTTCCGGCGCGTGGGGAACGTAGCGTGTGAGTTCCAGCGCTGCCGGATAGAACGGCAGCGACGCAACCTGCAAACTCTGGATGAGAGTAAGAAAGGCGGGCAGGCTCGTTGGGCCGGCGAAGAAGGCCGGGCTGCGAAACACGGTCTTGGCGGTCTCCACCTGCGCCGCCAGTTGCGGCCCATCGGCCAACGCGCTTTCAAGCATCGTGCGCGGCGCCGGGTGATGTTTCATCCGCCGCAGTCGCTCGACCGCCCTAGTCACATAGTCGCGGGTCAAGACGGCGTCAAAGACTTCTACATTCAAGTCGCGTTGCGCAACTTCGAGTCCTTGCGCACGCAAATAGGCGGTCAGCGTGGGCAGGGCCAGGTGCGGCATCACCGGATTCCAATGCGGGGGGAAGAGTAACTGGATTTTCATAGTACCTACAGGATAAAACAGAAAACGTGAAACGTGAAGGCTCACGTTTCACGTTTCACGTCACTGAGGAATCCGTCACGCGCGGTTGGCGCACAGATGACAACGGACTTTATGACCAGGGGCGATTTCCACCATGGTCGGCTCCACTTGATCACACAGACCTGGTTTCACTGCGCCACAACGGGGATGAAAGGCGCAGCCTTTGGGGAGCGCGTACGGATCTGGCACCATGCCTTTGATAGAGGCCAAGCGATGGCGGTCATGAGTCTTCTGCCCCAAGCGTGGGATAGATTGTAACAAGGCCCGCGTGTAGGGATGCTGCGCATCATAGAAAATCGTGTCTACGTCCGCTTGTTCTACGACCTTGCCCATATACATCACCACCACACGCTCCGTCATCTGCGCGACCACCCCCAGGTTGTGGGTAATGTACATGATTGCCATCCCCAATTCATCCTGCAATCTCCGCATCAGCGTCAAAATTTGCGCCTCGGTTGTCACATCCAACGCCGTAGTCGGTTCATCCGCGATCAGCAGGCTCGGATGGCACGACAGAGCCATAGCGATCATCGCGCGTTGGCGCATCCCACCACTCAACTGGTGTGCGTACTGATCAATCGTCCGTTCCGGCAGCGGCATCCCCACCAGGCTCAACGTTTTGATGGCCAGGTCGCGCGCGGTGTCCGGGTCGAGTCCCTGGTGCAGCCGAATCGCCTCGCCGATCTGGTTGCCAATCGTATGCACCGGACTCAGGGAAGTCATCGGTTCCTGGAATACCATCGCGATTTCCGCCCCACGGATGCCGCGCATTTCGTCGCCCTGCGGCGCCATCTGTGTCAAATCCAGGGTCTGTTCGGCGCCTTTTATTTTGCGGTGATAGAGGATCTCTCCTGCCACCGTTTTCCCCGGCTTGGGGACGATGTTAAGGATCGAGCGCGCCGTCACGCTTTTTCCGCACCCGCTCTCCCCCACCACACCCAAGGTTTCACCGCGCCGGATATTAAAGTCTGCTCCGTCCACGGCCTTCACCGTCCCTTCGTCCAGGAAGAAGTAGGTCTTCAGATCTTTCACTTCTACAAGCAACTCTCGGTTATCGTTCACAGTTGTTCTCCTAGTCCAGTTACAAGTTTCACATTGCCAGTTGGCCTACAATGCCCCTAGCCAACTCGCAACTTGAAACTTTCAACTATCGCGCGTATGGGTCTGCCGCGTCGCGCAGGCCGTCACCAAGGAAGTTGAAGGCGAAGACGGTCAGGATCACCGCGAGCGCCGGGGCAAACAATAACCATGGGGCCTGGGCCAAAGAGCGGATGTTCTGCGCTTCCTGAAGCAACACGCCCCAACTGATGGCCGGCGCGCGCAAGCCCAAACCAAGATAACTCAACCCGGTCTCGCCCAGAATTTGACCGGGAATCGAGAGCGTCAAGCTGGCGATAATGTGGCTCAAGAAGGAGGGCACCATGTGCCGGATGATGATGCGAAACTCGCTCGAGCCACACAAGCGCGCCGCCAGCACAAAATCCTCCTGGCGCAAAGACAGGAAACGACCCCGCACCACCCGCGCCATCCCCGTCCAGCCAACGAGCGAGAGAATAATCGTGATCCCAAAATACATCTTCACCACCGGCCAGTCAGCCGGCAGCGCCGCACTGAGCGCCATCCACAAAGGAATCGTGGGAATGGTGCGAATAAACTCTATCACTCGCTGAATCGCCGTATCAATGCGCCCGCCATAGTAGCCGGAGATCCCCCCTAGGACGATGCCGAGCGCCAGGCTCAGGAAAACGCCGATCAGGCCGATCGAAAGCGAGAGCCGCGCGCCGTAGCAAAGCCGCGAGAAAAGGTCGCGCCCCATCCGGTCGGCGCCGAAGAGGAAGACACCCTGGTCTTCAATGTCCGGCCCCAGTCCGAACAGGTGGATATCGCTCTCCCAGATTCCCCAGAGTTTGTAAGGCTCGCCTTTCACAAAAAAGTGAACCGGATAAGTAATCTCATTGTTCTCAGTGTAGATATCGCGCAACGTTTCCGGGTCTTTTGAGCGGTCGCGATGATAGACAAAAGGTGCACGCAACTTGCCCGTTGCATCCACAATGCGCAGGGGGGTTGGCGGCGCCATTTTGTAGCGGATGAAGTACGCTTCAGGATTGTAGGGTGCGACAAATTCACAAAAGATGCCGATCAGGTAAAACACGATCAGGATGCCGGCGCCCACCAGCGCCATCTTGTGTTTGCGGAATTTCCACCACATCAGTTGCCATTGCCCGGCAACATATAGCCGATCCTCTTCTGCATCCAACACTGCGGCCGGCGCCTCCAAATGCTCCTCTGAATTAGACTCCAACGGAGGACATTCCTGGGCGGTCGCAGCCTGAACTTCGGCGGTGTTTAGGTCTTGGGGTTCAGAAACGGTCATCACTAACCCTCCATGCGGATGCGCGGATCAACCCACGCGAGCAAAACATCAGAAACGAGCGTACCGATGACGGTCAGGACGCTCAACAGGAACAGAAAGCTGCCGGCCAGGTACATGTCCTGAGAACGCAGGGCGCGCAGCATCATCGGGCCGTTGGTCTGCAAGCTGAGCACCACGGCAATCAACGTCTGCCCAGAGATTAACCCAGCCAGCGTCCAACCCACGGTGCTGAAGAAGGGGTTCATCGCCACCCGCACCGGATATTTCCATACCAAGTTACGCTCGCGCAAGCCCTTAGCGCGCGCAGTTTCTACGTAGGGTTTGTTCAACTCATCCAGCACATTGGCGCGCGTCGTGCGGATGCTGCCGGCGGTGCTTTCAAAGGCAATCACGACGACAGGAATCCACAGATGTTTCAGCATATCCACCACTTTGGCCCAACTCCACGGCTCGAGAATATACTCCTCAGAGAACAACCCGCCGACGTTCAGTCCGAACTGGCGCATGGCGACCCACATCACCACCATGGCCAGCATGAACCCCGGCGTGCCCGCCCCGATAAAACTGAGCGCAGAGAAGAGATAATCGGGAATCGAGTATTGATGGGTGGCGGAAAACACTCCCACCGGAATAGCCACAAACCAACTCACTAAAATAGAAATAAGGGAAAGGAACACCGTCAACGCCATGCGCTCCCAGATCAATTCTTTCACCGGCTTGCGCCACTCCATAGATTGTCCCCAATCGCCGCGCAGGAGAATGCCGGACATCCATTTGTAGTATTGCACATAGATAGGCTCCCCAAGCCCGTAGCGCTCTCGCAGCGAGGCCAGTTCGGCCTCGTCTACGGCGTCGCCCGTCGCGCGCAAGGTCGCCGCATACGATGTCAAGTAGTCGCCCGGCGGAAGTTGGATGATGATGAAAGAGATCATCGAGATGACAATCAGGGTAGGAATCATCATACCGATACGGCGGAGAATGTAACCTAACATACTTCACCTCTAGCTTATGAATTAGGGAGTAGGGAGTAGGGAATAAGGATTAGGGAGTAGGGAATAGGAAGCAAACAGTTTATATGCGCCTGCTTTCCATTCCCCGCCCCCCACTCCGGCAGATTGGAGGGCAGACCCACCAGGGTCCACCCTCCAAATGTGCTGCACAACGAACTAAGCGGTGTGGCTCTCCGGGTCGTCCCAGAAGAAGGATTCGGACTGCAAGAATTGTTCGTCGCCGGTGGTATCGTCGTTCGGATAACCATCGAGGACGTTCATGAAGCCATTCTTGGCAATGGTAGGCGAGGGTTTCTCTCCCAGGAGGCCAATCATGGGCAGTTCCTCGGCCCAGATATCCAGAATACCCTCGAACAACTTATTCTGCCTGGCCTGATCGGGTTCCACCGCCACCTGGTTGTCCCAGATGTCCCAGATCTTGTAGATGAAGTGTCCATCCGGCGGTTTGACGGCATTGGCGTCTTCAGGGTTGTTGTAGTAGAAGCCGAAGCCAGGGCACCAGGGACGGTCGGGCTGCACACCACGGAAGATAATGGCGCCCGGCACCAACGGGAGGACCGTGCGGTCGCCGCCCCAGTAGGCCGCCTCGATTTCGTTGGCGCTGTAGTGCTCGGAGTAGAGCGCGCGCTCGAAGTACTTATAGGTGGCCTTGATGCCAACGGCCTCCAGGTACTTGCAGACCAGTTGCACGGAGTCTTCTTCCGGCGTGCCAGCCTCGGCCGTTCCCTCGACCATGAAGCTGATGGGGCCGCTGCCATCCTTGTACAGACGGATGCCATCAGCGCCCTTCTTGTCATAGCCGGCGGCATCGAGCAGCGCGTTAGCCTTATCAGGATCATACTCGATATAGGCTTCAGAGAGCTTCGGATAGTAGTTGGGCGACATCGGCAGCGGGCTGTACTGGCGCGGAGTATACAAGCCGTTGAAGCACAGCTCATTGATCTCGTCGCGGTTGACCGCGTGGGAGATGGCGATGCGCACGTCGCGGGTGTTGAAGAACTCGTTGAGCAACGGATTCTTGGTGGATAGGTTGAGCTGCAAAGACTCGTGACCGGCATTGACGCCAACGAGCACGCGGTAGTCGCCATTCTCCTCGTTTTCTTTGTAGAGCGTATAGTTGCCGGCGGTGATGTGGCGGGCCTGGTAGTCAATCTCGCCGTTAATGATCCACATGTTGAGCATCTCGGCGTTCTCGAACAGGCGGTGGGTGACGGTGTCAATGTAGGGAACCTGGTTGCCCTCCGGGTCCGTAGCATAGTAGTAGGGGTTGCGTTCCATCACGAAGCGCTCTTCGGCCAGTGACCCCTTCAACAGCCACGGCGTGATCTGTGGGCGGTCCGGATTCAGGTCAAAGCGGTTGCGATGGTCGTTGAAGTATTGGACCCAACTGTCGAAACCGGCCTCTTTGACCTTGGCCTCCAAAGCCGCCTTATCATCTACCAGATCCATATGCCACTGCGCCATATAATGCCCCGGCGTCAGCCAACCGTTGATGCTGCGCGTACCGCCGCCTTCGTAGAAGAGCATCGGTTTAGGTTGCGCAAACTTGAACACCACTGTGTAATCATCTGGGAACTCCATTTCGCAGATGGTCCACTTACCATCCGCCCCACGGGTAGCGTGTGACTGGGGAGGGGTGGTGGTCAGTTCTGTGTTTTTGACCTGATATTCGAAGAACCATTTGAAGTGTTCGCTGGTCAGCGGCACCCCATCAGAGAACTTGACGCCCTTGCGCAGGTGGAATGTCCAGGTTGTGGCATCGGGCGAGACATCCCAACTTTCCAGCAGTTTGGGCTTCATGACGAGGTCCTTATCAAACCAGGCCAGCGTCCGGTCGTTGAGCTTGGTGGGGCCCCAGCGGTCGGAGACGCCGTTAAACGCACGACGCCAGTTGCCGCCGTACTTGCCGATGCTCTCGGCAACCTCGACGATGTAGGGATTCATCGGCAGCCGCTCGTCCACAGGGGGCAGCGTGCCGGCCTTGACCAGTTCCTCCAACATCGGGGCTTCCTTAAACTTGCTGACCGGTTCAGGAACCGCGGTCGGCTCAGGGGCCTTGGTAGCTTCGGGGGCCTTGGTAGCTTCAGGGGCCTTAGTAGCTTCAGGGGCCTTGGTAGCTTCAGGCGCCTTGGTGGCGGGGGCGGGGGTCGCCGTTGGCTGACCACACGCGGCCAAAACCGCGCCCGTGGCCGTCAGCGCCGAAATTTGGATGAACTCACGACGTGTTAATTTACGTCCCTGCTTCATAGATTTCAACCTCCTTATGGTTAACGTAATATTTAACAAAAATCAACTAAAGGTAAGCCCTATCCCATCAATATCTCGCGTGAATTCACCTCCCTTTGCTAAAATTCTATTACACCGCCATCGCCGCGCTGGCGACACCTTGCAAACTCAATTCGTCCGCCCGGTGACAGCTCACAAAATGTTCTTCACCCAGTTCCCGCAACTGCGGCTCTTCTTGGGAACAACGCTCAATCGCATAGCGGCAGCGAGGATGAAAATAACATCCGCTTGGTGGATTGGCCGGGTCGGCCACATCCCCCTGCAACACAATCGGCTCGGTGCGCCGGCGAGGGTCGGGCTTAGGAACAGCGGAAAGCAAGGCCTCGGTGTAGGGATGGAGGGGTTTGAGGAAAAGCTGTTGGGTCCTGGCGCTCTCCACCAATTTCCCAACATACATCACCGCCACCCGGTCGCTGATGTGTTCCACCACACTTAAGTCGTGAGAGACAAAGAGATACGTCAGGCCAAATTCTGCCTGCAAATCCTGCAAGAGGTTCAAGGTCTGGGCCTGGATCGAGACGTCCAGCGCGGAGACCGGTTCGTCACACACCACCAATTGGGGATTAAGCGCCAGGGCGCGGGCGACGCCAATACGTTGCCGCTGTCCGCCGCTGAAGGCATGCGGGTAACGTGTCATATATTCGGGGCGCAACCCCACTACACGCAGCAGTTCCGCCACGCGATCTTGCAAATCTCCACCGCGCGCCACGCCATTGACCAATAATGGCTCCCCCACAATCTGCAAGAGGGTCATGCGCGGGTTCAGCGAAGAGTAAGGGTCCTGGAAAATCATCTGCATATTTTGCCGTAGTTGCTTGAGTTGTTGCCTATCCAGGTTTGTCACATTTACTCGGCCCATCTTACGGTCATTAAACCAGATTTCGCCGCCCGTTGGCTCATAAGCGCGCAAGATTAACCGCCCGGTTGTCGTTTTACCACAGCCGCTTTCCCCGACCAGTCCCAGGGTTTCTCCCTCACGGATGAAAAAGCTGACGCCATCCACCGCTTTGACGTAACCAACTGTTCGCGTGGAAAAAAAACCTTTACGGATGGGGAAATACTTTTTCAGGCCTTTGACTTCAAGTAATAAAGGACGCTCTGCACCATTTTCAGCCATAGTTCCTTTTTTCCTTATATGTTGATCTGCGGTTAAATGACTGTGTCACGCTTCGTGAGCGGTAACGTGAACGTTCACGTTCAATAGTAGCACACTTTTTAATTTAAATCAAGGGGTTAGAGATGGTATTTAGTCAAAATGACTCAGTTGTGTATACGAAACCTACAGGGGGTAATGGTTCCCATCTTATGGGGCATTTATGTTTTATCAAGCAGCAGCGGGTAAGTTAATGCGGAACCGAGGTATCGCCCGCAGTCTGATAAACTGCGGCTTTCAGCACACCGATAAACGGCACGTTTCGATATTGTTCGGCGTAATCCAGGCCATAGCCCATCACAAATTCGTTAGGGACTTCAAACCCCACGAAATCCAGGGGGACGTCTACCTCGCGCCGGCTGGGCTTGTTAAGCAAGGTAGCAACGCGAATACTGGCCGGGCGGCGCGCCGCAAAATGCCGCAGGATGTAGGTAAGCGTGTGGCCGGAGTCCACAATGTCTTCCACGATGACGACGTGGCGTCCCTCGATAGTCGAGGCCAAATCGAGGAGGATGCGCACCACGCCGCTGCTGCTGGTGCCTCCCCCATAACTGGAGATCTCCATAAAGTCAATTTCGTGGCGGAAGGCGAGCTGGCGCGTCAAATCGGCCAGGAACATAAAAGCGCCTTTGAGGATACACACTAACATCGGATAATCTGCATCGCTGTACAGCCCATTCATCTCTGCGCCTATCTCTGCGATGCGCCTTTGCAGCACGTCCTCGGGAATCAATACTTTCTCAATATCGTCATATAAGGACATTACCGCCTCCCTTGAAAATAGCCACAGAGATCACAGAGTTCACAGAGAAACCCCTTTGTGTCCTTCGTGTCCTTTGTGGTGAAAATTTTCATCCAACCGCTGGTGAACGCCAGGCGTTAATGAGGAATTCCCTTGAAAACAGTAATTAGGGATTGGGGATTGGGTCGGCCCAATCCCTAATCCCCAATCCCTACAGTGACATTTTCAGCCAACCGTTGATGAACACCGATGAGTGACGAGCGTTTGCCTGGAATCCCCTAACCCTGATAGGTGCTAGGCTTCAAAGCCCCAATATAGGGCAGCGTGCGAAACCGATCCGCAAAATCCAACCCATAACCGACCACCCACACGTCAGGGATTTCAAAGCCCAAATAATCAATAGTAACCTTGACTTTGCAGCGCTCCGGTTTGCTCAACAACACGGCAGTCCGCAATGAGGCCGGGTTACGCGCCGCAAAGGTGCGCAGCAAATAGGAGAGAGTATAGCCAGTGTCTAAAATATCTTCCACAATCAGAACGTGCCGCCCCGCTACATTGATGCGGGTATCCATAATCATCCGCACGGATCCGGTAGCCTCGGTCGCATCCGCGTAACTGGAGAGTGCGATAAAATCCACCTGATGAGGAACCGTCAGGCGTCGGGTCAGATCAGCCATGAACATAAACGCTCCCTTTAAAACTCCCACAATGAGGAACTCTTCATTGCGCAGGCCAGCGTAATCCGTGCTGATTAAATCGGCCAACTGCTGCACCCGTTGCTGGATCATCGCCTCATCCAGCAAAATATGCTCAACAGAGTCAGGAATAGGAACGTTCACGGGACCCATCTCCTCCAAAACAGAAAAATGCAAAGCCATGGGAAATGCACTGCACACCTAACGCCGAGGCACCTGATGGTGCATACGACAGCGCGCCTCGTACACTTCACTGGCGCCCACCAACACGACCGGATCATCATAATAAGCGGGCTGCCCCTCAATCAAGCGTTGCGTGCGGCTGGCCGCCACCCCACAAATCACACAGATCGCCTGAAGTTTATCCACATGCTCGGCGACCGCCAGTAGCTGGGAAATAGGGCCGAACGGCTCGCCCCGGAAATCCATATCCAACCCGGCGCAAATGACGCGCTTACCCTGATCAGCCAGATAAGTGCATAGTTCAACCACACCGGCATCAAAAAACTGCACCTCGTCAATCGCTACTACATCGGCAGTGGGGTCACATAAAGCGCGCAACTGAACACTATCACTGACCGGTATAGCTTTTTCCTGCAAACCATTATGGGAGGCAATCGCTTTGTATGCATAACGATCATCTATGGCGGGTTTGAACACTTGAATTTTCTGGCGGGCAATCTGCGCCCGGCGCAAACGCCGGATCAGTTCCTCAGTCTTACCACTGAACATACTGCCGCAGATAACCTCGATCCAACCGGCATTACATGAAGAAGCATTGCTCATAAGTATAGGCTCCTGAACGAGGGGTGGGGTAGGATGTGAGGACAAGCACTAAAACAAAACCAAGGCAGGGAATTTCCCTGCCTTGGCAAGATTGCAACTATACAGCAGCGCCTTCAGCCGGAGGTTCATCACCCGGCAGAACATACCCTTGAGTGCGCAGGCCCTTCTTCAAATCGGCCAGCGTCTTAAGGCCAAACCCTTTAATTTCGGTAATACCGTCATCACCTTTCTCTTGCAGTAAGGACAAAACATCGCCAACCTGCACAATCCCGGCATCCGCCAGCATTTTCTCCATCCGCTTGCCCAACCCCAGTGTCGCAAGACTACGATCTGGGGCGGTGCGGGCCGCCTGCCGACGCTCAACCTCTTTCCGCGATTCTTCACGCGCCTGCAAACGCCGAATAAAGCGATCCACCTGACCCTCAGTGTCCACAATGCGCTGCTCCCCAGTGTAATAGGGGTGACATGATGAACAAACATCGGTGCGCAATTCCGGCACTGTGGCGCCCACCTTCCGGGTCGCCCCACACGCACAAATTGCCACCGCTTCAGGATACCATTTAGGATGCAGTTCCGCTTTCATGCCTGCACCTCCACCGGGGGATAAACGTGAACTCGCTTACGCCCCAGACGCACGTCATAACGCACCTGCCCGTTAATCAGCGCGAACAGGGTGTAATCTTTCCCCATCCCGACATTGTCACCGGGTTTAATGTGCATTCCCACCTGGCGCACCAAGATATTGCCGGCGAGCACTGCTTGCCCCCCATACTTCTTGACGCCCCGGCGCTTGGCCTTACTTTGGCGCCCGTTCGTTCCACCTGTCTTTTTCCGTGCCATGCCCTATACTCCCTTCACGATTTCGTCAACGTGCAGACGCATATAGTTCTGGCGATGGCCCTGGCGCCGGCGATACCGTTCTTTAGGCCGGTATTTGAAGATACGCACTTTGGGGCCACGCAATTCCTCTATCACCGTAGCAATTACCTTCGCCCCGGCGACGACGGGTTGCCCCACCATGACTTCCTCACCGTCAGCTACCAGATAGACTTGATCCAGTTCTACCTGCGCCCCCACTGCATACGGGATGCGCTCTACAATCAGCTCATTCCCGACCAGAGCTTTATACTGGTGTGTTCCAGATTTGACAACAGCGTACACGATGTATCCTCCCCTTACACAATAAAAGCCAAACCCTTGCGGCTCGGCTGGCAGTACATTATATATAGGACAACAATTTTGTCAAACCCGGCGCCAGGGCCTTATCATTCTCCAGCCGGATGATGCGCTGCGCCATAGGAGACGGCTAAAGCCGTGATTCTTAAAGGGGTTTTGCGGTGACGTGCAGTAGCCCGTCACCGCAAAACCGCCTTCTTACCGGCGGCTTCAGCCGCAAAATCTCTTCGACAGGTTGTACCTGCCGAGAATGATAAAGCCCTGAACCCGGCGCAGCCCTGGTTCAACCCCTCATTATTCGTGTCAGGGCAAGCCTCTGGGACTCGCTTTGGACAACCAGGCCTTTTCAGCGTCGCGGACGCTGAATGATAACGTCTCTTCGCCCCGCGCAGCAGAAAAGGGAAGGGGCGGCCTTGCTTTTCAGGGATTTCATAGTACTTGTCATGGGACAGTATCATTGACAGAGAATACTCAACAGCTCACCAGATTCAACAAAAATCTGCTGAATTCTCTGACCGGATTTCCCTTGAAATAGAACGTAAGTTCTGGTATCATAAAAGGCGAGGAACCCTTATGGCAAAAAATGAAGTGCGGTGGATTTGCAAAGAGTGTAACTGGAGTTTTGCCCGCTATATGGGAAAATGTCCCCACTGCGGAGCATGGGACACATTGATTGAGACGGTGGTTGAAATGGACTCCCCAGGCAGCACCGGCGCAGTCCTCTCACGCAACCCGCAACGCCCCCAACCGCTCAGCCAGGTGGACACCGGGACGGTGGAGCGCCTGCACGTTCCCATAGCCGAATTTGCGCGCGTGCTGGGCGGCGGATTGGTCCCCGGTTCCATTGTACTCATCGGGGGAGAACCGGGTATTGGCAAGTCCACGCTGCTGCTCCAGGTGGCCGCCGCGCTCGGCATGACGGAACGTCCCGTCCTCTATGTTTCCGGCGAAGAATCCCCCCATCAGATCAAGCTCCGCGCGACGCGCCTGGGGATCACCGGCGACCCGCTGCATCTACTGTCGGAGACCGAGACCGGCGCAATTCTATCACGCGCCGAGGAAATGTTGCCCAATCTCCAAGCCCTGGTCATTGACTCGGTGCAGACCGTCCACACGGCCGAATTGGCATCAG
This sequence comes from Chloroflexota bacterium, assembly GCA_029555965.1. GTDB lineage: Bacteria > Chloroflexota > Anaerolineae > B4-G1 > SLSP01 > JAKQHY01. Next base: position 29,872 of record JAKQHY010000199.1, on the reverse strand, counting down.
CAGCAGGGAACGTCAGCCAGGTGCGCGAGTGCGCCGCGCGCTTCCAACGGTGGGCCAAAGAAAGCGGCGTGCCCGTGTTCATTGTGGGGCACGTCACCAAAGAAGGCTCCATCGCCGGCCCGAAGGTACTGGAACACATTGTAGATACGGTGCTATACCTGGAAGGCGATCCGTTTCACACCTACCGCCTCCTGCGCAGCGTTAAGAATCGCTTCGGCGCGACCTCGGAAGTGGGCGTTTTTGAGATGCAAGAGCGTGGGATGGTGGAAGTCGCCAACCCGTCGGAGGCATTCCTGGCCGAACGCATGGTCAACGTCCCCGGCTCGGCCATTGCCGTCACGCTGGAGGGCACACGCCCGCTGCTGGTAGAAATCCAGGCGCTGGCGACGCCCACCAGCTTCGGCAACCCGCGCCGCACTGTCAACGGGCTGGACTTCAACCGGTTGCTGCTCACCGTCGCCGTGCTGACCCGGCGGGTGGGGCAGCGGCTTGCCGAGCAGGACATCTTTGCCAACGTCGTCGGCGGCCTGCAAATCGAAGAACCCGCCGCCGACCTGGCCGTCGCCGTCGCTCTCGCCTCGAGCCTCCGCGACCGTCCGGTCCCCGCCGATCTCGCCCTGGTCGGCGAAATTGGATTATCCGGCGAGGTGCGCTCCATCGGCCAACTGGAAACACGCCTGAGCGAAGCCGCGCGCCTGGGTTTCAGCAAAGTGCTCATCCCCAGGCGGATGGGGCGGACGCCGCTGCGCATCCCCGACGGACTGCAAACGGTACAAGTACGCTCTGTCAGCGAAGCCATTGATGTCGCCTTGGGGGCAAAACATTAAAAATGAAGTGGAACCAGCCCGGCGTACACCGCACACCCCAGCCAACATTACTGTGGTATCATTAGGAACAATATGACAAAACGTAATACAGATTCAGCAACCGTGAAAAAATCCCCGGCTAAGCCGTCTAAGTCTACCCGGCAATCGTCTGGGCCGAAAATCAACGGTAGGAAGTCCACCACCGGGCGGACTTCCACCACCCGGCGGCGCCCTGAGCCGCGCGAATCCTTGTGGCAACGGTTGACGTGGGATCAAAAGCTGGATATGGTGGGCTGGTCGCTGTTTATCGTCGCCCTGTTGTCCTTCCTTAGCTTACTCTCCGCCAACCAGGGGAAATTGACCGGCTGGTGGCTGAATATCCTCGCCAGCACCTTCGGCTGGGGGATGTACGTTGTGCCGCTCTTCCTGGGCGCCGTCGGTCTGTGGCTCATCCTGCGCCGGTTCGGCGACCGCATCCCCACCCCCGACCCGGAACAGATCGTCGGAGTGAGCCTGGGCTTTGTGGTTCTGCTGATGACCATGCACTTGATCGTCAGCTTTATTTGGAAGGCTGACCTGTACGCCCTGGGCAAAGAAGGACTGGGCGGTGGACTGATCGGCGCGGCGCTGCTGGATCTGAGCATCAAAGGATTGGGCCAGGCCGGAACCATCATCATTCTGCTGTTGCTCTGGATCGCCGTCATCACTTTTTCGGTGGGCATTTCCCCGGCAGACGCGATCCAGATACTTACTCATGGACGCCGCGAAGAGGACGACGACATCCCCCACTATGCCACTGGCCGGGAACCCCGGCAAATGCCGCTGCCCGACGCCGAGATGACGCCCACCGGGCCGCCGCTGCCGGCCCCCAAAATCCTTGGCGCCGAGCCGGAACCGTCGGCGCGCAAATCCGCCGCAAAGCGCAAGAAAAAGGACGATGAGCCGGAGATTCGCACCACCGCGCACAACGGCAATGGCGCCGCCAACATCGAAATGTTGCCGTTGGATTCGCAAGTCTGGCGCTTGCCCACCGTCGCGCAAATTCTGGAACAAGGCAGTGAGCAATATTTCAGCGAAGACCTGGTGCGGAAGCAATCCCGCATCATTGAGGAGACCTTGCTCAGTCTGGGGGCGCCGGTGCGCGTCCAGGAGATCAACACCGGGCCGGTGGTCACGCAGTATGGCGTGGAACCGCTGTTCATCACCAGCCGCACGGGCAACACGACCAAGGTGAAAGTCAGCAAGATTGCCAACCTGGCCGACGACCTGGCGCTGGCGCTCTCCGCGCGTAGTATCCGCATCCAGGCGCCCATCCCCGGCAAGGGGTTGGTGGGCGTGGAAGTGCCCAACGAGGAATCCACGGTCGTCTCCCTCCTGGACGTGATGGAATCGGATATCTTCAGCAAACTCAAAGGACGCCTGCGACTGGGCCTGGGGCAGGATGTATCCGGGCAAGCGTCCGCCGCCGATTTGCGCTCGATGCCGCACCTGCTGATCGCCGGCGCCACCGGGTCAGGGAAGTCGGTCTGCGTGAACTCGGTCATCGCGGCGCTGCTGTTGCAAAACTCGCCGGACACACTGCGGATGTTGATGGTGGATCCGAAGCGGGTTGAGTTAACGCAATATAATGGGATTCCGCACCTGCTATCGCCGGTGATCGTGGATGTGGAGAAAGTGGTCCCGGCGCTGCGGTGGGTGATGCGGGAGATGGACACTCGCTACCGGCGCTTCGCCCAAATTGGCGCGCGCAACATTGATGACTTTAACCAACGTGTCCACAAGAGCGGCGAGGACACCCCTATCCCGTACATCACGGTCATCATTGACGAGTTGGCCGATATGATGATGCAGTCGCCCGAAGAGACGGAGCGGGTGATCTGCCGGCTGGCGCAGATGGCGCGGGCGACCGGCATCCATCTCATCATCGCCACGCAGCGCCCCAGCGTGGATGTAGTGACGGGGTTGATTAAGGCCAACTTCCCGGCGCGGATCGCCTTTGCGGTGGCGTCGTCCGTGGACTCGCGGGTCATTCTGGATATGCCCGGCGCGGAGCGGCTGCTGGGGCGGGGGGATATGCTCTTCATGCCGCCGGATGTCAGCGCGCCCTTGCGCTTACAAGGCGCGTTTGTGTCGGATCGCGAATTGGAACGGCTGATCCAGTTCTGGCGCACCGCCGTGGAGCCGGGCAAGGCGCCAGAACAGGTCGTCCTCTCCAAATTGCCGCCGGTGTCCGCGCCGATCATGCCCCCAGAGTTTGACGAGGAACCCATCCAGGCGCCGATGTTTCCCGATTTAGACGACATGACCCCCTCAGAGGATATGGAAGATGCGCTGATGCCCTCTTCGGTAGAAATCTTCCTGGCCGAAAATCGCGCTTCGACTTCGCTGTTACAACGGCGGTTGCGCATTGGCTACACCCGCGCGGCCCGGCTGATGGATGTGCTGACCGATCTGGGCATTGTCACTTTAGAAACCAAAGGACAATTCCGAGGCGTCAACCGCGCCCTGGCCGAATCCTGGTTGCAATCACTGCATCCGACGGACGCCTCTGACGATCCGCCACCCTTTTAAAACACACCTTCCGGGAAACTGTGTACACAGTCTCCCGGAAGGTTGCAATCCAGGGGCTTTTCCCGTCCCCTATTTGTGGCGCTTCAATTCAGGCCAGGCAGTTTTTCGTTTGGGATCGGCCGGCGCGTTGATCATTTGTTGGACCGCATCGGCGATTTGCTGAGGGTCAAAACCATCCATGTGGGCGCTCAAGGATTCCAACGCAGTCGCTTCCTCCGCGGTCAAGTCACGCCCTAACTTGGCTTCCAACTGCGCCATCGCCAACAATAACGCCTGCTGGTCATTATCCAGGGCTTTGCTGCCCTTTTCTTGTAACCACTGCGCCTTGCCAGGATTGAACAGAGTTTCCGATTCTTGCTTTGATGGGTCATGGTCAGATTCGTGCATATCTCCCTCCTGCGGCCTATTGTAACACATAAAATGACAAGGGTAAATCATGAAAATTTCACACCCAACGATTCCGTGGAACACGCTCCGAGCCTGGTTTTTTGATCTGGATGGCACCTTGATGGACACCGACGATCAGGCGGTGGAAACGATGGCGCGCCGGTTGCGCTGGCTGGGGGAATCCCGCGCCCAACGGCTGGCGCGGCGGCTGGTGATGTTAGGCGAGACGCCGATGAATCACGCCATCACGCTGCTAGACATGGTAGGGTTGGATGTGCTGCTGTTTGCGGTCAAAAGCATGATCGGGGGGCCTACACCACCAACGTTCCGCATCATTCCCGGCGTGCTGCCGTTGGTGGCGCACCTGGCAAAACGCGGCCCGCTAGCCGTGGTCTCCACCCGCTCCGATGAAGCGGCGGCGGCCTTTCTGTCACAACATTCACTCACCGATTATTTCCAATTCCTCGTGACGCAGGAAACTACCCGGCGGCTCAAACCCCATCCGCAGCCCATTCTGTATGCAGCCAAGAAATTGGGAATCCCCCCGCACCAGTGTGTGATGGTGGGCGACACGACGGTGGACATAGTCGCAGCTCGGCGGGCCGGCGCGTGGGCGGTGGGCGTTCTCTGCGGCTTTGGAGAAGAGCCGGAACTATGGCGGGCGGGAGCGCATGTGGTACTGCCGACAACGGTGGACTTGTTGTCATTGATTCCCGTATTTGAATAGAGAGTTGCGTTAAGATGAAAAAACTATTACAATTATTAAGGAATTGGAACCCACTTTCACTACTGAAACGGAGGAGATGACCTCTATGCTGGCGACACTGTTCACGCAACCGATCTTTGTTTTATTGCTCGAAGCCCTTATCACGGTTGTTCTCGCACTCCTTATCGGTCTTTTCATTGACAAAATCGCGGGAATGACCTCCGTGGCAGCCACTACCTTGATAGCCAACGGGCTGTTGTTATTGTTGGTCATTGTTCCCTTTGGTAAAAACCTGCTCCCCCTCAACCACCTGGCGCTGGATGTCGGGCAGTTTTCCCCTGACGCGGCCTCACACCTGGTCAATACCTATTTGGTATTGGAAGTGGGCCTTTGGACTTCTCTGCTGGCGGCCAGTGTGGGATATTACCTCAGCAAAGCGCAGGGGGCGGGTCTGTTGGCCTTCTTTGCCGCCGCCGCCACCGCCCTCTGTATGTGGGTGGCGCGCATCCCCTTTTATCCTTTCGGCCTCCGCAACACCAGTTGGATGTTAGCGCTGGCGATTGGCGTGATTGGGATAGGATTGGCCTGGATATTCAGCAAATTCGTTCTGGAAAGTGACAATCCGCTACCGTTGATTGTGCTGTGGTTTGAATACACACTATCCTGCTGGCTAGGATATATGTTGGCTGGACGCGCCGGGCTGTTGCTGATCACGCTTCCCTCACAATTATTGTTGGGGGGGGGCTTATATGTACTTGCCGGGATAATACTGCCCCTGGAACGTGGACAACACGGCCAGGCGCTACGCAGCCTCATCACCTATAATTTGGGTACAAATTTTCCTTATTATGTGATTGAGGACTGGCGCACCCGCGAAACGTTGGGAGAGAAAAAACCGGGGGCGCGTGTGCCCGGCAAGGTTTCACGAGACTACTTTGCCGGACCGGGAATCATCCTCAATAACAGTGATCACGCCGCCGTCACTGCCACCAAGGAGACCTTTGAAGTCCATCCGCCAGGCCTGACCTTCACGGCCGAACACGAAAACCTCTACACCGATGTGGACTTGCGCGTGCAAAATCGTGGAGCGATGGTCAAGGCCGAAACCAAAGACGGCATCCCGGTGACACTCTTCGCGGCCATGCCCCACCGGGTTGCGGTGGGAGACGCGCCGCCTCCGGCGCTGGGGCGCTCCTACCCCTTTGACCCCAACGCCATTTTGACCGCTACCCGTCAAAACATCATTGTTGAACACGACTACAAAAAAGAAGGCGGCAAAGCCATCGAAAACACCTGGGAAATCCCCTGGTACGAATTGGTCCTGTTGAAAGGCCCGGCCATTCTCAAAAACATCATCGCCCAGTATACCTGTGATGAACTCCACGAAACCGGCCCCGACCCTGAGCAGCCCCGCGATCCGCGTGGAGAAATCGCTGCCGAATTCAAAAAGCAAGTGGAAGTCGCCGTCGCCCCGCTAGGGATTGAATTAGTCGGAGCCGGCATTGGCAATATCGAAGCCCCTCAAGACATCGTAGCCCAACGGTTCAAGAACTGGGAAGCGCGTTGGGAAAGCCGGTTGGCGGATGAGATCAACCAGGCTGAGGCTGAAAATATCCGCCAATTGGAGAAGGCCCAGAGCGAGGCGAAACAGGAAGTCGTCAAAGAACTGGGGAAGGTTTTGCAACACGCAGATTCCGGAGCAATGCGCAATCATGCGCTCCTCCTCGAGTTAATCAGCGCGATGGGGGTGGATATTCCCCAAAAGAAAATGGATAGCAACGCGCTCATGGAACTGCTGCTCAACACGAGCGGCATTGGTTAGTGAGGTCACTGATGAACATCCAAAAACTCGTTACCTTTTCAGCCAAAAGCGGAATAGTTTTTCTCTTGCTCACCGGGTTGTTGTTTAGTCTGAGCCTGGCCGCGGTGACCTTGTGGTTTCTCAACTACAACGCTCCCATTATCCCCGTCTGTCCATTGTCCAGCAATTTCAACACGCTCAGCGCTGCTGACCCCGATGGGCTTGTCGTCAAAGCGGTCATCAGCGCCGGGTGGTCTCCTCACATCCGACTCACTGAAATTACAGCGGCGGGCGCAAAAAACGAGGCTCTGACAGCCCAACTCAGCATTTTCGACACCATCCCGGAAGGCAAATACCCACTTGAAATTGCTTTTGTGAACAACGACAAGCCCGTGCCGCAAACCGCCGTTTGCAAAATCAACGTGACTGTGCTCAAGGGCTATGGTGCAGACGGCGTACTGCAAACCTTCTACAATGTCAAAGGCCGATCGCGGACGGTCACGCCGCGCGATGGGGTTAACGATCTGCTCTTGCGCGTGCCGTTGGGGATGATTCCCGGCTATGCGATGCTCGCGCTCACGATGGTGTGCGGCGCACGTTTCGTGCAGGCGTTTTATGGACTGAAAGGGCGGGGGTTGGGCTTCCAGTTTCTGATCTACCGGCTGATCGGTCGCCCTCATCCTAAAAAACCCAAATTGGCCGTGGTCAAAGGGGTCATAGATGACAACAGTCCAGAACAGGTCAGGAAGCTGGGCGGCCCGGGGACCGTGGGGATGCGGGTGGATGATGTCAGCGCCGTGGTGCTGGAACGCGCCGGCAAGCTCACCCGCGTGGTGCGCTCACCGAACACAGTGCAATTGGCCCCCTTTGAAAAAGTATGGGACGCGCTGGATATGCGCCCGCAACGCTGGGTCCAAAAAGTGGGCGCGATCACGCGCGACGGACTCCCGATCACCTACGAGGCCGATGTCCACTTCCGAATCAAAGATGACGATGACGCCGTCTTCAAAGCGGCCACCAGCAAATGGATCCGTGACGCCAGCACCACCGAGCCGGAGCGATTGATGATTTGGACCAAACGCCTCGTGGTTGGCGCGATGGAAGGGGCCTTGCGCGGCATCCTGGCGCAACATGAATTGGATCAACTGTTGGAAGTGGATTGCCGACGCCGGATCTGCCAGGAACTCTCCGAAAAAGTAAGTGGCGCGGCCAATAACCTGGGGATCGAAATCCTGGACTTAAGCTTGCGCGATATTGAATTTAAGGGGCAGGCCCTCGAGCAATGGGAAATGCAATGGCACGCGCGGCGCGACCGTGAAATCGCGCGGATCAAAGCCGAAGGCACCGCCAAGCGCATCGCGGCCTATGGGGAAATTCGCATGGAATTACGTCGGGAAATGCTACAACAGACCATACAAAACCTCAGAGAACTCACCCAAGAGGGTACTGGCGGCACAGAAACGGATTACGAAAACTACATCCTGTTAAGTTTCATCCAAATGTTGCTCAAAAGCGCGAAAGATGGCAGCCTATACCTGTCTGAACACATGATCCACAGCCTGGAAAGCCTCAGAAGGAGTCTTCGCCAAGAACGCGCAGCGGAAAAAGCCGAAAAACAGCCGGCCTAAACCCCTGAGACTCCATCCACACCGGCCCGCGCTGCGCCCCGCACACGGGCCGGTGTGTCTTGAGGATTTGCCCATCCCCCTCTCCGTGTTACAATAGACACAATGGAACCTACAACCCATCCACTCCTAAAAATATTAAATGCGCAACAACGCGCAGCAGTCACCGCGCCGGATGGCCCGGTGTTGGTACTGGCCGGGCCAGGGTCGGGTAAAACGCGCGTACTTACCCACCGTGTGGCCTGGATGCTGTCCGAAATGCGCGTGCAGCCCTGGCGCGTCTTAGCCGTCACCTTCACCAACAAGGCCGCCCGCGAGATGCGCCAGCGCCTCGACCAGATGCTTGGCGCGGGCCAGGCGCACGCGATGCTGCTCGGCACCTTCCACGCGGCCTGTGCGCGTATCCTACGGCGCGAAGCCGCCGCCGCTCACCTCTCGCCCAACTTCGTTATCTTCGACACCGACGACCAGTTGGCGGTGATGAAGCAAGTCGTGGCCGACCTCGGCTTGGATGATAAACGGTATCGCCCACGCGGACTGCTCAGCGCCATCTCCGCCGCCAAAAACGAGTTGATCGCGCCAACGGAATACGAGACCAAAACCTATTATGAGGAAATCGTCGCGCGCGCCTATGCGCGTTATCAGGCCACATTGCGGAAGAACGAGGGGCTGGATTTCGACGATCTGTTGATGGAAACGGCCCTGTTGTTCAAGCGCGATTCCGAAGTGCTGGCTGCCTACCGCGAGCGCTACCGCTATGTGCTGGTGGACGAATTCCAGGACACCAACATGGCGCAGTACACCATCTTGCGCCTGCTGGCGGCGGAACATCACAGTCTGTACGTCGTCGCCGACGAGGACCAATCCATCTACTCCTGGCGCGGCGCCGACTACCGCAATATGCGCCGGTTGCGGGAGGATTTCCCCGCACTGCGCCAATTCCTGCTGGAAGAAAACTACCGTTCCACCCAGATGATCTTGGATGGCGCGCAGGCTATCATCGCGGGCAACTCCGACCGCACCCCTAAACAGCTTTTCACCCGCAAGACCGGCGGAACGCCCATCACTCTCCATGAAGCGTATGACGAGCAGGATGAGGCCACCTACGTCGCGCGCGAAATCCAGAACTTGCTGCGCGCGCGCCACTCCTACAACGACATCGCCATTATGTATCGCACGAACGCGCAATCCCGCGCCCTGGAAGAAGCGCTGATGCGCTACAACATTCCCTACCGCATCATCGGGGCGACCCGCTTCTACTCCCGCCGTGAAGTCAAAGACGTGCTGGCCTACCTGCGCCTGGTACAAAATCCCGACGACGATGTGAGCTTGCTGCGCGCCATCAATGTGCCGCCGCGCGGCATCGGGGCGCGCACCGTGGAAGGCGTGGCGACCGCCGCTCAGCAACGAGAGAGCAGCTATTACCAGGGGTTGCTGCACGTCATTCAGGAAAACAAGCTCGGCGGGCGAGCCATCAATGCGCTGCGCACTTTTGCGACACTGATTCAGACGTGGCAAGGCCTGCGTGAGCAGCTTTCCGTGGCGCAACTGCTCACCCGCATCTTGAACGACATAGACTACGACCATTATCTCCGCGACGGCACCGAAGAAGGCGACGCCCGGTGGGAAAACGTTCAAGCGTTGCGCGGCGTCGTCGCCGACGCCCCCACCATCGCCCTGGCCGACTTTCTCACCGAAGTCGCGCTGGTGGCCGACGTAGACGATCTGGCCGAAGAGGTCGTCGCCGTCACATTGCTCACGTTGCACAGCGCCAAAGGACTGGAATATCCTGTGGTGTTCCTTACCGGGTTGGAAGAGGGAATGTTGCCGCACAGCCGCTCCCTGGATACCCCCGAAGAAATCGCCGAGGAGCGCCGGCTGCTCTACGTGGGGATGACCCGCGCCGAAGAACAACTCTATCTCACCCACGCCTTCCGCCGCAGTTGGGGCTACCAGAGTGACAACAGCGGCCCCGCGCTGCCCTCACGATTCCTGGAAGACCTGCCCGACGCCGTCCTGGCGCGCGCGAAAAAAACACAGAAGAAGACACAACCCAGTTGGGCCGCAACTTCCTGGACGAATCCGCGCGCCGCCAAACCCCAGGCCGCGCCGCCGCTGCCCACACTGCAATACCGCCAGGGGCAGCGTGTCCGCCACACACATTACGGCGAAGGCATTGTTATGGAAAGCCAGCTTGACGGGCGCAGCGAGATGGTGACAGTTCACTTCGAGGGCATCGGCGTCAAGCGGCTGTTGGCGAGTATGGCGCCATTGCAAGTGTTAGCAGAGCATTGAACTTAGAGGAACAAAAAATGGCACTCAAAAGATTCCTGGCCTTTGTCAGCGTCATCGGGAGCATTATGCTCCTGGCGATTATGTTTGGCAATTTAATGCGCGTTGATGCCGGAAATGCTACCTATCGCCATCGAGCAGCTATCGAGCAAAAAATAGCGCCCGTAGCAGTGGTTGCGGCTCCGGTTGTTTCTTGCACGGTGGGTGCTCTTACAACTGATCGCGAACCTTCCAATAATCAAACGCTGGACACGGCGGCTATCCTTGCCCCTTATATTGGTCAGTCTCTATTAAGTGCGAGCCCGGCTCTCACCAACAGTGTCGTTCAGGCCCGTTCGGACTTCTATCGTCTCGATAACGCCTCACGCAACTATAAATACACAGTCCAGGCTCGAGCTACAAACACAAATAATTATAACCTGGGAATCGTAGTCTATGACCGCGAAAGACGCCCTATTTATACCGACACGGAACTCTCTACCAATACAGCTATCGTTACATTTGAAGCCTTTAATGAAGGGCCTTATTTCATTGAGGTCTTTCAAGCCAGTCAGCAATGCTCCGGCGGCACCTACGAACTGTTGTTCAGCGCGCCGGTGGCCCCCACCAACACGCCCATTCCCACAAACACCTCGACGCCCAACCCCACGGTCGCCTCGCCGACCGAACGTCCGCCGGCCGGTTTCGATCAATACGAACCCAACTTCGACTTCAATACTTCCACGCTCATCGCCTCGGGCGTCACCTATAGCCTTAACTTCATCCCCTGGGGCAATTGGAGCAACGACAATGATTTCTTCCGCGTGTGGGTGAAACCGGGGCTGCGCTACACTTGTGAAACCTCGGAATTGGGGCCGGCGGTAGACCCCAATGTGATTATGTACACCGCCCCGGATTTCAACAGCGCCGTCGCCAGCAATGACGACATCGAGTTGGGCAATTTCAACAGTCGCGTGTCATATTTCAGCACCTACGAGGGCTATCTCTATATCTTGGTGGGGCAGGGCAATCGCATGAAGCCGCAGGATACGCCCAACAGCACTTACAAATTCCGCTGCGATATGACTATCCCCGGCGTGGACACCCCCGCCCCCGGCTACACCCCCGCCCCCGATAAGGATCCCTATCCCACGGCGCGGCCTACCTCCTGGCCCACGGCAACCCCACGCCCCACCGACTCGCCGATTGATACGCCGGTGGCCCCGACCCTCACCCCCACCCCAGAAATCATCAACGCCGATCTGGTTTTCCGCCTGATCACCACCCCGGCGCCCGTAGCGCCCACGCCCACCGCCACCGGATTCCGCACGTTCCGCCTGCGCGTGTACTTCGATGAGAACGCCGACAACCAGGCCGGCGCCGGCGAGGGCATTCCCGGCTTCTTCGTCCGTGCGCTGACGCCAGAAAGTAACACCGAACTCGCGCGCGGGTACACCGACGACCAGGGGCAGGTGTCCTTCACTGTGCCAACGGTGGGCATGGTGCGCGTTATCGTTCCCCTGCTGGGACTGGATCGGATGATTGCCGCCACGCAGCCTGAAGTCATCGTCCGCATCGCGCCGCCCACACTGCCGGCGGAGATCCCCTAAAAGAACGCATCTATGACCACAAAAATCATCAAAGACTATTACGGTCTCCTTGAGGTATCGCCCAACGCCACGCAGGACGAAATTCGTCAGGCCTACCGGCGGCTCGCGCGCACCTGTCACCCGGATATCAGTACCGAACCCGATGCTGAGGAACGCTTCAAGGAGCTAAACGAGGTTTATGCCATTCTGGCCGATCCGGCGAAGCGCAAAATTTATGACTCGTTAGCTCTCGCCAGCGAGCCGGGCGCGCCGCCGGAGACGCCCCCGCCCCCGCCGCCCGGCAAGGCTGCGCCGCCGCCCCCGGCAGCGGCCACTGTGACCACGAAAACGCCACACACACCTGTTCCACAAAAGCCGCCGCGCGCCTCACGCCCTTTTCCGCCCACCTGGGCAGTGCTGTTGATTCTCGTCGGGCTGTTAATCATCCTGGGGGTCGCGGCCGCTGCGCTGCGCACCTTCCTGCCGCTGAATCGCCCCGTCGGCGGCGCTGGAGCGGTCTCGGTCAATAAACTTGCCACCTTCAACACACCGCCGCCGCCGCCCCAAGACGCCATCATCCAGGAAAGCGGCACACCTTTGTTGACCGTGTCGCCTGAACAACTCCAACTGCCCGAACGTTCCTTCGCCGTTGTACCGGTAACCCCAGAACAAGGCCGCTGGCCCGTGCCGGCGCCGGAGCACACAGGGAATATCGCGGTCTGGATTCACGGAACCGTCATCAATTACGTGATCGGTCTGCCCTACACTCCCACCACCGAATCGCTGTTGGCCGGTCTGAGTAGCGCAGCGCGCATCACCTTGACGCTGGATAGCGGCGCCCATTTGATTTTCGGCGCGCCCCAGGCGCAGCGCATCGCCGTGGATGACCTCACCCCAATGGCGCAACAGCAGCCGGGTTTGACTTTGGTGCTGCTCGGCGCCGGGCAAAGCAACCGGCTGATTGTACGCGCGCGGTATCTTCCAGAGGAAAGCCTTGCCACTGACAGCAAGCAGCGGGTGGATGGGCTGAGTGTGGTCATCCTCAAATCGGGCGTCGTCTACGATGAAGGCAACACCCGCTACTTTATCGTGGAATATCAAGTGACCAATGAAACCACCGGCCCGGTCGATCCGGCCTTCTTTGACTTAGGTTTGGAGAGCGGCAGCGGTGAACGGTACGCCTTGAATGAGGAGGCCGCAGCGCGGGGGCAGTATGGCAAATTACAAACGGCCATTCCCGCCGGCGGCAGCGCCATGGGGAGCGCTGGATATTTGATTCCACGCGATAGCCAGCCACCCCTCACCTGGGTTTTCCGCGCCGATCCGGCTTCGGCCAACGTGTTGCGCACCGTGTTGCCCTATGAAGCGCCGCAGCCTAGCCCGGCGCAGCCCAGCGTCGAGTTGACCACCGCCTTCGCGGATGGCACGCGCAATGTCATTGTTATCAATGGGACGGTACGCAATCTTGGCGAAACTACGCTGACAGTGACCCTGGCGGATGTGACGCTCACGTCCGCAGCCGGATCCAGTTCCTTGATGGCCTCGACGCCATTACTGCCCTGGTCTATCGCGGGGGGGCAGAGTCAAGCCTTTGAGTTGCAATTTAGCCGCCCCACGAATGTTCCTTCGGCTTTGCTGAACATCCTGGGCTTCACCTTCCAAATCGAAGGGCTGCCGTAAGTAACACGAGAAACGTGAGGCGCTTTATGGATGCGCCTCACGTTTCTCGAATAGGAATCTCTCCCGGTTCGCCGCTATCTTCCGATATTTCAGTCCAGCATCACCAGCGCGCCGAAACGCCCGGTGCGTCCCCTCTCCTGACGATGGGAATACCATTCCTCCGTATGACAGGCCGTGCAAACTCCGGCCCGTGTCACCCTCGACACCCCCAAAGCCGTCAGTTGCGCCGCGAGCGCGCCCGGTAAGTCCAGATACCACTGTCCTTCCCGCAGCACGGCTACCCCAATATCCCCAGGCAAGGTCGCCGCAATCGCCGCAACCACTTCCGACCCGACGATGTAATGATCCGGCCCAATCGCCGGCCCGATGCCAGCCCACATATCCCCAGGGCGGGAACCAAATACCTCATACATCGCGTTCAGTGTCGCAGCGACGACCCCGCCGGCCGCGCCCCGCCAACCGGCATGAGCCAGGCCTGCCGCCCGATGCACCGGATCGTACAACAGCACCGGCGCGCAGTCAGCGAATCGCAACAGCAACGCCGTCCCCGGTGTGTTGGTGATCAGGGCGTCCGTGTCAGGGATGATAGCGCCGCCGTCTTCCCGCCCTACGCGCGCCACACGCCGCCCATGAACTTGATGTGGGCTGACCACACGTTCGCGCGGCAAGTCCAACGCCGCAAACAAAAGGCGGTGGTTTTCCGCCACCGCCACAGGATCATCCCCGACGGAACTGCCCAGGTTGAGCGCTGCCAACGGCCCACGGCTCACGCCGCCCAGCCGCGTGACCAGGGCGTGGCGGAAAGGCGCGGAGGGCGCGTCAGAGAACGTGTACCAGGTCAACCCCTCAGCTTGAACGCGCTGCATCCCCTTAAGAATCACGCGGGCCGAAAATAGTCATCAGCACCGCGGCAAACCAGGCAATGGCCCACCCGCCCAAACAGATGCCAGCCAGCGCCAGCACCTGTTCGTTCATAATCGGCTTGACGCGCACCCCCTCAGAGTCAATTTCGATGTAGGCCACCGGCCGCGCGATAGCGCCTCCCGCACCGCCCACGCCGCTACCTACCGGCATATTCGCTTCCACTTCCGGATGGGCAGGGGACTCTTCTTCACAGCATACAGTTGCCGATTTGCTGTTCCCTTCAGCCTCCCCTCCCCCAATGGCAACTCCGTACAGCATCGTCGCCACCGGAATCACGACGCGGTCGCCATACTGCTGCGGCTTGCCAAACACCCGATCTACATTGACCTCGTTCGTCACAACATCCAACTTATCCAATACCACCTGCATATCCTCTTTCATTTCCTGCCTCCCGTGTAAATAGCCAATAGCAAATAACATATAGCGATTGGCAAAAATCGTAACCCGCCATTCGCTCCGTGATAGCGAATATTCCTATCTTCCTCGCATTAAGCGGATTAACACCATCAACACGATGCTGAGTGCAGCCACCCCCACACTGGCAACCAAAAAAGGCGCCAAGGTCTCGGCCAGCGCATTGGGGATAGGCAACCATCGCGCCCCATCCGGCCCATCCACGACGAGTGAAACCGGACGCAACCGCACCACGCGCAATCCTGCCGGCCCGGCTGCGCCGCCGCGCAAAGTAGACACCATCACCGAGGGGAGCAACCGCCGCGAGCCTACCTCAATCGGCGTCCCGGCAACCATTTGAATTCGTTGCGTAGGTATTGTCATTTTTCACCTCCCTGTACCACGAGTATTATAGCCTGAGCTATTCTACCCGACAAGTCACAAGGAGTTCTGTGGTAACGGCCTACCACCCTGTCACCGCAAAACAACCTTTTTCCTGGCAGCTTTAGCCGCAAAACCTCCCTGGCGGGCGGGGGCTGCCGAGAACGATCATGCCCTGGTCGTGACCAGGGTTGGGGCAGAAACCGAAATTTGGTTTATCCTTCTGTCGTGATTTATGCTACAATAAAGATGACTCTCCCCGCCAGTTTTATCTTCGCCGACTGACTTCTGTAAGGTCTTCAATACAAGGTTTCGCAAAAATTAAGGGGGAAAATCCCATGAAACACAAATTCCTTGTAACCACCGGACTGGCTATAGCCCTGGTGGTGATGCCCCTCGCGCTGGTCGGCGCGACGCTACGCCGGGCCAGCGGGCAGACACGCCCCCAGGCGCCCACCGCCATCGCGGTCGGCCTGGTGACAGACGGCCCCGACCTCTACGATCACAGCTTCAACGAGCTGAGTTTTATGGGCGTCCTGCGCGCGGAAACTGAACTGGGCGTTGCCTATCAAGTCTACACCTCCGCCACCTCCGCGGATTACCTGCCCAATTTGGAGCAGTGCGCCCAGAACGGCGCTGACCTCTGCTTCGGTGTGAGCTTGCTGATGGCCGACGCGATCTCGCAGGCGGCGGTGCTCTATCCGGGCGTCAATTTTGCCCTGGTGGACTACGTTTGGGAAACGCCGCCCCCCAACCTGCGCGGGCTGACCTTCGCCGAAGACCAGGCCGGCTATCTGGCCGGGACGCTCGCTGCGCTGATGTCGGGCAGCCATACCGTCGGCGCGGTGGGCGGGATGGACATCCCGCCGGTGCAGCGCTTTATGAACGGCTATCAGAATGGCGCGCGCTGCGCCACCCCCGCCACCACCGTCCTCATCACCACCACCGGCACGTTTGTTGACCCCGACCTCGGCGCGCAAGAGGCGCAGACGATGCTCGGCCTGGGCGCGGACGTGATCTTCGGCGCGGGCGGGGCCACCGGCAACGGCGCGATCCTCACAGCGACGCAATCCGGCGCGTGGGCCATCGGCGTGGACTCCGACCAGTACGTCACGCTGTTCGACAGCGGCGCCGTCCCCGGCTCCGACCGGCTGCTCAGCAGCGCACTGAAGCGGCTGGACAACGCCGTCTTCGCCACCATTGCCGACGCCAACGCCGGCGCGTTCACGCCCGGCACCGTGCTGTACACGATGGCCGAGGGCGGCGTGAGCCTCGCGCCCTTCCACGAGACCGACCCACAAATCCCGCAAAGCGTGCGCTCCCGGCTTTCCGGCGTGGAGCAAGGTCTCCGCGAGGGTTGGCTGGATGTCTACGGCCCGTGCGTCGCCACCGTGGGCGTCGCCGCCGATTTGAGCGGGGAGAACGCCCAAATCGGCTGGCAGGAAGTCAACGCCGTGCAGCTCGTCATCAGCCAGACGAACGCAGCGGGCGGACTGACGCTCGGCGGGCTGAACTACACGCTGCACCTGACCATCGCCGACGACGCCTGCGACGCGACGCAGGCCATCACGGCGGCGCAAAGCCTGTTGGATGCAGGCCCGGTGGCCGTCATCGGCCATACGTGCAGCAGGGCCAGCCTCCCGGCGCAGCCACTCTACGCAGCGGCGGGCGTCCCGATGATTTCGCCCTCGTCCACGCGGGCCGATCTCACGCAGCAGGGCTACAACACCACGTTCCGCATGGTGGCGCACGATGCGTCAGCCTCGCAATTCCTGGCGACGTACTTTCGGCAGATGATGGGGTACGCGCGCAGCGTCATCATCCACGAACCCGGCGCCGAGTGGCTGCGGGATGTGTACTCGGACACGTTCACGGCGCTGGGCGGCGTCGTCACTAGCGACTGGCCCGTCACCAACGTGGGTGATTTCCCCAGCATCCTGAACACGATCCGCTCAGAAGCCCCCGACGTGATTTTCGTCGCAGGTTACGCGGCGGAAGAGCCGGGACGGCTCAGCCAGACCGCTTACGAGATGGGGATGGGCGCCATCCCCATTGCCTGGGACTCCCTGGCCGAGGCGCCGATGTGGATGTATGCCTATCAGGGATGGGCGGGGGATGCTGCCGTCGTCGGAGACTTCATCGCCATGCACCAGCGGCCTTTCTGGGCGATGCCCGGCTGGACGGGGTTGGTGAGCGACTATCAGGCGGCCAACTTTGTCAACGTCCCCGACGATCCGGGCATCTTCGGCGCGTTCGCCTACGATGCGGCGGGCATCCTGCTGGACGCGCTCCATCGGGCCAACTCCCCCACCCCGGCGGACGTGCGCAGCATGATCGGCGCGACCCCCAGCTACTACGGCGTGGTGGGGATGTACGAAGGCTTCGACGGCAACGGCGACGTGCTCCCGCAATGGAGTTGGATAGCGCGTTATCAAAATGGCGATTGGGAGCCAGTGTATGCGGTGTCGGAGTTCCGCACAACCCGGTACGTCTGCCTCAGCGGCTGTCCGTATGCCTCCGTACAGGCCGCCGTGGATGACGCCGGCGAAGGCGACCTGATCAAAGTAGCCGCCGGTACGTACACCGGCGTGAGCGCCCGCGCGGGCGTGACGCAGATGGTCTACCTCGACAAAGGTGTGACGATCCAGGGGGGCTACACCACCGCCAACTGGACCACGCCGGACCCAGAGGTCAACGTCACCACGCTGGACGCGCAGGGGCAGGGGCGCGTATTTTTCATCGTCGGGGGCCAGGGGATTGTGATTGATGGCCTGCACATTACCGGCGGAAATGCCCTCGCTCAGGCAGGAGGGCATATGCCTACGGATCCGAACGGCAGTTCCGGCGGCGGGTTGTACGTTTACTGCCTCGACTACGACTTCACGGTGACAAATAATCACTTCTTTGGGAACACTGCCCGGCAGGGCGGCGGGATGTATACGAGCTTTTGCGGTATTGACTCTATCTTCAGAGGGAACACGTTCACCTCGAACACCGTCACGGAGGCCGGCGGCGGGCTGGCCGTCCATGCCGGCGGCATGGACATTGTCAACAGCTACTTCGAAATGAACGATGCCCAAAACGGCGGCGGGTATTCCACGGCGGCAATGGGAGGCGGCGATTTCATCGGCTGTACCTTCATCGCCAATCACGCGCGCAGCATGGGCGGCGGGCTGGCTTTGGAGACGACGACCGCGCTCAACGAGACGGTGATCATGTCCAACACGGCTGACGAACGCGGCGGCGGCGTTGGTTCCTATGGCATTTCCTTTACCCCATACATCACCTTCAGCAATGTCATCATTGCCAACAACCAGGCGGGACTGGAAGGCACCGGGGTCTTCATCCCTTCAGGGGGTATGGAAGTCCACATGCTGCACACCACGTTGGCCCACAACAGCGGCGGTGATGGGAGCGGCGTATCCATTGGCGACCTTAATCCAGAGCAGCCGGCCCCCTCAACCCTGGCCATCACCAATGTTATCCTGGACAGCCAGGACATCGGCATCCGCGTGAAAAACGACAGCACGCTCACTGTCAATGGCATCCTCTGGCACAACACCCCCATCACACTTTCGCAATCGTCCACGGCCACTGTGTCGGTGCAGAATCAACTTACCGGCGATCCGGCCTTCCTGACCGGAGACGATTACCACATCGGCGCGACCTCGGCGGCGCGCGACGCCGGGGTGGATACCGGCGTGACGGTGGACATTGATAGGCAGATACGCCCGATGGGGTTGGGCTACGACCTCGGCGCGGACGAGGCGCCGGGGGCGCACCTCACCCTGCAAACGGCGTCGCCGGCGGGGGTGCTGGTGCCGGGGCAAACTTTCACGTACAGCGTCGTGCTCGCCAACGACGGCGCGCTCACCGCGACGAACACGGTGTTGACCTTCACGCTCGACTCCCGGCAGCGCGCCGTCGCCCTCACGCCGGGCGGGATGTGTGCGCCGCTCACCGGCGCCTGGGGCGAGGCGATCATCTGCTCACTCGGCGCTCTGCCGCCGGAGACGGAGATAGCCTTCGTGGCGACGGCGCAGGTCGCGCCCACCGTCCCGGCGGGGCAGGGGATGTGGAGCGTGGCAGAGGCGACGGCGGACGCCGCCCGGTATAGCGCGTCCGGCGTCAAAACGCTGGCGCGCACGCGGCTGGTCTACCCGATCAGTGTCGAGCCGGGCAGCATGGACGTGAACGTCGAATCTCTCAACATCAACGCGCTCACGGCGCTCGCGCAGTTGATGGAAGCGCCGTACCGCTACGACGCGGACGGCGCCCTCATCCCGGCAGGCGCCACCGGCGCCACCGTCTCGCCGGACGGCCGCGTCTACACCGTCACCCTGCGCAGCGACGCGCTCTGGTCGGATGGCGTACCGGTGACGGCGCAGCACTACGCTGACAGCGTCCTGCGGATGCTCGACCCGGCGACGGGGGCGGGGTACGCCTACGTGCTGTACCCAATCCAGGGCGCGTGGGAATTCAATAGCGGCGCGACCACGGACCCGGCGAGCGTCGGCGTGGCGGTGGTGGACGTACACACGCTGCGCTTCACCCTCGGCCAGCCGACCGCCTACTTCCCCAGCCTCCTGGCGACCTCGGCGATGTACCCGGTGCGGCTGGACGCAATAAATACGCAGCCCTTCATCGGCAACGGCCCGTACAACTTGACCGAATGGGTTGCCGGGAAGTGGTTCCTCCTGGACAAGAACCCGCTCTACCACGACGCGGCGCAGGTGGTCATCGCGCAGATTGCCATGCCCTTCATCCCGGAAGCGGAGCAGGTCGCGGCCTACGAAGCGGGCCTGCTGGACGTCAGCGCCGCGCCCGCTGGTGACCTGGACGCCATCTTCAACGATCCGGTCTTGAGCAACGAATTGCGCAACGTCCCCTGGCCCGGCCTGTACTACCTGGGGCTGAATACCGCGCTGACGCCCACCAACGACCTGAACGTGCGCATGGCGCTGGCCTCGGCCATTGACCGGGAGACGCTGCTGGATCAACTGCACACGCCCTGGCGCGAGGCAGCCACCAGCGTCATCCCGCGCGGCATCCCCGGCTATCAGAACGGCGCGGTGGGCTACCCGTTCAATCCCACCCAGGCGCAGACCTATCTGGCGGATGCCGGTTATCCCGGCGGCGCGGGCTTCCCCGGCATCGAACTGTGGGCATACCCCGGCACCGAGGCCATCATAGAAGCGATTGCCAACAGTTGGCGCGAGACGCTGAACATCAGCGTGACGCTGGTGTACATTGATCGCAGCGTATATTACAACGAACTACGCACATGCCGTGACGCGCCGGGGACGTGTACGTACAACGTCTATCGCGGCGGGTGGGTGTTGGACTATGGCGACGCTCACAATATCGTGAGCGATCTCTTCCACCCCGACAGCGGCGGCCAATACACCTTCTGGGACAGCGCGTACTTCCGCCAATTGATAGACCTGGAAGTGACGGAGACGAACCCGGCCACGCGGCTGGACCATCTCCGGGAGGCCGACCGGGTGCTGGTGGAATACGACGCGGTCATCGCGCCGATCTATTTCCTGGATCGCCCACTGCTGATCAAGCCCAACGTGACCTACGAGTATCCCTCCCTCGGCGGGCCGCGCCTGATGAGCTGGCGCACGTCCGGGACGGCGGCGCCGTGCTACGTCCGCCTCTCCAGTATGCCGGGCATCACCTACAACGACCTCCAGGCGGCGGTGGATGCCGCGCAGCCGGGCGACACGCTCAAAGTCGCAGGCACCTGCACCACCGTCCACAGCCGCCCCCGCCGCGACCTGACGACCTCCGGCGCAGTCACGCAAGTGGCCTACATCGCCAAAGACCTGACGCTGCAAGGCGGCTACACCACGACCAACTGGCTGCATCCCGATCCGCAGGCTACCCCCACCACCCTGGACGCACTCGGCCAGGGCCGCGTGCTCTACGTCACCGGCGGCGTCGCCGTGACGGTGGACGGCTTCACCCTCTCCGGCGGGAACGCCGCCGACCAGGGCGGCGCGCCGTTTGCGGCGGCGGATGCGGGCGGCGGCGTCTACGTCATCACAGCGACCGTCACGCTCCGCAACAACACTGTGTTCGACAACATCGCGGCGGGCGCGGGCGGCGGAGCATACTTCCACCACAGCGCGGTCACGCTGCAAGCCAACGTCTTCACCCTGAACCGCGGCGGCCTGGGTGGCGGCGCGTATTTCTATGAAAGCACCGGGTTGATCGCCCAGAACACCTTCGACAACAACCTGGCGGCGGATTCCGGCGGCGGCCTGACCCTCTACGGCGGCGCGGTGGCGGTGGACAAGAACACCGTGCAGCACAACACCGCCGTGGGGTATGGCGGCGGCCTGAGCGTCTACCAGAGCGCCGCGCCGGTCACGCGCAACGTCGTGCGCTTCAACACGGCGGCGCAGGGCAGCGGCGTAGAACTCAACCGTACCGCCGGAATCTGGACGAACAACGTCATCGCCGACAACCACGCCGACAGCGTGGGCAGCGGCGTCTACGCCCACGGCGCGACGACGCACTTACTGCACACCACTATCGCGCGCAACCACGGCGGCGGGAACGTGGGCGTCTACGTCACGCAGGCCACGCCGGGCGGCCACGCCAGCGCGCTGGTGCTGACCAACACGATCCTGGTGGATCACAGCGTCGGCATCAGCGTCACCGAAGGCAACGCGCTGACGGCAAACACGCTGCTGTGGTACAGCACGCCAACGTTGGTGGCGCAGTCGCCCGCCGCCGAGGTGACGCTGCTCAACGACTGGGAGGCCGACCCGCGCTTCGCTGCCGACGGCTACCACCTGCGCGTCGGCTCGGCGGCGCTGGATGCGGGCCTCCCCTCCACGCTGGCCCGCGACGTAGATGGCGACCCGCGCCCCTACGGCAGCGGCTTCGACGTGGGCGCGGACGAAGCGCCCTACGTCCAGGTCACGCCGCAGTCCGGCGCGACGCTGGTACACACGGCAACGCAGGGGACGACCACGACCGTCACCGTTCCACCGGCGGCGGTCAGCGAGACGGTCACGATTGTCTTCACGCAGATGACGGAGGGAGAGGAAGAAATCCCGCCAGAGTTAGTCGGCGGGGAGATCGGGTTTGAGCTGGACGCTTACCTGGGCGAAACGCCGGTCGCCACCGGCTTCGTCTTCAGCACGCCGGTCACGGTGACGCTGGTGTACAGTGACGCGGACGTGGTGGGGATGGACGAGACTTCGCTGAAGCTGTATCGTTACGTGTGCGTGCCGTCGGGGTCGCTGGAGCTCTGCGTGTGGGAGGCCATCGGCGCCCGGAGCGGCGAGGGACAGACGTTGGATACGGAGAACAACGTGTTGACGGCGTGGCTGATGGGGTTCAGCCGGTTCAGGGGCATGGGGGCCAGCTTCCAGCCCAACTGGGAATTGGCGAAAACTTACAACGGCAATCGCGTGGCCGGAACCACTATCACGTACACCCTTATCGTGACCAACACCGGCGGGGCAGACGCCACCGCTGTCACCCTTGCGGACGTCGTCCCGGAGCATCTCGACCGGCCTATCGGCGGCACATTTGAGTCCGGCGTGATGCACTGGACTTTCGACGCCATCACGGCGAGCGGCGGAACCGGTGTCGGGCAGTTCAGCGCGGTTCTGCCGTGTACGGCGTCGCTGGCGATTGTGAACGACGATTATCGCGTCACCGGCAGCGCGCAGGGCGTGACCAGCACGGTCGGGCCGCCGGTCAGCTTTGCCGTCGCGGCCCCGACCATCGCGGTAAATGTGGTGGTTACGCCCACCGCGCCGGTCGCCGGGGATACGGTGACGTTCACGGCAGAGGCTGCGACCAACGGCACGCCGCTGATGTATCAGTGGAACGTGGGCGGAAGCGGGCTGATCGTCACCCAAACCTATCCGATGACGGGGACTTACACGGTAGCATTCACGGCGAAGGATGCCTGCGGATATTACGGCAGCCACACCGTCACGGTTAATGTGGGCACGCTGGGGTACAAGGTTTATCTGCCGTTGGTGATGCGGTAATGAAAGGTCGGGCAAGCATCCTGCTTGCCCGACTTTTGGGTTTGACTTTCCAGTAATTAAACCTATTATCAGAAAAATATTCAATCCTACTTGGAGATTTCTACGTATGGAAGCAATCCAGGAAAACGATATCATCGAAACCGATGAAGATACAAAAGATATGGATGGTTATGCCGATGGCGCTATCTATCCTCACAATATGCCTAAAGAGGTGGATATCCGTGAGGAACACCTGACGATTTTTGAGTGGAAACGCAGGCTGACGCGAGAACTATTAATTACTGACCCTGAATTTCAGCGAAACTTGGTATGGAAGTCGGCACAAAAGTCTCGATTCATAGAGTCTATTTTATTAAACATTCCATTACCTCCCTTATATGTCAATCAAACCCAAAATGGGAAATATATTATTGTGGATGGATTACAACGGACAACCACTATGGCGGATTTTCTTGATGATCGATTTGCATTGAGCGATGATCTGACCGTATTAACTGAACTATGTGGCTACAAATTCAGTGGATTGACACAATATTTACAGACGAAAATTGAAGACAAACAATTGTTAATTTATCTTATTAAGCCATCTGTGCCCTTGCCAATGATTTATGATATTTTTGAACGAATCAACACAGGCGGCACACAACTAACTCGGCAAGAAGTTCGCAACTGTATTTTTTTAGGTCCTGCAACACGTCTACTCAAAGAATTGGCCGAAAAGCCTTACTTCAAGCGTGCGATTGATAAAGGAATTTCGCCTAAAAGGATGAAGGATCGCGAAGCTATCTTACGCTATTTGGCGTTCAAAGTACTTGGTTATGAGCCAGCCTATAAAGATGATATGGATGATTTTCTTGAACGGGCTTTGAAAACGATACAACAGATGTCCGAAGTGGATATCACAGCATTGAAGAACGATTTTGAACGGGTCATGCGCTTAAGCTATCAGTTTTTCGGCGACCGTAATTTCAGATTACCCACGACTTCTTCGCGAGGTAGAATTAACATTGCTTTATTGGAAGCTGTGAGTTATTTCTTCTCTATTCAGTCCGATGAGTTTTTAAGAGATCACAAACAAACCATCGTAGCTAATTATGAAAAATTACTGCAAACCCCAGAATTCATAGATACTGTGCGTTTTTCAACCGGAGACACACGGCGGGTGCGTAATCGGTTCAAATTGGTACAAGAAATTCTTGGAGACGTAGAATGTTAAGAGAAATTAGTTTAAAAAACTTCAAGTGTTTTCGGGAGCAAGTTCGAATTCCACTCAATGCTATTAACTTGCTTACTGGTATCAATGGTCGGGGCAAATCTACTGTATTACAAGCCCTTTTGCTGATGCGGCAATCTCCTGAACATAGCCGCACTACCCGACAGATTATCTTCAACGGTAGCTGTGTTGAATTGGGTAGTTTTGATGATGTACGAAATAGTGCGGTTTCGCGCACTGAAGCTATTGAACTGGCTTTTAGATTTCAACGTAATGATAACTATGCTGACCTCCATTACTCTCTTAAAGGGAATCCTCAAGATGATATGGTGGCCGATATAGATGATCTGATTGTAGAGGGACAGTTCCTAGATGAGTCTTTTGCTTTTAATGCTAAGCTATCTATGGAGTTGCTTGAGCTGCCTATATCATCTGAACCCTGGCACAATCTGCTTCCCGCTATTTGGTTTCCAAAACCGCAGTATGAGGACACATCAAAAGTAGAAGTCAGTGAAAATCAATTTGTTCGAGATGTTGTTAATTTTACTCAAATTCACTATATTTCTGCCGATCGTATCGGCCCACGAGATTATTACCCAAAACAGAGTTTCGCTGAATTTCCTAATGTTGGACAGCGTGGAGAGTACACCGCCAATGTCCTATCCAAAAAGAAAGAGGATCTTGTCTATGAACTCTTACGTTTACCCAGCGATGCTACTCATACAGTTCTGGATCAAACCGCCGCTTGGTTGAATCAAATTTTTGGCGGTGGCAAGGTTAACGTCCAACCGCTTAAGGCCAATATCGTTTTAATGCAGCTCAACTCTGAAAACTCACTAGAGCTTTACAGACCGGTGAACGTAGGTTTTGGATACAGCTACGCCTTACCCATTATTGTCTCGGGTTTGATCGCACAGGCTGGAGAGATGCTAATTGTTGAAAATCCTGAAGCCCATCTTCATCCTTATGCACAGGCACAAATTGCCCGGTTTTTAGCAGCCGTCAGCGCATGTGGTGTGCAAGTGTTGGTAGAATCACACAGCGAGCACATCTTGAATGGTCTCAGAATTGCCGTTTTGGACAAAGTGATCAATGTAAACGATTTGAACGTCTTGTATTTCCAACGAGATTCGACTTGCCCAGTGCTTGAGATTCCCGTGCTTGAAAACGGCGCTATTGAAGAGTGGCCGGATGGTTTCTTTGATCAGACCGATAAAGATTTTGCCCGACTCTTTGGATTCTAACCTATGGAAATCTTTATCAACGAAGCATCATTACAGGAACAATATTTTTCAGATACGGATTTTGCTAAAGCCGTAGTGACTTTCACTGCAATTTTTGACCTAATAAACCAGTGTGTCAAATCGGCGCAAATGTACAAGAGTGAGTTATTTTTGGATTATAAAGCAATACGTGGCGAAGTTTTTCAATCCAGCTACCAGAAAATTAAAGATAAGCAGCTAAAAGTTGCTTTCAGAAGATATGTTTTCGATAGACTCAACCCCCGTGATTGGCAACCGGAACGCAAACATTCCCGCGACGATTGGTTCGAGGTAAACGAACAACTTGTGACCGATACCAGCATTGCAGAACTGGCGGAGAGAAAGTTGCGGGATACGGCGCTTATCGGCTTGTTGGTTAATTTTATTCAATCAGAATTTGCAGGCAATACGTCTCTGTTAGTTTCCAAAAACAGGCAAGCCACGGTTAAGGTGGATTGCGTTGAAAATAGAAATTCTTTAGAAAAATGGCTTGCCCTGAATTTATCTATCTACACTACTGATTTAGCCTACCCTCCGCGTGACGAGCAAACCGTTTTGCAAGATATGACCAGATTCAGGAGGACTTCAAGAATAGAACAGGGACGGAAAGTGTACCAGGAAAAAGCTACGGGCTATTACTGGTATGTAGATCAACTTCACTTTGGTCGCGATGCGCATTTGGAAGTTTTTGATGCGCATGGACGACATCTGGGCGAAGCCAACCTGAATGGTGAAATTGACTACTCATGCCAAGACCCCCAAAAACATTTACCCCTAGCGTAACAGCGAATTGCCTAAAAAGCAAAAGTGTCATTCTCCTGCTGGTGTCCCATTCAACGCCGCCCGCACTCGCTCCTGTTCTTGACTCAATTCCAGCCGTTCAAAGAGCGTCAGCGCCTCGGTGAGGGCGGCGCGCGCGGCAGCGGGCTGCGCGGCGTCTTTCAGCACTTGCCCATAATCGGAGAGCACGGCGGCGAGGTCAAAATCCTGGTTGAGTTCGCGCAAAATGCCGATGCTTTTTTCCAGATGCGACAACGCCACCTCCAACTCTCGGAGTTTGTGATAGGCGTTCCCCATCACATGGTAAAGGTCTCCTTTGATTTTGAATTCCCCTGTTCCCTGGATACCTGCCAACGCTTCGCGGCAGATCGCCAGGGATTTTTCGTACTCGCCATTTTCCAGATAACACTCTGCCAACTGCCGTTGACATTCGGCAGCGGTAGCCTCGGCGCCAATCTCACTGGCGACGGCCAGACTTCTCTCCAAGTATTCGATGGCTTGCTTGAGATTGCCTTGCGCGCGGTACGTTTCCCCCAGATTCACATAGCAGTCGGACAGCCCTTGTTTGTCGCCCAATCGCTCGGTAATGTGCAGGCTATACTCATAATTCTCTATCGCCTGGGCATAGTTGCCCTGGGTGTAATAGATGATCCCCAAATTCATATAGGCCGTCGCCTCTTCCCAGACGTTTCCCAGGCGCTGCATCGTCCGCAGCGCATTCTGGAAGTAGTCCGCCGCGCGATTCAGATCGGTCTGATAGTACAAAATGGCGAGGTTGTTGTAAATTTTGGCGGCCTCATAGTCGTCCCCGATCCGTTCCAGGATATGCATCGCTTGTTCCAGATGCTCAATGGCCTTCGCCGGTTGGTTGCTGCGCAAGCTCAAGCCCAGGACGTTATGCGCCTGGACGATTTCTCGATAATGCGTCGTATCGGTCAGGAGAGTCAAACTCGCTTCGCTCTCTTGCCGGGCGGCCTCATTCTGCCCCTGCTGCTCGTGGATGTGCGCGCGAGCAATCATCAGCCGCGCCATCTCCACCGACGCAGCCGCCTCTGCGGGGAGCAACGCCATGCCGCGCGTACACGCGGCAAGCGCCTGTTCGTAGTCGCCGCGCTTCTCGTGGATGGCAGCGATCCGCCGGAGCAGGTCGGCTTGCGGCGCGGGTTGCTGCCGACGGGATAATGCCTGCTCGTAGCAGGCCAGCGCCTCGTCCGACTCCCCGGTGTGAAACAGCACGTCCCCCAGCCCGGTGAGCACGTCCGCAAAGGCGTCCCACTGCTGCGATTGCTCGGCCAGCCGCGCGGCCTGCCGGTAGAAGGCGATGGCCTCCGGGTTGGCGTAGGCGGCGCGCGCCTTGTCGCCGGAACGGGTGAGGTAGTCCAGCGCTTTCTCACGATAGTCGGAAAGGCCGTAGTGGTAGGCCAGCACCTCGTAGACTTCCTCCCGCTTCTGGCCGGTGACCACGTCCTCCAAATGCTGCGCCACCAGGCCGTGATAGGCGCGCCGGTCGCGCAGGAGCAGGCTCTCGTAGGCCACGTCGTGAACCAGGACGTGCTTGAAGATGTACGCCACCTCCGGCAACCGGGCGTGCTCGCGGATCAACTCGGCCTGCTGCAAGCGCGCCAGGCTGGTGTCGAGCGTGGCCGCCAGCGCCGCCGCCGAAGCCAGCCACGCGAGCATCTCGTAGCGGAAGGCGCGCCCGACGACCGCGGCCAGTTGCAGCGTGCGGCGCGCCTCCTCCATCAACTGATCCAGCCGGGCGACGATCAGCCCTTGCAGCGTGTCGGGGATGGTGTGCAAATCCAGGTCGCGCTCCAACCGCCAGCCTTCGGGATGGCTGACGATGATGGCCTGATCGATCAGCGTGCGGATGATCTCCTCGATGTAGAAGGGA
This sequence comes from Chloroflexota bacterium, assembly GCA_029555965.1. Classification (GTDB taxonomy): domain Bacteria; phylum Chloroflexota; class Anaerolineae; order B4-G1; family SLSP01; genus JAKQHY01. Next base: position 1,568 of record JAKQHY010000199.1, on the reverse strand, counting down.
TTGCCCTCCGCGCGCGCAATTAACTGTTCCAACGCCGGCGGCAGTGCGTCCAGGGAGAGCAGGTTGCAGACCAGTTGGCGATCCTGCCCGGCTTCGGCGCGCAGGGGGGTAAGGGAGAGGCGCGTGTAGCGATGCGGATAGTCGCGGGCGGCCAGGTCGCCGAGCGCCCAGCAGCCGTGGCCGCGCAGCGGGCGGTAGATGAGCACGAGCAGCAGGGGGACGCGGTCGGTGAGCGCCATGCAACGCTCCAACAGCATCAGCGAGGCGGAGTCGGCCCAGTGGAGGTCGTCGAAGACCAGGACGAGCGGCTGCTCGCGCGCGACGGCTTCCAGCAGGGTGGTGATCGCCCGCACGATCTGGCGTTGAAGCGCCTCGCCGTCCAGGTAGGCGACGCGCTCGGCCTCCCGTTCGCTCAGGGGCAGGTTGAGGAAGTGGACCAGATAGGGCCGCACGTCGTCACCCACGTCGGCGGGCAGCAGCGTTTCGACGTACCGGCGCAGTTTGTCGCGGATGTCGAATTCGTTGTCGGTATCTAAAATGCCCAGGGCGCTGCGGATCACGTCGTTGAAGGCCGAGTAGCTGATCTGCTGGGTGTAAGAAAGGCAGCGGCCTTCGATCCAGGTCATGGCGATTTCTTCATAGACGCTATCGCGCAGATCGGCCATCAACCGGCTCTTGCCCAGGCCGGCCTCGCCGATGAGCGAGAGGATCGCGCCGCGCCCCGTGTACAAATCGGCGACAAGGTTGCGCAGGGTGGCCTGCTCGGCAGCGCGGCCCACCAGCGCGGAGCGCAGCCCGCGAATCCCGCGCACCGGCTCCGGCTGCGCCCGCCGCCCGACGACGGTGTACGTGGGCACGGGTTTGCTCTTGCCCTTCAACTGCACCGCGCCCCGGTCGGCCACCTCAAAGAAGGCGCGGACTTTGCGCTCGACGTAGCCGGAGAGCAGCAGCCCGCCTTCGTCCGCCGCGCTCATCAGCCGCGCCGCCAGGTTGACCTCGTCGCCCATCACGGTGTACTCGCGCCGCGCGGCCCCGCCGACCAGCCCGGCGAAGACCATGCCGGTGCTCACGCCGATGCGCTGTTTCCAGAGAGACGAGGGGGAGAGGGGGGGAGGGGGGGAAGGGGGGAACGTCTCCCCCTCTCCTTGTCTCCCCTTCTCCCCCTCACTTTCAAGGGCGCGTTGCATTTCCAGCGCGGCACGGACGGCACGCTCAGCGTCGTCTTCGTGTGCCACCGGCGCGCCGAAGAGCGCCATCAGCTTGTCGCCGTGGTCGTAGAGGTCCACTTTGTTGACGACGCCGCCGTAGCGGGCGACGGCCTGGTGCATAGCGACGAAGTAAACGTTGAGGGCGGCGGCGATGTCGGCCTCGCGGCCCGGCCCCAGGCGAGCGACCAGCTCGCTGGCGCCCACGAAGTTGGCAAAGAGGACGGCGACCAGGCGATGCTCGCCGGCGCTCTCGTCCGCGTACACGTCCGACACGAGGCGCGGCAACAGGCCCGATGGCAGGTAGGGGGCGAGGTGCTCAAGGGCGGTGAGGGTCTGGGGGAGGGTTGGGGAGAGGGGGTG
>JAKQHY010000116.1 GCA_029555965.1 Chloroflexota bacterium | reverse complement strand
CCTTCGCCCTCCATCTTTTTGCGGAGATAGCCGACGTACACTTCGATCACGTTGTCGTCGCCGACGAAATCGTAGCCCCAGACGTGGTTGAGAATCTGCTTGCGTTCCAACACCTGGTTGGGATGCCGCATCAGCAGATGCAGCAGGTCAAATTCGGTGGGGGTGAGCGTGAAGGGGCGATCCTTGCGGCGCACTTCGCGCGAGGTAGGATCGAGGTAGAGATCGCCAAAGGTCAACGGCGCCGAAATCTCCGCAGCGCCAGAACGGCGGAGCAGAGCGCGCACGCGCGCCACCAGTTCCGGCGAGGCAAACGGCTTGACGAGGTAATCGTCCGCGCCGCGCTCCAGGCCCTCGACGCGATCCTGAACGGCGTCGCGGGCCGTCAGCATCAGGATCGGCACGTCGTTCTGCTCCATCCGCAGCGCGCGGAGGACTTCCACCCCGTCAAGTTTGGGCAGCATCCAGTCGAGAATCACCACGTCCGGGCGCACCGCATACACCTGCGCCAGGGCGGCTTCCCCGTCCAGCGCCGTGCTGACGTCAAACCCCTCGTAGGTCAACGTCCGCTGCAACATCTTCAATAACTTCTCGTCGTCGTCCACAATAAGAACTTTTTCCATCGCTTACGCCTCACTTACGGTGTGATGGGAAATGAGTAAGAAGTAATGGGTAATGGGTAATGAGTAGAGAATAAGGCGACCGCGCCTTACTTATTACTCATTACCCATTTCTCATTTCTATTATACACGGCTACCTGAGAAGAGCCTGGGGAGTGGCTGAAGATTTGCTGAGAAGCCGCCACAAATTCTCAGGGAACTCTCAGCTATTTCTTGGAATGTTCACAGATGGCGACGGTAAACTACCAGGGTAAAACAAAAGGTAATGAGAAACGAGTAATGAGTAAAACTACTCATTTCTCATTACTCGTTTCTCATCACTCATCACTCATAAGGAGCGTGTAATGTTTCGTAAAAAGTGGTTTTGGATTGTGTTGATTCTTCTCGTACTGGCCGGGGGCGGATACGCCGCTTACACGGTCTGGTTCGCCCCCAAGGAGGTGGCGGAGACGACGCCAACGTTGGAGACCGGCACAGTGACGGTGGGGGATTTGACCATCTCGGCCACCGGTTCCGGGCAATTGGTGGCCTCATCAGAAGTCAACTTGGCCTTCAGCGCCAGCGGCCAGCTCAAAGGGCTGACCGTCGAAGTGGGCGATACGGTCAAAGCCGGGGACGTCCTGGCCTGGATGGATGACACGTCGGCGCGGCAGGCAGTGGGAGAAGCGCAGCAAGCGGTGTTGCAGGCTGAGCAGTCGTTGGCGTTGGCCGAGGCGCAGGCCGAGCTAACGTTGATGCAGGCGCAGGCGGCCTACGACACAGCCAAGAGCGATTGGGAAGACCTGGTCGCCTGGGCGCCGGATGAGGAAGAAATCGCGCTGGCGCAGGCCAACCTCACCAGCGCGCAATCGTCCTACCAGAACACCGTCGCCAAGTCCCGCGTGGATCAGACGATTTCCTCCCGCATCAGCCTGGATCAGGCCATCGCCAGCCTGGCCGACGCGCAGGAGACTTACGCCAATGCCATGGCCGCCGGCCGCGACTGGGAGAAGGACATCACCACCACCCGCGAGAACGCCGCCGCGGCCCTGCTCAAAGCGCAGCAAAACCTCGGAGTGGCGCAGGCCAACTACAACTTAGCCACGATCAACAGCACCGCCGCCGACATTCAGAGCGCCAGGGCCAAAGTCCTGAGCGCGCAGACCGAGCTAGAAACGTTGCAAACGGCGCCGGACGCCGCCGAAATCACCGCCGCCGAAATCAAAGTCCACGAGGCAACCCTGGCGCTGGAACAGGCCAAGTTCGCGCTGGCGGACGTGGGCGACGGCAAGACGGCGGCGGCCCGCGACGCGGAGTTGGCGTTGGAACAAGCCCGGCTCAACCTGACGAACGCGCAGACGACGCTGGCCGGCGCCACCCTGATCGCGCCCTTCGACGGCACGGTCACGGCGGTGAACGGCGAAGTGGGCGACACGGTCAACGGGACGGTCATCGCCCTGGCGAATCTGGGCGCGCCGCTGCTGCAATTCTGGGTCGAAGAAGCAGACATGGGCAGCGTCGCCAAGGGGTATCCTGTCAAAATGATCTTTGAAGCCCTGCCCGACTACGTCTACAGCGGTGAAATCGTGCGCGTGGACCCGATGCTCACCACCGTCGGCAACACCTCGGCGGTGCAGATTTACGCCAGCATCAACGTGAGCGAGTACCCGGTAATGCTCTTGGGCAGCATGAACGCGGACGTCGAAATCGTGGCCGGCGAGGCCAAGAACGCCCTGCTCGTCCCCGTCCAGGCTCTGCGGGAAATGGAGGACGGGCAGTATACGGTCTTCGTGGTCAAGGAGGATGGCACACTGGAAACGCGGGTGGTCGAAGTGGGGCTGATGGACTACGTCAACGCCGAAGTGAAATCCGGTCTGGCGCAGGGCGAAGTGGTCAGCCTGGCGAATGATACGGGCAGTTCGACCACGATCCAATCCAGCATCAACACCCAGCAGCAGATGATGGGCGGCCCGCCCGATGGCGGCGGCTTTATGCCCGGAGGAATGCCGTGATATGGCGCGCACACTCATTGAAATCCAGGATTTGAAGAAGGTCTACGGAACGGATACCGTTCAAGTGCAAGCGCTGCGCGGGGTCAATGCGAAGGTCGAAGAAGGCGAGTTTGTGGCAATCATGGGGCCGTCCGGTTCGGGCAAATCCACCCTGATGAACATCCTGGGCTGCCTGGATCGCCCCACCGGCGGCGTCTACATCCTCGACGGCGAGGACGTCAGCAAGCTCAGCAAGAACGAGTTGGCGCGGGTGCGCAATCAGAAAATCGGCTTCGTCTTCCAATCCTACAACCTGCTGCCCCGGCTCAACGCGGTGAAGAACGTGATGTTGCCCCTGCTCTACAACAGCAACAACGGCAAGAGCGACGCCGAACATTACCAGGATGCCGTGGCGGCGCTGGAACGAGTCGGACTGGGGGATCGCCTCCAACACAAGCCTAACGAAATGTCCGGCGGGCAGCAGCAGCGGGTCGCCATTGCGCGCGCGCTCATCAACGCCCCCGCCATCATCCTGGCCGACGAGCCGACCGGCAACCTGGATACCCGCTCCGCCGAGGACATCATGCGGCTGATCCGCGAGCTAAACGATCAGGGCGCGACCATCGTGATGGTGACGCACGAACTCGACATCGCCGAACACGCCGACCGCGTCATCTACCTGCGCGACGGCGAGATCATCTCGGACAAACTGCACGCCAGCTACATCGCGCACCTGCATAATGGGGACAATGGGAAGGCGAGTGAGGAGTTAGGAGTGAGGAATGAGGAGTAAGAAAATTCCTAATTCGCAACTCCTAACTCCTAACTCCTAACTCCTAACTCGCATACGGAGGAACTATGAGCCTATCAAAAACACTGAAAATCGCCTGGGAAGGGCTGATGTTGAACAAAGTGCGCTCGTTTTTGACGACGCTGGGGGTCATCATCGGGGTGGCCGCGGTCATCGTGATGCTGGCGGTCAGCGCGGGCGCCGAAGCGGACATCGCCGACCAGATCAACGCCCTGGGCGCGAACCTGATTATGATCTCGCCCGCATTCACCCGTGGGGGATTTGGGGGCGGCAATGCGGCAAGCCTGACCTACGCCGACCTGCCCACCATCCGCGACAACATTGACGGCGTCAGCGGCGTGTCGGCGGAGCAAAACACCACGCAGGACGTCAAAGGCGCGGATACCACCCTCACCGACATCGCCATCGTCGGCACCACCTCCGGGTTCGTTCACGTCCACGAGTACGAGGTGGCCCAGGGCCGCTTCATCACCGACCAGGACAACGACCGCGCCAACAAAATCGCCGTCCTGGGATACGACATCGCCGCCGAGTTGTTCGGCACAGGCGTCAATCCCGTGGGGCAATCCATCACCATCGGCAAGGTCAAGTGTACCATCGTCGGCGTGATGGCCGAGAAAGGCGTGGTCGGCACCACCGACTACGACAACCGTATCTACATCCCGATCACGACCGTCTTCAAGAAATTCGTCAACAGCCGGTTTGGCGGCACCACCCTGCGCATCGTCTACGTTTCGGCGGAAAGCAAAGAAGTGATGGACGACGTGATGGAGCATCTCAACACCCTGGTGATGCAAATCCTGGGGACGGACGCGAGCGCGCCGGGCTTCACCCTGACGACGCAGGACAGCATCATTGACATGCGCGCCTCCACCACCGAAACCTTCCGCAACCTGCTGGGCTGGGTGGCCGGCATCTCGCTCATCGTCGGCGGCATCGGCATTATGAACATCATGCTGGTCAGCGTCACCGAGCGCACCCGCGAGATCGGCCTGCGCCAGGCGTTGGGCGCGCGGCCCCGCGACGTGCAGTTGCAATTCCTCTTCGAGGCGGTGATGCTGAGCCTGATCGGCGGGCTGATGGGCGTTCTGTTTGGCGTCGGCGGCGCCTACCTCTTCAACACCTTCGGCTCGATGCGCGCTGAACTGGTGATCAGCTCCATCCCGCTCTCCTTTGGCGCGGCGGCGGCGGTCGGCATCTTCTTCGGCTACTACCCCGCGACCCAGGCGGCCAAGCTGGATCCGATTGTGGCGCTGCGGCGGGAATAGCGAATGGCGAATTGCGAATTGCGAATAGCGAATAGCGAATTGCGAGTTACGAATTACGAATTACGAATTACGAATTGCGAATAGGGAGAAGAATTGTGAAGAAGTTTAAGCCATACTCATTCGGAATCTTACTGGTGTTGTTGGCGCTCATCGCCATTCCTCTGACGGGATGCAAGCCGGCCCAATCCAACGGGGAGGTTGAAGCCGCGGCCACCACCGTCACCTATGGTGGACGCCTGCGCACGGATTATACCGACGCTCTGGGCGCTGCCGACCAACTCGCGTTGGGACTGCTGCGCCTGGAAGACACGGCCCATGCGACGACGGCAGAGCAAGCGGCAAAAACGCTGCCCTGGTGGACGATGTTGCAGGGCACTGCGCTCAAGACGGACGCCGAGCGGCTGGCCGTCGTCAAGCAGATTGAGGACACGCTGACCGACGCTCAGGTCGCCGCAATCCAGGAGATGCAGCTTACGCAAGCTGACGCGCAGGCGTGGCTTCAAGAACAAGGCCCGATGCAGATGGGGCAGGGCGGCGGGATGCCCTCTGGCGGCTGGGGAATGCCCTCCGGCGGCGGAAGACCTTCCAGCGGTGAAATGCCTTCCGGCGGTATGCAGCCCCCCGGCGGGCAACAGGGCGGCTTCGGCGGCAATATGTCTGAGGCCGACCGCGAAGCGATGCGCGCCCAATTCGAAGCTATGAGCGACGAAGAACGCGCCAAAATGCGGGAACAGTTCGCCGCGCAGGGCGGCGGACGGACTGCGGGCGGTGGAGCGTCCATGGGGGCGTCCGGGATGCTGCTGCGCGCCGTCGTGAGGCTCCTGACCGAGCGCAGCGGCCAGGCGCCGGCCGAGCCGCCCACGTCAGAGACCGCAATGTCTGAAGCGACAGCGGCCGCGCCAGTCCCCACCGCCACGCCCACCGTTGAACCGACCTCAACGCCACTGCCGCGCGTCACCCTCGAAGTCCTGAAGACGCCCACGCCAACGGCGACGCCCACCCCCACCGTTGCAATCGCCGCAACCACTGCGGCGGCGAAACCGGCCACGGCACAGACGGCCACCACGGCCAGTTCAGCGGCCACCGCCACGCCGGAAGCCGCGCCATCCGCCGTGACGCAGGGGGCGTTGACGCAGAAGACCGACACCGACCCTGGCCCGCCGCTCACCATCGAAGTGACCACGAACTACGCGGAAGCGAACCCCAACCTGGAGGGCGGGCTGATCTACCACGTCGCCGGGTTCGTGCATAACCCCACCGAGGAAACTTACCAGGTCACGGCCGTCCACGTCACCTTCTTCGACGCGGGCGGCTTCCGGGGCGCGTTCTACGCCTTCCCCAGACGCGCGGGACAGCGTGGGGTCGAGGGCGAATGGGTCGCGCACGGCGCGATAGAGGCGGACATCGTCTGCCCGCTGCTGGGGCCGGGGGAAGCCTGCCCCTTCACCGCCGAGATCGCCGCGCAGGACATGGCCTCGTTCCTGGTTCACCCAGACGCGAAGATCGCGGAATGGCACGAGTCGGTGCCCGTCACCCTGAGCGACCTGAAAGCGGCGGATACCGGAACCGGCTACGTGCGCCTCACTGGCGCGGCGACCAATCCCAATAGCTACGCCATCAAGAATGTGAACCTCGCCGGGATGTTGTTCGACGCGAACGGGCAGATGGTGAGCCTGGGCAACGGCCTCGTGACCCGCATCGAAGCCGGGGCGTCGGCCTCCTTCGAGGTGTACGTGCCGAAGAAGGCGTATACCAGCTTCCAGGTCACGGCGCTGGCCGAGCAGGTTGCCCAATAATGGATCAAAGCAAAGCGAGTCGGGAACTGATAAATTTACAGACCCTAAGTCCCAGACGCGGGTATTTTATCTGCCGCAGTCGCTTGGAACTCGGCCACCAGGCGTTCCAGGCCACGCCGGATACGCTGAACGGCCCTGTGCCCACCCTGGTTGAAGAACATCTGCCCCAGGTCCTGGGCGGGTTGCATATAGCTCTGCCCGCCTTTGCTATGCGCCAACCGCCGCGCCGTGTGCCGCAGCGTGCGCAAGAACTCGCACTGCCGCTCCACCTCTCCCTTAAGAATGGATGCCGTACCACGCCCAGGCACAACTTGGTAAACCTGAGGACGATTCTCCAACTGCGTCAAAGCTTCCAGCCATGCCAGGAAATCAGGCACGCCGCCAAGCGGCGGGGGTTCACTGAGCGCCACACTGTCACCGGCAAAGAGCAATTTATGTTCTGGGAGGGCTGCCCAGAGCGCGCCGGGCGCCGCGCCCGGCGCGGCCTCCAGATGCAGCACCGCCGCACGGCGATATAACCGTAGTACCCGGTCAAAAGTCAGCATTATGTGCGGCGGCGTAAGCTTGTGAATATCGAGCGCCTCTTCAGGGCATTGGGCAGCGACTTCTTGCAATAACTCGCGCCAGCTATGTTCGTCGTGAGCCATCATAACGTCCCGCGTTGCCGTGGAGGCGATGAGAGAAAGGCCACACTGCGCCGCCGCGACTTGCCGTTCCGGGCCAGCGTCGGTTAAGATGACGTAACGCAGCGGCCCCACAGCCGATTGCGCGGCGCGCAACCATTGTTGGGCATGGCTGGGACGCAGCGGCCAATCTATCGCCACGGCCATGTGATCCGCAGCAATAAGCGCTACGTTGTAGGGCGGGTAGGCGGTTTCCACCAGGATACCGGGAGCAATTTCTTGCATCAGACAGCCTCCACCGGAGTGTCAGACAGATGAGCAACCACCTCTTGGAGGGCGGTCAGCACTGTTTCGGACGGCAGGCTCGGCACCCCGCCCTGCGCCAGGGTCGCGCTGCCGCCGCCCCGCCCGCCGAGCCGGTCGGTCAGCGCGCGCAACAATGCGGCGGCATCCACAGTGGGCAAATCGTCGCTGCGCGCGCACAGGAGGCGCACGCCCTTTTCTTCGGCGACGGCCAGCAACAAGATGGTGCGTGGGCGCGCGCGCAGCTCGCTGGCGATAGCGCGCGCAGCCGCAAAATCACGGTCGGCCCAGTATGCAGCGATACAGCGGTGGTCGGCTATCTCCGGCGTCTCTTCCCAGAGACGCGCGGCTTCATACTGATAGAGGGCGCTGTGGGCCTCCTGCAACGCGCGGTGGGTCAACTTTGAGTCTTCCTGGAGGCGCGCCACCGCTGCGGGAATGTCATCCTGTCCGACGCTCAGGGCGCCGCCGACCGTGCGCAGAACGCCTAGCGCGCGAGCGTAGTCGGCCAAAGCGCGCCCGCCGCAGAGAAAAGTCACGCGCGCGCCCCCCTTGTAACGCTCAAGGCTTGTCACTTTGAGTAGGCCCACTTCGCCGGTATGTTGTACGTGCGTGCCGCCGCAGGCAGAAGCGTCGCAGTCAGCCACCCAGATCACGCGAATGATTCCGGTCACGGCGGGCGGTTTGCGCAGGGGGATCGCGCCCAGAGCGTCCGGGCTGACATTGTGAATGGTCACAGGGCGGTTCTCAAAGATAATCCGGTTGACATGGGCCTCCATGCGGGCCACGTCCTCCCACGTCAAGGGCGAGCGAGCACCCATGTCCAAATCAACGGTACTGGCGGTTGCCCCCAGATGAAAGCCCACTGTGGCGGCGTCCCATTCCTCCGCACAGACCGCCGAGAGGAGATGCTGGCCGGTATGCTGCTGCATATGATCGAAGCGCCGCGCCCAATCAATTTGGCCGACAACGGTTTCGGCCTCGAACTGCTGCGCGACCAGATGCCAAATGTCGCCCGCGTCATCCTCCCAGACCTCCAACACCGGCGTCATGTTCAACAGGCCGGTATCGTGCGGTTGCCCGCCGGAGGTGGGGTAAAACGCAGTTTGGTCAAGGCGCACGGCCGGCCCGCGCTCTGTGTCACGCCAGGCGCACACACGCGCAGCAAACTCACACCGCGTGGGATCGTCATAGTAAAGCCGCAAAGTCATCATTCAGCAGTCAAGTGATTTGAAAGGTGGCGCGGTATGGTGAAGTAAAACGTCGCCCCCTGTCCGGCAGCGCTGTCCACCCAGATGCGCCCATTATGCGTGTCAATTGCCAGTTTGCAGAAGGCCAGACCCAGTCCCGCCCCCTGCGCCTGCTTGCGGCCCTTGCCCCGGTAGAACATTTCAAACAAGTGCGCCTGATCTTCCAGAGGAATACCTGGGCCGTTATCGCGCACCATAAATTGGATATCGGTCTCGTTGGCAGTGACAGCGAGTGTAATAACGCCCTTTTCCTGAATATACTTGACCGCATTGCTGGCAATGTTGATCAACACGCGCCGCAGCATCTCGATGTCGCCGACCATCTCCGGCAGATCCGGGTCAAGAGTGACAATGAGCTTGTGCCCCCGACGTTTGAGTGTCGGCTGGATGATTTCCAGGACTTCTTCAACAAACTGAGGAATCGGTATCTGGGAAAACGTCAAGGCTTTGTCATTAGCCTCAAAACGCGCAATATCCAGGATCGTATTGATCAGACGGTCCATCCGTTGCGCACTGCGCAGGCCAATCCGCAGCACTTGTTCAACCGGGATAGTAATTTCTTTGTCTAACCAGGCCGTCAACATCAGTTCCAAACTGTTGATGATACTCCCCAATGGCGCACGCAAGTCATGCACGACCATATTGGAAAGGTTCTGGCGCATTTCCTCAAGGGCTACACGGTCAGTGATGTCGTGAGCCAACCATTGGTAAGCGCCCTGAGAAGGGTAATCCGGCAGGTAGGAAAGGTGAACTTCCAGGACACGATCCCGGTCAGCGACCGGGGCTTTGAATTCCCAGGTAATGGTTTCGCCGCGCGTCACCCGAACTTGCGCCTCGGCAAAGTCTTCCGGCAGCAGTCCGATCAGGCTCAGGTCAAAACTGCTATGCGTGGCCGGGGTCAGCGCCAAAAGCTCCTCGGCAGCCCAGTTGATTTCAAGCAGATGCCCGGCCCCGTCCAAGATGACAATGGGATCAAAATTCTGTTCAAACAGGCTTTGATAGCGCGCCTCAGCGTGCTGCACCTGCTCAAACAGGCGGGCGTTTTGAATGGCGCGCGCGGCCAATGACCCCAGGGCCAACAACACTTCCTGAGCCTCGACCAGGTCGAGGTCGGCAGGGGGATTGAGCATTTCCAATACCGCCAGGGTTTGCCCGCCGTACTTGACCGGCGTAGCCAAAATCGCCCTGGTGTGAAATCCGGTCTGCTGGTCGGCCTCCCGATAGAAGCGCAGATCGTTGTAACTATCCGGCGACCATAACGGGAGACCGTGCTCGGCGACCCAGCCCACAATGCCGGCGCCGTGCGGCAGCCGCATCCCGACGATTTGTTTGGCGCTTTCACCAGACGCGGCCCGGAACAACAGATCGCCATCTCGTTCCACCAGGGCCACCGACACCGCATCCGGGCGATAATGTTGGTGGGTCAAGGCCATCAATCGCTGCAACACTTCATCGGTGCTCAACTCGGTGCCAATGGTGCGGGCGGCCTGGTAGAGAAATTCCAGTCTTTGGGTATATTGGATTTCGGTCAAAGTTCAACCACCTCTTTGCCTTGCAGTCGCTCGAAAATTTTCTGAATGATGAGATCAAGATGATCCCCATTGGCTACAAAGTCTAGTTGATCCGCAGGAATCGTCAAGACCGGGCACAGCGAGAAACTCTCAAACCATTCTTCGTAAAGCTGGTTGAGCTGTTCGAGGTATTGCGGGGAAATTTGCAATTCATAGGCGCGCCCACGCCGCTGGATGCGCGTCATCAAGGTGGACACGGAAGCGCGCAGGTAAATCACCAGGTTGGGTGGAGGGAGGATGGCGGTGACGGCTTGATAGAGATCGGTATAGGTGGTGTAATCCCGTTCCATCATCCAGCCTTGTTGGAAAAGGTTGCGCGCGAAGACCTCAGCATCTTCGTAAACCGTGCGATCCTGGATAACGGAACCGGGCCACGCCAGCAATTGCCGATGGTGGCGCAACCGCCGCGCCAGGAAAAAGATTTGCGAATGAAAACTCCACTGCTGCATGTTATCGTAGAAGTCGGCCAGATAGGGATTGTCGGCAACATCCTCTAAAAAAGGTGACCAGTGCAAATGGCGACATAACATCGCTGTCAAAGTAGACTTCCCCACCCCAATATTCCCGGCAATCCCAATAAAATGTTTGGTCATCGTTCACCTATTACCCTTCGGTCGCACAGGGCAGCGCTGCCAAAAAAGTGCTACCCTGCCCGACGGCGCTTTGTACCTGGACGTAACCACGATGCGCTTCCAGAATATCCCAGACCAACGCCAGGCCAATGCCCATGCCGCCAAAATGGCGCGTGGTGGAACCATCCACCTGGTAGAAACGGTCGAAAATGTGGTGCAGATGTTCCTGGGGGATTCCGATCCCGTGATCCGCAATGGAAACCAGCACCCATTGCGCATCCTCCCAAATTCGCACTAGCACGGCGCCGCCATCGGGGCTGAATTTGATGGCGTTTTCGACAAGATGGGCAAAGGCCAGGTGCAGCAGTTCCAAATCACCGGGGATCAACGGCACGTCCGGCTTGGCCTCAATGTAAAATTGCACCCGTTGCTCGGCGGCAAATCCCTGAAATTCCTGGATGACCTGGCGTAAGAGTTCTACCAACGCGATCGGCGTCAATGCCGTAATTTGAATGCGCCCCTGCAAAGAGGTTAAATTCTGTACCATCCGGTTGAGGTCTTGCGCGCGGGCCAGGATCGTCTGAACGATTTCTTGCTGAGATTCGTCCAGCGGGCCGAGCATTTCCTCGCGCAACATATCCGCGTACCCGATGATGATGCCGAGGGGGGTGCGCAATTCATGGCTGACATTCTGAATCATTTGCGCGCGGATGTCGTTAAGATGCTTGGCCTCCTCGTAGGCGTGGCTGAGCCTCTCGGTCTGTTGCTTGAGCTGCATAATGAGGCGGGCATTATTCAGCGTGAGCGCGGCCTGATTGGCAACCGCCTGAATCCATGCGATCCGTTCCGGCAGACTGTTATCGGCCGTTTCCAGTGTGACGACCAGGTAGCCCAGCACCGACTCGGTCGTTTGCAGCGGCTGAATCAGGAGATGGCGCGTCTTGAATTCCTCTACGGCCAACATCATTCTGGGATGGACAGACTTGAGGTACATCCGGTCCGCCGCGTCCCCCATATCGGAGACGCGTGTGTGATGGGTATGCGCGTCAAGATGTGCCAGCGTGATAAAGTCGGCTAAATAGACCGGCGCCGGCAGGTCGGGACTGGCCATTTGGGCCACCCATTGCAAGCCCTCATCGGCAATATCGAGCGCGATCTCGACCGTCCCCCGAATGCGCTCCAGGATCGCCTGACTCAGGTGGGTTAACAACAGCGGAAGATCCTGAACGGCAAGCAGCGCTTCCCCCACAGCGATCAGATGGCGCAGGAGTTCTTGCCCCTGAACCATGGCCTCATAATGCTGTGCATTTTGCAGCAAGACACTCAACTGAGCCGCGACAGCTTCGATAAAGCTTTGTTCGCGGGGGTGGATTTGCCGGGGATCATCCGTGGCAACTGCCAGAAGCGCCAGCGTCTGGGTGTGATTGCGCAGGGGAAGCGCCACCAATCCTGTGATCGGCGAGGCCGCATCCGAAGCCCCAAGCCACTGTAATTGGGCCGCCGAGGAGGCGCGCCACACGTCGCCGGTATGCCAAATGGCGCTTAGCGGTGCAATATCCAGGGAATAAGTCAGTTGCGGCCAGCGTGAACCGGGCGTGGCCTGGAGCCGTCCGTCGCGGATTTCAAAAAATGCTTGGTAGGGAAAAGGCAACGTGGCCTGGAGCAACGGCAGCGCCCTTTGGAGCACTTCCGGCTGATTGAGCGCGGAAGCCTGGAGCATGATGTCACGTAGCAGGCGCGTGTCGCGGAGACGCTGCCGCACTTCGGCGTGTAAGCGCGCATTGGCAAACAGGTTGGCGACCTGATCGGCCATCATTTGCAACACGCTCCCATCACTCGCCGTGAAAGCGTCCGCAGCAGCAGACTGGACATCCAACACCCCAATGATTTGATCGCCGTAACAAAATGGCAACGCCATTTCGGAGCGGATATGCGGCAAACAACCACCGCTGCCGCACGCATCCGGCCCCACATCCACCGCGACCTGCGCCACACCGGTCGCCGCCACTTCCCCCACCAGCCCCTGTTCCCCAACTTTAAGGCGATACTGTTGCGCAACAAGCTGTTGTCCATACATGCTATTGGCCGCCTGAAGCGCCAAATATTCGCCGGTTTCATCCATCAAAAAGATGCCGACATGGTCAAAGCCGAACTGTTGTTGGATTAACTGCGTGACGCGGCGCAACAACGTATCAGGATCCAGCAACATAGCCGCGTCTCGACCGACCGCCGCCGCCGCCGCCAGACGGCCCTGTCGCCGTTGCGCCTCTTGCAGCGCCTGTTGCCCGTACAAAGCCTGGGTCGTCAAATGGGCGATAGCGCGCAGTGAGGCTAACTGCTCTGTGGTAAGGGTGATCTCGGACGGAAAGACCAACAATAAACCGATGGTGAAGGGTAGCATACCGGCCCTGGCGAATGTTGTGTCCGGCAGCAGGACAATCGTGCGATTCCCTGCTAATCCCAGTTGATGCGCCGGCCGCACACAATAGTCTCCTGGCGGAAGCGCGCTCAGACAAGCCTCCAGGGTGCGCTGAACCTCTGGAACGGTCAAATATTGGCCCACCGCCTCCATCAAACGTACAACGCCATTCTGCTGAGTCCAGCCCACCCCTTCGACGGGAAGAGCGAGAAAATCAGTGATGGTATGCAGCGCATCCTGCAAAAGGCTTGTAGTATGCATTATCAAAACTACTCTAACCGCGTTCCGGTGCGCCGCGCCAGCGTCGTCAACACCTGCGCCGCATTTCTGAGAGCCGTCTGAATCGCGGCCGGCGACCCTTCCGGGCCAACCGGCGGCTGCTGCGCCAACACCCCGCCAATCTGCCCAACCGCCTCAGCCAGCGCCAGGAAATCGCCCAGGGCCTCCCAGTTCGCGCGCGGCGCGCGGCCGGCATCCGCCGGGGAAACGGACGGCGACTGGCGCGCAGTTTCCAACAAATCCCACGCCGGGCGGGTCGCCAACAAGGAGATGTCCGGCAACGCCGGCTGATGTACGCCGGTCAAGGCGGCGCGAATACGATTTTCGATATCGTCGAAATCATCTGGATTGCGGACAAAATCGAGGGCGTCCGTTTCAATCGTCAACAACGAGGTCGTTTGATAATCAGCAAACAAGGTCTCATATCCCTGACGCAAGGCCGCGATGTACTCCCGGCTCATACGCCGCTCATAAGGGCGATCACGCAGAGCGATGCGGGCCATCAACGTATCCGTCTCCGCGCGCAAATACACCACCAGATCGGGCTGCCGCACCTTTTCCGACAACGCATCATACAACCGGTCATACATTTCTAGCTCATCGCCGCCGGTGATATTCAAATGCGCAAAGAGCTTATCTTTCTCAAAGAAATAATCGGACAACAGTGGGCGCTGCCGTAGACGCTGGGGGGCGGCCTGCTGCTGGCGATAGCGGCTTAACAAGAAAAAGAGCTGTGTCTGGAAAGCGTAACGGCTACGATCACCGTAGAAATCAGATAAAAACGGGTTTTCATCGAAGGCCTCCAACAGCGTTTCCCCCTGAAAACGTTCAGAGAGCCGCCGCGCCAGGGTGGTCTTGCCAACGCCAATGACGCCTTCAAAGGCAATGTAGGGATGTTGTGTGATGGTATTCATAAGGTAAGTGATTCGCGCGATCCTCTCACAGAAGTAATGCCGTCAAATATCAAACAACTACCTTTCACCATGAGCACGCACGTTTGACGTTTGACCTTTAACGGCGCACACATCCGGTATTATACCCTATCCAGATTTGATTAGCGTTTGAAATTTCACTTTCAGCCGCCGGCCGCGTGCTGCCCGGCCAGGTAGCCGCCGGTGAACGCCGCCTGCAAATTGAATCCGCCGGTATCCGCCGCCAGATCGAGCGTCTCGCCCACGAGGTACAGCCCGGCGACCTTCCGCGATGCAAAACTGACGGGGTCCACCTCCTTGAGCGCCACGCCGCCCGCCGTGACCATCGCCGCCGCCAGCGGCAACGCGCCGGTGATTTCCCAGCGAAAATCCTTGAGCAGGCGCACCAATCCCTCGCGTTCGGCGGCGCGGAGGGTGTGAACGGGCCGTTCTGAGGCGACGCCGCTCAGCCCGGCCAGCGCTTCCGCCAACGTCTGCGGCAGCCAACCGCGCAGCAACGTGGGCAATTGGCGGTGAGCATACTCCTCAAACTCGCGTTGGAGCCGCGACCGCACCTCCTCCACCGTCATCCCCGGCTTGAGGTCAATGGACAGCGTGACGCGCTGTCCAGCGCGCAGCGCATCCACCACCCCCAGCGCCGCCGTGAGGATGAGCGGGCCGGAGACGCCAAAATGGGTGAACAGCATCTCGCCGGTGGGCGGTAAAGGATACGGCATGGGCAGCACTTTCTCCTTGCTGCCTTCTTTGCTGACGTAGAAAGCACAAGTCACATTGCGCAGGCTCACACCCTGCAATATCTTCGCCAGCCCGCGTTCCTTGACGGTGAGCGGCACTAACGCCGGGCGCAGCGGAACAATGGTGTGCCCCACCTCCTGCGCCATGCGGAAGCCGTCTCCCGTGGAACCCGTGTCCGGCCACGAAGCGCCGCCGGTCGCCAAAATCACAGCGTCCGCCCCCAAAAAATCGCCGTTCACCAACGTCACGCCGGCCATCGCACCCTCGCGCACCGCAAGGGTCTGCACGGCAGCGTGATAGCGAATGTCCGCTCTGCCGCCGGTCGCATACCGCAGAAGCGCGTCGCGCACATCCACAGCGCGCCCGGACGTGGGAAAGACCCGCCCACCGCGCTCCACCTGCGTCTCGACGCCCAGCCGCGTCAACAGCGCCAGCAACTCCTCGCGGAAAAATCGCTGGTAAGCGTTACGCAAAAATTGCCCATTACGCCCATAATAGCGCAGGAACTGATCCAACGGCGCGGTATTGGTGAGGTTACAGCGCTCCTTGCCGCTGACGAGGATTTTCTTTCCGGCCTCGCCCATCTTTTCCAGCACGAGAACATGCGCGCCCAGTTCGGCCGCCCGTCCGGCCGCCACCAATCCACCCGCGCCTGCCCCTACTACGATAATAGAACGTTGAGTCAAAGGGATGCTCCTAAACACTCAACGGATTTACCGGATTCAACGGAAACATCCGTTAACATCCGTTAAATCCGTTGAGAAGATTTACGGCTGATACAGGCCCAAAACAATCAGGCGCACTTCTTCTACGCCTTCATTGACGATATTGTAGTATTCTGTTCCACGGATCAGAACGGCGTCGCCAGGGCGCAACGGTCGCGCAAGCACAGGGCTGCCCGGCTGGGATCGGTGACACACCATGCCGCAGCCCGCCACCCCATAGAGGACGTGCATTTCGCCGGGGTGATCACTTTGAGGGGTGGCAGCGCCAGGTAACAGCCGCACGTCGTGCAGGAAGGCGAAGGTCGCCTCGGCCAACAAATGTTCCTCCGTGCCGGCCAACTCGCTGAAGAGCCAGCGCACGACGGTGGTTCCACGGGCCTGCCACAACGCAGGCGCTTCCGAGGCGGCGTCCGGCGTAATCATCACACGCTTGATGTGCGCCGCGCGCTTGTAGGTCACACCGGAAACCTGATCATAAGGCGCGCGGTTGATATTGGCCCACTCCCCCGGCCGGTAGAAATCCGCAGCGGGAATAGGCTCTGGCTCCCACAATTCATTTTGGATGTTGGATGTTGGCTGTGGGATTCCCGCTTCGCTTTCCCGCTGATTTGCTTTCTCGCTCATGCGCCGCCTCACTATTTTGCACCGCTCAACATCCCGCCCGACCGGCGATGACGCACCGCGACGATCTCCGATAGGATTGAGAGCGCGATCAAACTCGCTTCCTTGCCGCCAATGTCCAGCCCGACCGGGCCATGAATGCGGGCCAGCTCGCTCTCCTTGAAGCCGTTCGCGAGCAAATCGGCGCGGCGCGCGGACTGTGTGGCACGGCTGCCGAGGAAGCCAATATAGAACGCCCGGCTTTTCAGGGCCAACGTCAAAGCGGGAATATCAAACTTAGCATCGTGGAACAGGACCACGACGGCGCAGCTTGCGTCGAAACTTTCTGGGGTGAAAACTTCCTGCGGCCAACCAAAGCGGACCTCCGCCTCAGGGAAACTCTCCGGGCGCAGAAAGGCCCGTCGCGCATCGTTGACCACCACTGTGAAGTCAAGGTGGCGCGCCAACGCCGCCAACGGCGCAGCAATGGCCGTTGCCCCGAAGACGACCAGGGTGAGCGGCGGTGGAATGACTTCGACAAACACCTCGCCCTGGGGATAGGTGTGCTTCTGCGCGTGGGGGCCAGGCCAGGCGGCGGCGATGTCCATCAACACCGCGCCATCCAGGTCCGGCTCGCCCAAGCTGCCGGAAGTCTTACCGTCGGCCGTATGGAGCAGGTGTCGGGGCTTGTCGGTGCGCGAGGCAAAACCCACGGGACGCCGCGCCTGCACTTCTTCGATGAGCACATCATAAAGCGAAGGCCAGAGTTCAACCAGCAGTTCCAAAGCGCCGCCGCAGGAAAGGCCCGCGCTCCACGCCTGTTCATCGCTGATCCCAAACTGCGGGCGGCGCAACGCGGCTTTGCCGTTCAAAACGGCTTCCATCTCGGCGACAACATCGCCATCCACACACCCGCTGCTCACCGAGCCGGCGATCTCGCCATCCGCCGTGATCGCCATGCGCGTCCCCGCCGGGCGCAACGCCGATCCGCGCGTCTCAAGGATGGTCGCCAGGGCAATGGCCTTGCCGTCATGTCGCCAGCGCAACAAGTCAGGAATGATTTCTTTCATGGTTATCCTCTTTTGAGTCAGGAGTTGTGAGTTAGGAGATACGAATTGCGAATTGCGAAGCGCGAAGTGCGAATTGCGAATTGCGAGTTACCGACCTTCGATTTCCTCCGAGGCCGGTTCTTCGACGATGGGCAAAGTGAAGGTGAAGGTGGTGCCCTGCTTGCCGGTGCTTTCCACCCAGATGTCCTCGCCGTGAGCGGCAAGCGCCATTTTGCAGAAAGCCAACCCCAGACCGGTGCCGCGCCCACGCTGCTTGCCCGTGGTAAATTTCTCGAACAGATGATCGCGGATTTCAGGCGCAATACCGGGGCCTGTGTCGCTGATGGCGACGCAAACTTTGGCAGGGCGGGCGCTATCGGTCCAGGCAACAATCCGAATTTTACCACCTTCGGGAGTAAATTTGATGGCATTGCCGACCAAGTTTTGGCAAATGCGCTCAACCAACGCCCTATCGGCATGAACGTCCGGCAAAACAGGCGGAATGGCGGCCTCCAGGTATACATGGTTGCTCGCCGCCAGGGGTATCTGCAAGCGCAACACCTCCTCTACCAGCGGCGCGAGCGCAATGCGCGTCGGTTCGATGGGCATTTGTCCATTCTCCAGGCGGCTGATGTCCAGGATCGCATTGACCAGTTGTAACATCCGTTGGGCGCTGTTGAGGGCAATTTCGAGCATTTTTTGCATATCGGCGGAGAAGTCCGCACGGACCCGGCTCTGCAAAAGTTTGAGCGCGCTGAAAATGCCGGTGAGGGGATTGCGCAAGTCATGAACCATCGTATGGGTCAGATCGTCGCGCATCCGCGCCAACAGTCGCTCATCGGTGATGTCGCGCAAGACGATGAGCTGCCCCAACGAGGTATCGTCGTTCCGCACCGGAAGGTTAAGCCAATGCAGAGCGCGCTCGGCCACAGACACCTCGCCGCTGCCGGAGCCGGCTCCGGCCGTGGGACGGCGCAATTCATGCAGCAACGTGCGCGCGGCTTCAGGAGCGGGGAAGCGCAAGGCATTGAGGAAAGTCATCATGGTCTGATCTACCCAGTCGTGCGGGGCGCCGGACAGGGCCAGATACTCCACCGCGGCCGCATTGATAACCAACACCTTCAAATTGGCGCCGATAAGGATAATACCATCCTGGCTGGATTCGATCAATGCCTGCAAGCGGCCCCGGTGCTCGGAAACGGTCTGGAATAATTCCGCGTTCGTAAGCGCCAAAACAATCGTGTCGGCCAGGGATTCGGCCAACACAATATCATCGGCGCGGAACGCTAAGGCAAGCTCCTGTTCAATATTCAACACCCCCAACACTTGCCCGCCGCCCCGCAGGGGCACACTCAATTCGCAACCGGTAGTATCATGATAAGCGACATAGTCCGGATCGTACTGTATGTTGGCGACATATTGCGTGTGTCCTTCACGAAACGCGCGGCCGATCACCCCCTCCGTCATCGGTAGCCACCAGCCAACAGGAATTGGGCGCTCGCCGGCCGAAGCGCGCACCACCAGGGAGTCGGCAGCCGCATCATGCAAGAAGATCGCCACGGAATTCCAGCCGGTCCAACGGACGGTAGCTTCAACAGCAACCCGCAGTAAAGTCGCCCGGTCTAGTTGCCCACTGAGAGTATTGAGGACGGCATACAGAGTTGTCTGACGCTCGGTCAGACGGCTTTGGTCTTCGTAAATTTGCGCGTTGCGAATCGCCAGCGCCATCTGATCGGCGGCAGCCTGAATGAGTTCCAAATCGCTCTGACCAAAATGATTGGCTTCGGGATGGGTGAGGGTGAGGATGCCAATCTTACGCGCACCGCTGAGAATCGGCAACACCAACGCCGACCGCGCAACATAGGGCGCATTAGGCAAGTCAACCCAACGGGGGTCAAGCGCCGTGTCAGAGATCAGGGCCGGCTCGCGATGCTGCGAAACCCAACCGGCCAGGCCAGACTGCATGACCTTTTCCACCAAGACTTTTTGTTGAGCCGGGGTAGCGCCCGCACGGGCCAGGAGGCTATAGGTCACAGCGCCAATTTCATCCAGCAAGAACAAGCTGCCACGCTCCGCACATACGAGCGAACGCGCCACTTCGAGAGCATTTTTCAGGGTTGAATCCAGAGTCGGACGTTCGCCGGTAGCGCGCGCGACGGCCACCAGGGCCGCAAAGTGCTGTTTTTGAGTCAGCAGCGCCTTCTGGTAGACCTGAAGGTTGTCCAACATCGCGTTGATGTCCAGCCCTAACCGCGATAGCTCATTTTCTCCCTCAATCGCAATGCGCCGGGTGAAGTCGCCGGTCGCGCCCCGGTCGCCAATCTGGGTCACTTGCGCGCTGAACATGGAAAGCGGTTTAAGGATGATTCGGGCAAGCAAGGAATGGGTCGTTATCCCCAGCACCAGCGCAATGAAAAGAATAGCGGAGATAAGGTAGGCGAACGTGGTTTTACCCTGAGCGTAAATCTCGCGTGGCGCGTGGATGTACAACAGCAACACAGGGCGCTCATAGATGTCAGAGATGAGCGCATAACCGCCAATCGTTTGCTCGTCCAACGTGCGCACCAGGATAGAAGCGTTGCCGGCCAACAGCGTGTCACGCGCCGCGCGCAGTTCCGGCGTCGAACCGGCAACTTCCAGGAACGCCACGCTCACCGCCAGCGCCGTCGTCTCGCACAGGCGAGCCATTTCATTTTCATCAAAACGCCGCCCCATCATCAACACGCCCCGCCGAGGGCCTTCCCCGTTGCTGGTCAAAATGGGACGCGCGGCAATGAACATGGGCGAGTCCGGCAACATGATCAGGCCCGTCGCCTCACCCTCATCAGACGAGAAATCTACTAACGGATGGGTCGGAGCAAACTGTTGTAAGGCTTCGGGAAGCGGGAGGAATGTTGCGGCCTGTTGATCGAAGGCTTGTCCATAGGCCAGGGCGCCGTCAGGATGCACGAGAACAATCGCATCCAGGCGGTTCTCGATATAGGTCGTAGCAACGTAGTTGGTTTCCAGATACGCCGGGTTGTGATCGGCCATAAAGTTGTAGGTATCATCCCAGCGCGCATAATCTGCCGCAAAGGCCCCCACCCCCTCCAGGATATCGGTGATTTCATTGAGCGCGCGCTGCACGTCGCGCTCAATGGCCTGTTCTTCCAATTGAATAAAACTGTTGAGCAGGATCAGGCGCATGGGAATCGAGAACAGCACCAACACGCCCACCGCAATCCCCACAATGGCCCACAGGACTTGATTCTGTAACGTAGCGAAATACTTTCTCATGAGCTGGTTCTGGATCACTTGACCGGATCGAGCGCTGACCACCCGTGCGCCCGCACCGTGCCATCGTCGAAGACGCGCACCACCTCAAAGCGGACGCGCCCCTGTTCGACGGCGCGGGCAATCGCGCGCTGCCCCGGGCTGAGGGTCGTGCGCGCCCCGCGTTTGATGTCCAAAATGACAACTTCCAGCTCCTCTCCCCCGCCAGCGCCGTCCGTCAACGCGCTGTAGCCGTTGAAGACGACGTAGTCCACCGGATCGCCCAGGAAGCGGGCGTCGGCCGGCCAATACTTGAAGCCGGGCAGCAGCGGCGCGATCTGCTCAGCCATTTTGCCCTTGAGGACGGCGCGACTCTGATCGGCAGTGTCGCGCCGGGTGAGCAGGACAGTCTCGGCGTGGCGGGATTCCAGCTCGCGGATGCGCGCCTCGTAGCGCTGCGCCAGTCGCGCGTGCTCCGTCGCGGACTTGTCGGCGTAAGACTCGGCGGCAGCAGCCCGCGCCTGCGCGCGCAACAGCCAGTACGTCAGCCCTGCGCCGACGAGAAGTCCGAAAATGCCAATTAAGAAATCCATATCAAGTACAAGTGTAAAAGAATCAGGACGCAGATTTTCGCAGAGCCACGCAGATAAGTTTTAAACATCAGCGTCCATCCGCGTTCATCTGCGTCCCAATCTTCAATGCCAGAAAAACGGCTCGCGTTTGAGGTAGCGCCCGCGTCCCGGCGCGCCGACGAAGTCGCCGTTGCGCACCAGGAATTGGCCGCGCTGCATCGTGGCGACGACGCGCCCCTGAACTTGCAGCCCCTCGAAGGGGGTGTAGCCCGCCGTGGAGTGCAGCGCGTCGGCGGCGAGGAACGTCTCGCCGGCGGGATCGTACAGCACGAGGTCGGCGTCCGCGCCCGGAAGCAGCGCGCCCTTGCGCGGCCACAGGTTGTAGATGTGCGCCGGATTCGCGGCCAGCATCCGCGCCACGTCGGGCCAGCCGAGGCGCCCAGCCGCGACGCCATACGTGACAACGAGCGGCAGCAGCGTCTCCAGACCCGGCAGGCCGCCCGGCGTCTGCGTGAAATCGTCCGCCGCCTGCTTCTGCGCGCGCGTGTAGGCGCAATGGTCGGTGATGAGCATGTCCACCAGCCCCGCGCCGACGAGTTCCCAGAGCTTCTGCTTCTCCTCCGGCGCGCGCAAGGGCGGCTGGAGGATGTAGCGCCACGGTTCGGCGCCGTCGTAAACCGTGTCGTCGAGCAGGAGGTACTGCGGCGCGGTCTCGGAGAAGGCGACCTGCCCGCTCTTGCGCGCGTTGGCGACGAGGGCGGCGGTGAGGCCGGTGGAGTTGTGGGCGATGACGACGGGCGCGCCCGCCGCCTCCGCCAGGAAGAGGACGCGGCCGGCGGCTTCCTGCTCCGCCAACGCGGGCCGGGACGCGCCGTGATACGCCCAGCCGGTCAGCCCCTCAGCGGCCAGCGATTGGGTCTGGGCGGTGACGAGGGCGTCGTTTTCGCAGTGGATCAGCGCAATGAGGCCGTACCGCCCCGCCGCTTCGAGCAGGCGCAGCAGCGCGGCGTCGTCCGCGTAGTAGTTGGGGCGGTAGGTGGTGTAGAGCTTGATGCTCTGGATGCCCAGCTCCGGCAGGACGCCCAGCTCGTCCTCCTGGCCCGGTGGGACGTCCGTGACCATCATGTGGAAGGCATAGTCGAGGCAGGAGGGCGACGCTTCCGCCATGCGCGCGGCGAGGGCGTCCTCGAAGGTCTGCCCCACGAACTGCGTGGCAAAGTCAATCACGGTGGTCACGCCGCCGAAGGCCGCCGCGCTCGTCTCGGCGGCCCAACTATCGGGCGTGCAGTAGATGCCGGTGTCGAGCTGGATATGGACGTGCGCGTCAATGACGCCGGGCAGCACCAGCAGGTCGCTGGCGTCCACCACCTCCGCCCCCGGCGGCGCGGGCAGCGCCTTGCCAATGGCCTGGATAGTTTCGCCCTGAATCAGCACGTCGGCCGCCAACACCATCTCGGCGGTCACGACCTGGCCGCCGCGGATCAGAATAGTCTGTTTGTCCATGGTTCCCTCAAAAATAGTCTGATAGTCTTTAGTCGTGTCGTCAAATCGTCAAGACAATGTTGTTTTAATGCAAAGACGCAAGGACGCAGGGATGCAAAGTTGATCGTCAAGGAGATTATATACCAGGACAGAGAGAAGGGGAAAAAAGGCAGAAAACCCCACGCGCTGACCCCGTTATTGGCACACATAACCCGCCCCCAGGAATGGGGGCGGGCGCAAAACTTCAGACCAACGACTACCGACTTCGGACTAACGACTACCGACTCCCGTTCATCCGCGCATACACCTCCACCATCTCCCCCGCCATCGCCAACACGTCGCGTTGGATGGGATGGGCGGCGGCGAGGTCGGCGAGGAGCGCCGCCACTTCGGCGCGGTGCGTCACGCCGCAGATGGAGAGGCCGAACAGCAGCACTTGCCCGAAGTGGGAGGGGTGCATCGTCTGCAAGTCGTCCAGGTGCGCGGGGAGCCACTCCCACAGGAGTTCGGTCGCCGCCGGATTCTGCGTCATCGCGCCGACGATGGTGAAGCGGT
>JAKQHY010000088.1 GCA_029555965.1 Chloroflexota bacterium | reverse complement strand
CGCCGGCTATGTCAGGAATTGGGGAATCACACTTACGCCCTGGAAATTGCCGGCGCCCTGTTGGATGTTGACAATATCACGCCGGACGAACTGCTACAGGACATTGCTGGCGCGCCTCATGAGTTGTCCATTGAGGGCCGTGAGAGTATCTCTCGGTTGCTCGACCGCAGCGTCAATGTTTTACGCCCTGAGACACAGGCTGTCTTCAAGGCATGGGGGGCCTTTTTTGCGTCAAGTCTGACTTCCGATTTGTTGGCAGCCTATCTGGGTCAGGCAGAAGCCGACGTCAAGAAGGAACTGCGAGAACTAACGCGGCGCAGCCTGGCCAAACACCTCGCCAAGACTCACTATGACTTGCATGACATGACCTTTAGTTATGTGCGAGGAATATTCAAAGCCACTCGGCAGGATTATGTCGCCACAATCAATACAGTTCAACAGTACGTAACCGAACATCGCCAGGATTTTGAATTACTTTCCCTGAATCGCAACAATGTCCTGGGCGCGGCGGGGGAGTCGCTCAGAACCAATCCGGACACTTTGGTATCTATCGTCAACACCCTGGCAACGGGAGGCTATCTGGACACCCAGGGCCATACCCCGGAGTTTGCCAGATTGCTGGACGCCACGCTCCAGACGCTCGGGCAAAAGGGGGCTGACCATGACGAAATGCGGCATTATCTGTTCAGCAAACGCGGCAATATCTATGTGGATTTGGGCGAGTGGGAACATGCGCTGACAGCCTATCAAACGGCGCTGGCCCTGGCGCCCAACCTCAAACGTCAGGCTGTGTTACTGAGCCTGGTGGGCAAAGTACACTCGGAATTAAAGCAATACGCTGAGGCCGATGCATGTTTTCAGCAGGGTTGCGAACTGGCCGAATCCCACGGCGAGGCCACGACGCTGGCCTTTGTCTTACAGCAGCAGAGCGTAGCGGCCGGCCGCAAAGAAGATTATGAAACCGCCCGCCGCGCGGCCGCCCGTGCGGTAGATATCATCAGAGCTGCTCCAGCTCCCGATTTCATTGATCTGGCCTATTCACTGGTAAACTTGGGCTCGGCAGAGAGCGCCCTGGGCAATATGCCGCAGGCGATAGCCATTCACACAGAGGCATATCAAATCGCCGAGGCCGAAAGCGAACTCATGCTTAAGGCGGCGATTTTATATGCGTTGGGCCATGATTATCATAAAGCGGGAAGCTGGGATGAAGCGCAAGAAAAACTAGCTCGGGCGCGCCAAATCTTCGGTGAGATCGAATGTATGATATACGAGATTGAATGTACACTTTTTATGAAAGTGCATGGATACCTGACATAACCCTGACCTAACATTGTTGAATGGAGATAGCTCTTAGAATTGACCGGAATTTGCCCTTTGATGATAAACTTTAGTATTTTGATTCATGAGAGGAGGTGTGCCATGAAGAAGTTGTTTTGGGTTGCTCTGTGCGTTGGATTGTTGGTGTGTGGATTGGTGGCTTGTGGTCGACCCGGGACACCGGTCGCTACCCCTACCGCGGTGATAACAAAGCTACCTACGCCCCAATACTCTGACTATGTAGCCATATTGGTGGTAGATGATTTTAATAGCCCACGTAATACCGAGCCTCCCGCAACCCCTCCCGTTACAGATAAAAAAACACAAACGGTTGATGGTCTGTGTGTTGCTGCTTTGCGCGAGCAGGAGGTTTTTATAGGACGAGGTGGTTGCCTGGGTAATTATTGTGGTAGACCTCATGGTGAGCTGGTCTATGAGGAAATCAAGACGCAGATTATAAGTTACACACATTTTATTACTTTTACTAGCGTCCCGACATCGCCAGCTCTACCTGAAGCTTGGCGTATGGAAATGGGGGAAACGCGAGAGGGCAATATTCTTTTGGTGGCGGTGGACACTCAAGGCTTCAAGACAAGTGTTATTAGAGATCAAATTGCTACGGTCGTTAGCAAACTCACTAGCAACAACCTGTCAGCGCCATTAGAACCGCTTACGCGCGGTATGGTGTTGAATATGAGTTTCGTGTTTGTCCCATGCCAAAGAATAGCTGACGCGCAAGTATACCTGAGGGAGTTGGGGCGAAGTGGCTACGATCTACAGTTTATTACCGACATGCAAAACGACCCTCTGTACAACTTCGTGATAGGTGAAACTAAGGGAATAATAGCAGGCGTTCCTACAGTGGTGGTTGCGGCCGCTGGCAATGAATCTGCCGATTTCCCTTATGCGCCGGCAATCTTGCCTAACATCATCAGCGTTAGTGCATCACCAGTAGGCGTACCAGACAGAGTGTGTTTGGAGCTGTCCGGCGACCTTGCGAACCGATGTCTCAATAACCAAAATCGCCCTGTCGCATGGTACTCTAACTATGGCAAGGTAGCATTGGATGGCAATCACTCCACCGCAACTGTTACATTGACAGACACCTTTCCAATAACAATAACAATACCTTTACCGGGAACATCGTTCGCCGCACCCAAGATGAGTTTTATGGTGGCTAAAAGCTTGCTTAGAATGTCAGAGGATAGTCTTTTGCAGTTGAGGGATAAATGCCCATCATTCTACCCACTTAACGACATTGATAATACTGATTGGAAGAATGAGAATCGCCCTCTTACCATCACTGATAATCCTTGCCACTGATTATCGAGGTTGATGGCGCGTAGCCTACGCTTTGTACTGATGAGATTGCCCTGGGAGGGATGTGATTTGCCGGGACGCAGGATTGGGTGCGGCGTTTTTCCCGTGTCCGGGCGCGATTTACAAAGCGCAGTTCGACCGGATGCTGTGCTGCACGTCCTGGGGTAGGTCGCGGGCGGTTATCAAATCGAAGTGCCACTTATCAAGCGTTGGGTGAATGACTATGCGCCGAGGGTGTAAACGGGGTTCCGGGACTACCCTTGTGAGTGTGTTCCCCCAACATGGGTAAGCGCAGGTCAAGCCGTCGCTTTGCGCGGTGGCGTCTCCTGAGTAGAATAAGCGGAAAGGTCAAGCACCTGGTAAATCCGTATGCAATTGCCTTTCGCACATAACCTCGAGCATCTTCATCAACGACGACGAAAGCGGCCTGCACGCCGACTACGAAGACTGGTTGGAGCTGCTGGCCCCCCACGCGCCAATCAGCCGGTATCGTCACAACCGCACGGGCGAGGACAACGGTGATGCGCACCTCAAGCGCCAGGTAATGGGGCGCGAGGTCGTCGTCGCGGTGACGCAGGGCCGCCTGGATTTTGGCCCGTGGGAGCAAATCTTCTACGGGGAATTCGACGGTCAGCGGCGAAAGCGCGTGCTGGTGAAGATCATCGGAGAGTAGTCGGCGGCCCTCCGCCCTCAGGGGAACGGGACGCCCTGCACCCGGAGCGCCTGCGCGCGATACAACATCGCCGCCCCCGCCATCAGCCGCAGCCCGACGTCGGCAACATGGCGATTCTCCGGCAACTCTAGCTCTGTGCCGCGCGCCCAATCGTTGAACGCGCCCATCGCCGGGCCGCACCAGATTTGATAATCCACCTCGCGCCCCGGCTCACCCATGACGGCCCAGCGCGTCGCCAGCCCCAGATACCAGCGGAAGACCAGCGCCATCTGGCGCTTGGGGTTTTGCTGCGCCTTCTCGATCTGCGCCGGATCGCGCCGGTTGAAGAACGCGACGCACTCGGCCCATACCGCGTCAAGCTCGCGCTTGAAAATCTGCTGCTCCAACTTCTGCCGCTCCGCCGCCGGGAGCGCTTCAAGGCTGTCATACGCCTGGTACAACTCATACAGCTTGCGCGCCCGCATGGGGAACATCGTGCCGCGCTTGAGCACCTGCAAATTGACGCCCATCTCGAACATATCGGCGGCGGGTGCCATCATCACGTCGGTCATCGCTGCCTGCGCTAGCAGTTGCTTGACGTGTGGCGACGTGCCCGCCTCCACACAGCTATGGTTGACCGAGCCGGTGAGCACATAAGCCGCGCCCATCATCAGCGCGCCGAGCGCCGCCGCCGGCGTCCCAATGCCGCCCGCCGCGCCAATGCGCACCGGCGTTGCGTAGCCGTACTGCGCCTGTAACTCGTCCCGCAGCTCCAGCAACGACGGCATCAGGCACACCAGCGGGCGATTGTCGGTGTGCCCGCCGGAATCGGCCTCCACGGTCACGTCGTCGGCCATCGGGACGCGCTCCGCCAGCCGCGCCTGCGTCTCCGTGATGAGGCCCTGCGCGCGCAAGTCCGCCAGCAATTTGGCGGGCGCGGGCTGCATAAAGCGCGTCGCCACCTCGCGGCGCGAGACTTTGGCAATGATCCGGTTGCGGATGACCACGTCACCATCCGGCCCGGCCTCCAACCCCGCCACGCGGTACTGCACGACGTAAGGCGTGAGCGCGAGATAGGCGGAGGCTTCGATCACACGCACCCCATGTCGCAGGTACAGCTCCACCGCGCCGCGTTCCAGCGCGGGTTCGTTGGGGCTGTTGATGAGGTTGAAGGCATACGGCCTGCCGGGCAACGCCGCCTGCACCTGCTTGATCGCCGCTTCCAACGGCTCCGGCGGCAGCCCTCCCGCGCCAAACGCGCCCAGCATCCCCGCCTTGCCCAGCGCGATCACCATCTCCGCGCTCGAAATCCCGTTCGCCATCGAGCCGGCCATGTAAGCGTACTCCAACCCGTAGGCCGCACGGAAGCCGGGATCGCCCAGCTGCTGCGCGGGCGTTGGCGGAACCAGCGCCAACACTTCCGCGCCGTCGCCGCCAGGTTGCACGCCGCCTTCGTTCGTCAAACCGACGCCGCGCGCATCCCGCACCGCGTAGCACGGCGCGTCAAGCGCGCGCACCCGCGCCGCCATCCCCTCGGCATCGTAAGCCACGGATTCCGCCGGGCCGGACCAGGTGTAGTTTTGCATTATTGTTTCTCCAAGTAAAGTGACTGGGAATTAGGGAATGGGGAGGGGGAAGTGGGGGGATGCCTGATCCCTAATCCCCACTCCCTAATCCCACATTCCGTACTTCGTAAATCCGCAACTCCCCCCGCCACAAACTACCGTCGCCGACCAGGGCAACGCCGGATGGGGTATGGATACGCTCTTTGACGTGGACTTCCAGCCGCAGACGCTGCGATTCCGGCGGCACTTGCCCGCGATACTTCCACGTCGTTCGGCCCAACGCAGATGTGCGCCCACCCGGCCCCGGCGCACAGAGCTGCATCGCCTGCACCAGCGCCTCCACGCCCAGGGAGCCGGGCATCACCGGGTCTTGATAGAAGTGGCAGCCGAAGAACCAGTCATCGAGGGTCACCGGAACCTCGGCGTAAACGTAACCGCGCCCGTACTCGCCGCCATCAGGAACATACCATGCTTTGTCGAGAAAGTCTAACTGCCCAACCCGTTTCATCTCAACGGATTGAACGGACTTCAACGGATTCTCCGTTCCATCCGTTAAATCCGTTGAGAACAGCCAGGGATGCCGCACAGCCCCGTTGTCCAGGCCGGTTTGCCGCTGCAACGCTTCCGGTGTGAAGTAGCCGAAGGAGGCCGCGCCGCGATAGAACACCTCTCCGGCACACGCCAACTCGAAACTGAACTTTTGCAAAATGATGCCGGGCAGCGCTGTTGAACTGAGCAGCGTCACGCGGTTGAGGATGGTCTGCCCGCGCACATCCACAGCGCGCAACAATTCACCCTCGCCATCCAGGTTGCGGAAATAGAAGTCGCTCTCAGGATAGGGCAACATCGAGCCGAGATAGGTCGAAAGGACGCCGCACGGTTGCAGCGCAGTCTCCATCAGCACCGCGATGGGCAACGCGGCGCGGTCGCGGAAGAACCAGGCGTCAGGCCGCACGTCAAACTCGCTCACCAGGGCGGCGCCCGGCGTCACCTTGCCCGGCGGCGCGTCAATGGTCAGGACACGGCTCATACAAAGCAAATCGCCGTTGGGCAGCCGCGGCACGCGCCGCCCGCGATAATGCGCGTAGGCCGGCCCAAAAGCCTCCACCACATCCCCGGTGCCAAAAGCACGAAGATGCTCGGTGGTGAAAAGTGGCGCATCCTGCGCGTTGCGTAATCCGTCATTCGTCATTCGTAATCCGTCATTCGGGATTCGGGATTCGGGATTCGCCGACGCACTTTTTCGCCGATGCGCTTTTTCACCGCTTCTTGCATCCTGCATCCCGCATCCTGCATCCTGCATCATCTCCCCCGCCGCCACGATCTGCATCCCCATCAACTCAGCGGTCTGCTGCATGGCGGCTTGGCGAGCCTGCAAGAAAGCAAGATGACCCTCTATTGCGTAATTCGTCATTCGTAATTCGGGAGTGGGGAGTGGGGAGTGGGGAATTTGTTTATTCGGTGCTCCGCCGCTCCCCCGCTCCGCCGCTCCCCCGCTCCGCTGATCCGCTGGTCCGCCGCTCTGCCGCTCTGCCGCTCCGCCGCTCCGCTGACTCTCGATTCTTGCTTCCCGCTTCCTGCTTCCTGCTTCCTGCCCCATCCTCACCCGCTGCGCCGTCAACAGCGCCAGCACGGGCAACAGACTGTCGTAATCGGATTTGCCGCTCCGGTTGGCGGCGACAACGGCGTGTGGCTGACCGCGTAGGATGCGGGTGATCCAGCGGGAGCACGCGCCCAGCGGGCCGATCTCGACGAAGATACGCGCGCCGCCATCGTAGGCGGCGCACACCAGCCGGGGAAAATCCACCGGGGAGCACGACATCTCCGCCAAGGCGCGCGCGAGG
Source organism: Chloroflexota bacterium (assembly GCA_029555965.1). Classification (GTDB taxonomy): domain Bacteria; phylum Chloroflexota; class Anaerolineae; order B4-G1; family SLSP01; genus JAKQHY01. The sequence goes on along the minus strand of JAKQHY010000088.1, from coordinate 37,299 downwards.
GTGTCGCGTTCCAACGTCAGCGGCGCGTACTCCGCTGCCGAGTAAAAATCTATCGCCGGAATGGCGCGCGTGGGCAGGGTGTACAGGGTCACAAACGCGGCGTATTCCGAACGCGCCGCCGGGGCGTGGATGGCCGCGTCAAAGGGCAAGCGCAGCGCGTGACAGTCCAGCGCCGCAATGACGCGCGCGCAAGCCTCAGGATGACCGGCAATCACAGTCTCCTTCTCCTCATTGACCATCGTGAGAGATACGCGCGATTCAGCTTCCAACGCCCGCCGCACCCGCGCCGCCGGCGCCTTGACAATGTAGTTGCACCACAGGGTCTCATCTATGTCCGGCGCCAGGCCCCAATACTCGCGCACGGCCTCCTGCGGCCCGGCGAGCCGCGTCTTGAAGAGCGGCGCGGCGTGCCAGGCATCGCTGCTCGCGTCGCCATCCGGCCAAACGCCGAGCGCCCACAGCATGCTCATCTCGCCCAGGCTGTAACCGAGCGCGGACGACGGCTGGATGCTGAACACATCGCGCAAAACGGCGGTATACAGCACTGCGAAACTTGCACCGGACTCAATCATGGCAATAGGATTGGCACGCAGGCGGGCGTCATCGGCTTGATTGTCCGCCGGCGGGCACAAATGGCGCGGATAGAGCAACTTCTCGGCGGTAACGCGGCTGGCGTAGCGCGTCAACTCGGCGAAGCGTGCGTGGAGATGGGGGAAAAGCTGGAACAGATCGCGCCCCATTCCCACGTAGGAGCTGAACGCGCCGGGGTAGACAAAAGCCACGCCGCCATCCCGCCCCAAGGGCTGCGCCGTAAAGTTGCTGCCGAGCGGCGACGACCAATCCTGGCCCTCGGCGAAGGCTTTTTCCACACCCTTCACGGCGAAATCCAATTCCCGCAGCAACTCGTCCCGGTCGTGCGCGAGCACAGCCAGCGCGTAACGCGCGGCGAGCCGCGCCTGATACGCGGCCTGCGCATCGTCCGCCAGCGCTGCCACCACCGCGCCCTCTGCCGCGCGCGCGCGCAGCGCCGCCGCCAACGCCAACACCCCATCCTGGTCATCCGCCGCCAGTGGAAACATAAAAAACGGACGGACAGCAAGATGGTCTTGAAGCACGGGAGCGATGGAAATCATAGGGGGTTCAGAAAGCACAACATCGTCATTCGTCATTCGTAATTCGTGATTCGCAATTCGTGATTCGCAATTCGCAATTCGCAATTCGCAATTCGCAACTCGCTTGCCTTCCGTCAGCCAGGGCTGCGGCGCGGGCGCGACGTAAAAGGGCGAGTCGGGTTGCGGGGCGTTCGGGCCGCGCCAATCGGGCGTCGCGGGGATGACGCGATGATACAGGCACAGCGCCGTGCGTGCCAATGCAGCGAGCGCCGGGGCCGCGTCGCCCAGGTTCGTGGCGACGCTGCCGAGCGCGCAGGTCGGCTCCGGCGCAGACCCCGCCGCCGGCAACACGCCCTCGGTCAATCCCGGCCAATCCAGGTATCCGGGCAGTTGGGCGTCCATCGCGGCGGACTCGCCGCCCTGAATGAGCGCATAAACCCGACGGCCTGTCGTGACAACGGCGCGGGACAACACCAGGGCCACGCCGCCCGCCGCTGCCGTCTCTCCGATAAGGACTATATCCACTGCGTCATCCATCAAAAGCTGGCGAGCCGCCAGCAGCGCCGTTGCACCATCCGCCATCGCGGCCGCCAAGCCGGTGAATCCCCACAGCGCGGCAATCTCTGCTGCGACCGTCGCGTCCCCGGCCCACAGCACCGCCCCCCGCGCCCCCCGCGTCACATCCGCGTCGAACAGCGCGTTATCCGCCACCCGCAGCGCCAACTCCACGCCGCGCAGCGCGTCCGGTGCCGGTTCGCAGCGCAGACCATGCGCCACCGCTCGCGCAAACTCCCGCCCATCACGGCACGTTCCAAAATAAGCGTCAAGGCCAACAATAGCTATCGTCATCAACGGTCCTTTATAGAAACGAGAAATGAGAAATAAGAAATCAGTGATAATTCGTATTACTCATTACTACTTACTCGTTACCTCCCTAACTGATTTTGCTCAAACAACCCTAGCAACCGTTCACTCAAGGTGATTTCGGCGCCGATGACCTGACTGCACAAGGCACCTGCCTCATCACAGACGGCAACGTCGGCGACGAGGCTGTGATCGCTGATGGATTGCACGGTCAGAGTAACGTAGAGCGGTTCGTCGAAACGCATCTGCCGGAATTGCTCGGCCCGTTGGATACGCAATGGCAGCCCGACGACGCCGCGCGTCCGCTTCGCCCAGATCAGCAGGCTTTGCAACTGCACGTCGGTCAGATAAGGGTTAAAGCTCTGCACCGGGAACTGCCCCTGCACTTCCGGCGGCACTTCCGGCAGGCAGCAGCGCAACGTCAAGCCTTGTTCTGAAATTTCCAATACCTCCTCCACCCCGCGGAAACTGGGGCCGTGGAAGAGTGTGCGATCATTGTAAAGCGCCTCGCCCGTCAGGGTGCATTGCGTATTGCGTAATCCGTAATCCGTAATCCGTAATGCGTTATTCGTTGTTTGCGATTCGCCGATCCGCCGATCCGCCGATCCGCTGATCCGCCGATCCGCTTGTTCGCATCTCAGCGTAATCTGCGCCTTGTAATGATAGCGCGGCCTCCCATTGAACTCACTCGAAATCAATGCGTCAAAGCGCAGTTCTTCGGAGGATTTGGAAAGCTCGCGGAGCTCAAGAAGATAGCCGTCGGCCAGAGTCTCATCAAACACGATGCCCTTGAGAGCGCGGTAATCGTCCACGCGGGCCATGACGTAGCCGGGATACATCGCTTCACAGGCGTTGACCATCCAGCCGGCAGCACAGACGGTGGGCAGCACGGCCTTCCCGCCGATGACGTGATCGCGCAGGAAGGGGTTGGCGTCGAGCGTCAGTGTGCGGTGAAGGCGATAGTTGCGCAGGTCGCCGGACGGCTCGCGGGCGGGAGGAAGCAGCGCGCCGCCGACGACAAGTTGCGCCGCGCGTGAGTTCTGCGCCAATTCATTGGCCAGCAGATCCGTCCCCACGTCCACCGGGATCACAGCGATGTCCCGTGCCGCGAACAGCCGCTTGAGTTCCGGCGTGACCATGCCCCCATCCCATGGCCCCCAATCCACTGCAACGACGTGGCACGCGGGATACTCGCGTTGCAGGCGATGCGCCAATTTGTTCAACACCTCGTTTGCCAGCGCGTAATCTGCCTGACCTGCGTTGCCGTAAAAACCGGCCACCGACGAGAACAACACCAGATGACGCAGTTGCTCCAGGGGGATGCACGCCAACAGTGCTTGCAAGCCGCGCACCTTCGTTCCATAGACCCGGTCGAAGTCTGCCGCCGATTTCTGCTCGATGCGCTTGTCGGCCAGAACACCCGCGCCGTGGAGGATGCCCGTCACACGGTCGCGCACCGGGGCGAGCGCAGCGCGCAGGGCGGCGGCGTCGGTCACATCGGCGCTGAGGTAGGTGGCCGCGCCGCCCGCAGACTCAATGGCGCGCAACGTTCCGGCAATCTCACGCTGCGCCAGAACGCGCGCCACTGCGCGCTGCACCTCCGCCGGCTTCGGACGCGTCTCGGCGGCCCGCAATGCCGCGATGGCGCGTGACTTGAGAGCAGCTTCGTTATCGCAGCCGGCGGCCCACGTCGGTTCTGCTGCGTCCAGCGCGGAACGGCCCAGCAGGACGTACATTCCGCCATGCCGTTCCGCCAACCGGATCGCACACTGCGCCGTGATCCCCCGCCCCCCGCCGGTGACGAGGAAAACGTCTGTTCCATCCAATGTCATATCCATCTATTCACCATAAAAAATATTTCACGCAAAGGCGCTAAGACGCAAAGGAAAAAAACCTCAGCGCCTTTGCAGCTTTGCGTGAGCCAAAGATTATGCTCCCCATGCCTCTAATGTCACCCGCCCGGCCTCACTCCAGCCCACTTCGATGAGCCGCCGGTTGGGGTCGTGGAGTTCTGCCAGGATCAGGGAGGCCGCGCGGTCAAGGGGCAGTTCGGGAGCGAGGTCCACAGCGCGGCAGAAAACCTCCGGCCACTCCAGGGCCAGGGTTTTCGTCAAGCCAAACAGGCCCCCGGCCACCGGGCTGCCGCCGCCGTGCAGGCCCAGCGCGCCATCAAGGCGCGTCACGGTTAGCCACGCGGCCCAGCCATGTTGCGCGGCCTCGGTCAGCGGCGATTTGAGATGTCCCGCCCACAGAAACGCCTGCTTGAGTCGGGCCTCATCCTCCGCCGCAAACAGCGCGTCTTCGCCGGGAGAGGTGAGATAGATGAAGACGGCGGGAGAACCGGGGATTTCAAGAATCTCCGGGAGCCGGGTTGCATCCACGGCTGGCGGACACAGCGCCACATGCCAGCCGCGTGCAGTTAAAGCGACCGCCAGCGCGCCGCCCAACGGCGTCCCGTCGTCGCTAATGACACAGACGCAGCCTTCCGGCAACGCCACTTCCAGAAAATCGGGAGCGGGCAACGCACGCAGACGCACCTCGCGGCGCGCAATGCCGTGCGCTGTCCGCGTCAGGCTTTTTTTGAGGATTGGGGATTAGGAGTCAGGGATTGGGAATCCGCTGCTCCGGCGCTCCGTTGGGCCGCCGATGTTTGCCTCTTGCCTCCTGCCCCTTCCATCTTTTCCACGATTTGGCGCAGCGTGCGTAGCTCGGCGAGAACATCCGTAGGAACTTCCGGCAGGTCGGGATGCGCGTCTTGCAGCGCGCCCAGGATTTCAACGCGCTTGATGGAGTCAATGCCCAAGTCGGCTTCCATGTCCATGTCGAGTTCGAGCATATCGGCGGGATAGCCGGTCTTGTCACTGACGATGGCAAGGAGGGAGGGGACGAGGGATGAGGGCTGAGGGGAGGGCGTTGCCTCGCCGATTTGATACTTCGCTGCTTCGCTGCTTCCTGCGTCTTGCCTCGTGCCTCCTGCCTCTTGCATTCTCTCCACAATCTGGCGTAGCGTGCGTAGCTCGGCCAGGATGTCGGTGGGAACTTCCGGCAGGTTGGGATGCGCGTCTTGCAACGCGCCCAGGATTTCAACGCGCTTGATGGAGTCAATGCCCAGATCAGCCTCCATATCCATATCGAGTTCGAGCATATCGGCGGGATAGCCGGTCTTGTCGCTGACGATGGCGAGGAGTGAAGGGACGAGGGCGGGAAGGGGAGAAAGGGAGAGGGGGAGAGGGGGAGAAGGCGGTACAAGGTGACGGGGCGACAAAGCGACAGGGGGGCTTTCGCCGATCCGCCGATCCGCTGGTTCTCGACTCTCGATTCTGGATTCTGGATTCTGGATTCTTGCCTCTTGCTTCCTGCTTCCTGCCTCCTGCGGATGATGCCCGTTGCCATTCCCGCGTTTTGGCGTCTCACCGGCTCGCTCACTCACCGCTCCGCTGACTCGCTGACTCGCCGATCCGCCGATCCGCTGATCTACCGTTCTCCCACTCGCCCACTCGCCCACTTCCCCGCTTGGCTGTCCCGCCAACAACTGGATCGTCGCGCGAGCGTAATCGGATTGCTGCGCCAGGAATTGCTTGTGGACGTCAAGGGTCTGCTCCTGCAAATCGTGGAAGCGCGCCATGCTGCGCGCCAGCGTCTCCAACACCGCCGCCGTCATCTCCGCCTGCTGAGGTGTGGTCGTTGCCTGCGCGAAAATCGCGCCCTGCTGCTGCATCAACTGCCCGAACAGCCGCGCATAATCCCCCTGATTGTTGAGATACTGCTCGTGGACGCGCATCGTCAGAGTTTGGTGCTCGTAGGACTGCGAGAACGCGTAGCCGAGCGTTGCGAATTGCGAGTTAGGAGTTGGGAGTTGCGAGTTAGGAGTTAGAGGTTGTGGGTTGTGGGCTGTGGGCTGATCCGCCGATCCACCGATCCGCTGATCCGCCGATCCGCCGATCCGCTGATTCTCGCTTCTTGCTTCTTGCTTCTTGCTTCTTGCTTCTCCCAACGCCTGTTCAAACGCCCCGCGCGTTTTGTCGCTCACAAAATTACTACCATTTAACGAAATACTTAGTACCATCATCCCCCTCCTTGAAAATTACGAATCACAAATTACGAATTGCGAATCAGCGGCTTGGCGATTTCCTAAATCTCCAAATCATCAATCTCCAAATCTTCGATTCATGCCTGATACGGGTCCAGATCCCCCAATGCCAGCCCCGCCACCTGCAACTGCACCACCCCCTCGCGCAACTGGCGATCACTGCATTTCTGACGGCTAGGATTGAGCGCGACGGCGACGTGCGGGCGATCTCCTAAAATATCCTCCACCAGCCCTGTGACCACCCGGCGCGGGCCGATCTCGACGAAGATGCTGGCCCCGGCTGCATAGAGATTCTCGATTTGTGAAGTAAAGCGGACCGGGTGCAGAATGTGCTGTGCCAGCAACTCTTTCGCGGCGTGTGCATCGGTGGGATAGGGTTCGCCGGTGGTATTAGAATAAACCGGCACGCGCGCCGGGTGAAAGTCCGCCGCCGCCACTGCCGCCGCAAAGGGCGCCGAGGCGTGGCCGACCAACGGGGTGTGAAACGCCGCCGACACCGGCAACAACGTCGCCGTGAAACCCTGCGCCTGCAAATCCGCTTGCGCCGCCTTAACCGCCGCCGTCGGGCCGGCCAGCACGCTCTGCGTGGGCGCGTTGAAATTGGCGACGACCACGTCGGGGTGGGCCGCGAGCGCGGCTTCAATATCGGCCAACACGCCCTTGACGGCCACCATGCCGCCGGCGTCGCCGCTGCCATTGCCGTTGTCCGGCGGCGTCATCGCCTGCCCGCGCGCCTTGACCAATGCGAAGAAATCTGCATCATTCAGTACGCCCCCCGCCCACAGCGCGGAAAGTTCCCCGAAACTGTGCCCGGCAGTGAAGTCCGGCGCAAATCCGGCCTGTCGCAGAATGGCGAACAGTCCCGCGCTGAAGACGCCAATCGCGGCCTGCGCGTAAGCCGTGCGGCGCAGCGCAGCCTCCTGCGTCTTCTCCTGCGCCGCATCGAAGACGGGGATGGGAAAGACCGTCTCGGAGAGCGGCGCCATGCCGGACTGCGCAAACAGCGCATCCATCTGCCCGTAAGCCGCGCGCAGCGGCGGGAAATTCAGCGCGATTTCGCGCCCCATAGCGACGTACTGCGAGCCCTGACCGGGGAACAAGGCGGCCACTTTGGCTTCCGCGAGCGCCCGCCGCCGGTACACGATGCCCTTCGGGTGCTCCCAGGCATCCGCGTCGGGCTGGCGCTCCAACGTCGCGTGGGCCGCGCGCAGCATGTCGGCGGCTTCAGCAGGCGATTCGGCCACGAAGCCGAGCCGGGCAGCGTCCGCCGGAATCTGCGGGGCGCGGCTGCGCGCCGTAAGAGCGGCGTAGGCGGTATCGGCGGCGTCCGCAAGGGCGGTCAGCGCGGACGCAACCGCGGCGCGCAATTGTGCGGGGGTCTCAGCGTGGAGTAGCACAGGTCGCGCGGTGCGATGGACGCGATACGCGCCAGTGTGTTCGGCGGTGTGTTCCTCCAGGACAACATGAAAGTTCGTGCCGCCGAAGCCAAAGGCGCTCACGCCCGCGCGGCGCGGCGTCCCGTTGGCGCGAATCCACGGGCGGCTCTCGGTGTTGAGGTAGAAGGGCGTCGCTTCGATCGCAAGCTGCGGATTGGGCTGCGTAACGTTCAACGTGGGCGGCAGAATCTTGTGATGTAGCGCCAGCGCGGCTTTGATCAGCCCGGCGGCGCCGGCGGCGGCCTTGGTATGGCCGATCTGCGATTTCACGCTACCAAGCGCAATGTGCTGCCCGCGCCCGTTGTTTTCAAACACAGTTTTCAATCCCTCAAATTCCGCCGGATCGCCGGCGCGCGTGCCGGTGCCATGCGCCTCGATGAGGCCGACGTCGGTGGGTGCGCAGCCGGCATCCCCATAGGCGCGGCGCAATGCGACCGCCTGCCCCTCCGGGCGGGGCGCATAGATACTCTTGAATTTGCCATCGCTGGACGCGCCGAGGCCCTTGATGATGGCATAAATCCGGTCGCCGTCACGCTCCGCATCGGCCAGCCGCTTGAGCAGCAACATCCCCACGCCCTCCCCGACGAGCATCCCGTCAGCGGCGGCGTCAAAGGGACGGCTCTCCCCGCGCCGCGAGAGGGCGGGCGTCTTGCTGAAGCAGAGGTACATGAACGGCGAGTTGTCGGTGTCCACGCCGCCGGTGATCATCATGTCGGCGCGGCCCTCAGTCAGTTCGCTGAGCGCCATACGAAGCGCGCTGAGGCTGCTGGCGCAGGCCGCGTCCACCGTGCAGTTCGCGCCGCCCAAGTCTAGCCGGTTCGCTACGCGGCCGGCGATGATGTTGCCGAGCAGGCCGGGGAAGGAATTCTCATTCCACGGGATGTAGGCCAGCTTGAGCTTCTCAATGAGGCGCTCGACCTCATCCTCCACGAGACCACTACTTAAAAGGACTTTGCGCCAAACAGGATATTGCAAACGGCTCGCCAGCGGGGTGATGAGCTTCTGACCACCGGCCACGCCCAGGATCACGCCGACACGCGAGCGGTCGAAGTCACGCCCGTCGGCGTAGCCGGCGTCAATCATCAGATCGCGGGCCACCACCAGCGCCAGCAGTTGGGAAACGTCGGTCACTTCGAGGATGTTGGGAGGCAGGCCGAATTCCAGCGGGTCGAAGGCAATGTCGGGGATGAAGCCGCCGCGTTTGGCGTAGGTTTTGTCGGGCGCGCTGGGGTCTGGATCGTAATAGTCGTCCACGTTCCAGCGGGACGGCGGCACGTCCGTGATGCAGTCAATTTTGTGTAGGATATTATCCCAATATTCCGGCGCGTTGTGCGCCTGAGGGAAAATCCCCGCCACGCCGATGATGGCGATGGGGGTCGTGCATAAAGGTGTTGGTTCCATAGGTTACTCCTTTGTCAGCAGATTTCGCGGATTGAGCAGATTTTTGAGAGTTTGTCGTCCCGCCGACTGGTTGCACTACTCACCCACTGCCCTACACGCGCGCTTGCTTGTTTATACCAGATAGCTTTAACACCTCCCTGGGCCAAAAGTTGCGCAGTTTGATAAAAATTTTAGGGATAAGAACACGACCGGCAGTACGCCGGCTTCAAACGCTTGCCAAAGTGCCGGTACCCACTGGCGCAGACGGCGTCGAATGACGCTCTCGCCAGTGCAGCCACATCCACATACCCCCCACGACCCAAAGCAATCCACCACCAACCAAACCGGCGACCCCCAGCCAGCGCCAGGGATAAAGCGGATAGTGATATTGACGGCGCGCCTCAGCAAGTAATTCCTGCTCCAACTCGGCCACAAAAGTCTCAGCGGGCGCGGTCGTCGCGAGGGTTTCACAGATAGAACGTTCCAGGGTGCGTTGTTCCTGGGGAGAAACTCGTTGCGCCAAAGGGATATAAGCCTTTTTAAAGTAACTCATCCGCAAATTCTCCTTGTTCGATCAGTTCGCGCAGGCCCGACAGCGTGCGGTGATAGAGCGATTTAATAGCGCCCTCAGTCCTGCCCAACACGTTGGCAATCTCCTCGTTGGACATTTTTTCCACAAACTTCAAAATCAACAATGTTTTACGCTCTTCCGGAAGAGTGTTCAAGAGCTGCGACAGCCATGCCTGACGCTCAGAATGAATCACTGTCTCGTGGGGTTCATCGCGCAAACGCCCGCCATGAGGCGTATGAACGTCACCGGGGGCCACTTCCAAGGATACCACGCGGCGACGCCCTTCGTCTCGATACCAGTTGACCAACAAATTATGGGCAATGCGAAACAACCACGCCTGGAAAGACCCGCCGGTGTCTCTGTAACTGTGGAGGCTGCGCAGCGCGCGGTAAAACGTCCGCGAAGTCAAATCTTCAGCCTCCACAGCATTGCCGGTATGGCGATATTGGTAGCTATAAATTCGCGCCACGTAACGCCGGTACAAGTCGCCAAAGGCTTCAGCATCCCGCTTGGCGCGTTCAATGAGAGCATGTTCACCCTGGCGCTGCTCTACACCATCCCCCCCTACAACTCCGCCCCGGCCATCCAGCCCGGCCTCACCTTCAAACACCAGCTCCGTCTGGAGCGTCCCCCGCTTTTTTGAGGCGCCTTTCTCCGCCCCAAGGATCCCCATATCCCGCATTATTGTTACCCCCTGTGAAATGAGAACACTGCTTTCAGGTAAAAGTTGCGCCGGGCCAGCAAGGCGCGCCCCCGCAACTTTTACCGCGATAGAGTGTTAGAGTGTGAGGTAGGGCGGATGAGCAATCCGCGCCATTTCACACGGATGGAGCAAAAAAAATCATGACATCTCCTACAACCCTAGAAATGCGTCGCGCCGAAGCACAAATGGGCGGCGGGGCGGCGCGACTCGCGGCGCAGCATGCCAAGGGCAAGCACACTGCGCGCGAGCGGCTCGCGGCGCTGTTGGACCCCGACTCTTTTGATGAGATAGGTATGTTCGTGACCCACCGCGCGACCGGCTTTGGAGTAGAAAATGAACACCCACCTGGCGATGGCGTCATCATCGGAACCGGCAAAATTGAAGACCGACCGGTCTGTGTCTTCGCCCAGGATTTCACCGTGTTGGGCGGCTCTGTGGGAGAAGCGCACGGACGCAAGATCGCCCGGGTGATGGACATCGCTTTGCAAAACGGCGTCCCGCTCATCGGCCTGAACGACTCCGGCGGCGCGCGCATCCAGGAAGGGGTGGATGCGCTGGCGGCCTATGGCGACATCTTCTACCACAACGTTCAGGCGTCCGGCGTGATCCCACAGATTTCGGTCATCCTCGGTCCGTGCGCGGGCGGCGCGGTCTATTCCCCCGCTATCACCGATTTTGTGTTCATGGTCGAGGAGTTGGCGCACATGTTCATCACCGGGCCGGACGTCATTCGCGCTGTAACCCACGAGGAAGTGGATTTTGAGACGCTCGGCGGCGCGGGCGTCCACGCGGGACGCAGTGGGGTGGCGCACTTCACGGCGGCTGACGAGGAAGCCGTTTTCGCCCAGGTGCGCTGGCTGCTGACCTTTTTGCCGGCCAATAATCTCGCGCCGCCGCCCCACCTCCCGGCCAACGACGATCCGCGCCGCGCCACACCGGAGCTGGCAGCCATTGTCCCTGCCGATCCGCAGCAGCCCTACGATGTCCGCGCTGTCATTGAGGCGCTGGTGGATAGCGGGGAGTTGCTCGAAGTCCAGCCCGCCTTCGCGCAAAACCTCGTGGTGGGGTTCGCGCGGCTGGACGGTCACCCGGTAGGCGTCATCGCCAACCAGCCGGCAGTGCTGGCGGGTGTGCTCGACATTGACGCGGGCGACAAAGGCGCGCGCTTCATCCGCTTCTGCGACGCCTTCCACATCCCGCTGCTGACATTGGTGGACACACCGGGCTTCTTGCCGGGCGCCGATCAGGAACATGCCGGCATCATCCGCCACGGCGCCAAGTTGATTTATGCCTACGCCGAGGCAACCGTCCCCAAAGTCACACTCATCCTGCGCAAAGCCTATGGCGGCGCGTACATCGTGATGGGTTCCAAACATCTCGCCGGCGACGTGAACCTGGCCTGGCCCGCCGCCGAGATCGCCGTGATGGGGCCGGAAAGTGCGGTCAACGTTGTCTTCCGCAAAGACCTCGCCGCCGCCACCGATCCAGACGCCGCCCGCACCGACCTGATCCGCCGCTACCGCGAAGAGTTGGCGATGCCATTTGTCGCGGCCGCGCGCGGCTATGTGGATGACGTGATCGCGCCAGATGAAAGCCGCGCCCGCCTCATCGCCGCCCTGGGTTTTCTGCGTGACAAGCGGCAGAGAACGCCGAAACGGAAGCATGGAAACATCCCTTTATAGTCAAGTAGTCGGGTAGTCGAATAGTCAGATGCTCTTTGACTACAAGACTAAGGACTATAAGACTAACTGACAGGAGATTTGATGAAAGTTCTTGTTGCCAACCGAGGTGAAATTGCCGTCCGCATCTTGCGCGCGTGCCGAGATTTGGGGCTGCCGAGCGTGGCTGTCTATTCGGAGGCGGACCGCGAGGCGCTGCACACCCGCTATGCTGACGAAGCTGTCTATCTGGGGCCAACGCCGGCAGCGCAAAGCTATCTCAACATCCCGGCGGTGCTGGATGCGGCGCGGCGCAGCGGCGCGCGCGCGATCCATCCGGGCTACGGCTTTCTCTCGGAGAACGCCGACTTCGCCCGCGCCGTCGAGGACGCCGGGCTGACCTTCATCGGCCCGCGCCCGGAGACGATCGCGCTCACCGGCGACAAGCTGGCCGCCCGCCGCGCCGCCCGTGACGCCGGCCTGCCGGTGCTCCCCGGCCCGGATACGCCGCTCACCGAGGCTATCGCCGCCGACATGGCTATGCAGGTGCAGTATCCCGTATTGGTCAAGGCGACGGCAGGGGGCGGGGGGCGCGGCATCCGCCTGGCGCGCAACCCCGATGAGCTGGCGGCCATGGTGACGGCGGCGCGCAAGGAGGCGCAGGCGGCCTTCGGCGACGACACGGTCTACCTGGAGCCGCTGGTGCAGCGCGCGCGGCACATTGAGGTGCAAATCCTCGGCGACGGCGCCGGGCGCATCCTCTGCCTGGGGGAACGGGAGTGTTCCATTCAACGGCGGCGACAGAAGCTCATTGAAGAAGCGCCGGCTCACGGCCTGAGCGCAGCGCAGCGCGCTTTTCTCTACGATGCGGCGGCGCGCGTGGGGCGCGCGCTCGGCTATCGGAGTCTGGGCACCGTAGAGTTTTTGCTGGATGAACGAGGAGCGTTTCATTTCATCGAGATTAACCCACGCATCCAGGTCGAACACCCGGTCACGGAAATGATCACGGGCCTGGATTTGGTCAAGGAACAGTTGCGGCTGGCCGCCGGACGTCCCCTGCGCCTGGTTCAGGACGCGGTGGAGTTGCGCGGCGCGGCCATCGAAGCGCGAGTGCTGGCGGAAGACCCGCAGGCAGGCTTTTTGCCGGCCACCGGCAACATCGCGCATCTCAAGGAGCCGGGCGGGCCGGGCATCCGGGTGGATAGTGCGCTGTATGCGGGAATGACGGTCACGGCGGATTATGACTCACTGCTGGCAAAGGTCAGCGCGTGGGGCGAAAATCGCGCCGGCGCCATCTTACGTTTGCGCCGCGCGCTGCGGGAATTTCAGATCGGCGGGGTTGCCACCGACCTGGAGTTTTTGCTGCAAATCGTGGAAAGTCCTCCTTTCCAGGCCGGGAACTTTGACACAACGTACCTCGACAAATTCGACCCACCGGAGGCCAGGGGCAAAGCGGCCCTGGAACGCGACGCGGCGCTGGCGGCGGCGCTGGTGGCGCACCGGAAAAAATCGGGGGCGCTACACCGACAGGAAGAAAATGCGTGGCGCACGATAGCCTGGCGCGAGCAGATGTGAAAACGAAGGGAGGGAATCATGTCTATCTATTACGTATCCATTGGCGAGCGGGAATACAATGTGCAGATTACCAATTCGCATGTGCTGGTTGATGGGGAACCCATCAAGGCGGACCTAACGCCGCTGAATGAGAACGGGCTGCATGTTTTCCGCCAAGGGAACTGCAATCGAGACTTTTACCTGAATCCACAGGCGCAGGGAATTTATGAGGTGTTGGCCGAAGGACGGCGCGTTCTGGCCCGCGTAGGGCCGGCCGGCCGCCGGGCCAATGCTAAGGGCGCGGCACAAGCCGGCGACATCGTCGCGCCGATGCCCGGTTTGGTAGTTATGGTAGGGATCAAGGTAGGCGACTGTGTGGAGGCGGAACAGGTGCTGATGGTGCTCGAATCTATGAAGATGCAGATGCAGTTGAAAGCGCCTTTTGCCGGACAGGTCAAGCAGCTAACCGTAGCCGCCGGCGCCCAAGTGGAAAAAGGGGCGCTCCTGGTAAAAATCCGAGAAGCCACTGAATAATCACAACGGCCAATTTCACAACCCCTCCGCAAGCTCTTCATCATTTCTTCACAATCCTCTGGCATAGTAAGAGCGTAACGGGGAGACATCCCCACCCTATTCTAATCAATGGAGGTGTTGTGATGATGGACAAAAAATGGTTGGTGGTGGGCGGCATTGCCGTGATGTTCTTTATGTGTGCGGGCATGACCTTTATCCCCCTGGCATTGGGGATGGGACGTCAGATGGTATACTACCCGCCAGTAGCCTCAAATGGGGAAGCGCCGGCGCAACCCTATCCGATGATGCCCATGCACGGAGGGTATTGGGGCGGACATAGGATCCTGATGCTCTTGCCAATGTTGGCGTGCGGCGCCTTCCCGTTGATTCTGCTGGCGCTGGGCGGCCTGTTGATGGCGCGGCGTCACGGCTGGACCGCGATGCATGGCGAGGGAGCGGAAGCGCATTGGCGTCGCCATCATCATCACTGGCGCCACTTCTGCGATCCGGCGCCCCAGCCCGCCGCCGAGACAGAGTCCGCCGTCGAAGACAGACCAGAAGGATAAAGGCCGGTCAGGATAGAGGGGGGGCGTTGACAGAGATACTTTGTCAACGCCCCCCTTGTTCTTTTGACACGACTGTGATACAACTACCGTATGAACGAGACCATTTTGGTTGTGGACGACGAACCCCAAATTGTGAAGCAGGCCCGCGATTATTTGGCGCAAGGTGGGTTCCGCGTGGTGATCGCGGGCAATGGCCCTACAGCGCTGGCTCAGGCGCGGACGGAGCACCCCGATTTGATTGTCCTCGACCTTAACCTGCCGGGAATGGATGGACTGGATGTCTGCCGCGCGCTGCGCCGCGAGTCGGACGTGCCGATCATCATGCTCACGGCGCGCGTAGATGAAACCGACCGCCTGATCGGTCTGGAATTGGGCGCAGACGACTACATCCCCAAGCCCTTTTCGCCGCGCGAGCTGGTGGCGCGGGTGCGCGCCGTGTTGCGGCGCGCGCAGGGCGGCGTGCAGACTTCTGGCCTGCTGCGCGCAGGAGACCTGGAGATCAACCTCAACGGGCATACCGTCGCGCGCGCCGGGACGCCGCTGCATCTCACCTACACCGAATTCAATCTGCTGGCGACGCTGGCGCAGTATCCGGGGCAGACCTTCACGCGCGCGCAATTGCTGGATCGGCTGCACGGGCTGAGCGTGGACACCGGTTTTGACCGCAGCGTAGACGCCCACATCAAAAATTTGCGCCGCAAACTCGAACCGGACCCGGCAGCGCCCCTCTACGTACTGACGATATACGGCGTGGGGTATAAATTCAATGACGAACTGTGAACCGCCACATCTGCCGCCCTCGGGCCATGAGGCGCGGTCATACTGGCGTGAGTTTTTGCAAGCGCGCCAGCATGGCGGGCGCTGGCGCCCCCCCTACCCGCACACTTTCGACCCTCGAGTCGGCGCGCGGCGCAAACACCGGTTCTTGTTAGTGCGTTTCCTCTTTTTGATGGGTTTTCTGGCTATCTTTCTATGCATGGCGTTGGCTTTTTTGCTGGTCGCGCTGCGGCACGCGCCCGAAGCCCTGCCGCTCCCTACCCCACCCCTCGCGCTCCGCGAATATCGCTTTCTGCTGTTTCCGCTCCTCATCCTGATCGTGGGCGGCGGATTGGCCGTTCGAGCGTTTCAACACTTCACCGCGCCGCTCGCCGAGGTGATGATGGCGGCAGACGCCGTCGCCGACGGGGATTTCCAGGTGCGGGTGCGGGAACGGGGGTCGCCGGAATTTGCGCGCATGGCCGCCTCCTTCAACCGTATGACGGAAGCCTTGCAGCGCGCCGATCAGCAACGGCGCAACCTCACGGCGGACGTGGCGCACGAGCTGCGCACCCCGCTGCAAATCATCCAGGGGAACCTGGAAGGCGTGCTCGATGGCGTGTACAACCCCACCCCAGGGCACATCACCGCCACGCTGGATGAAACGCGCCTGTTAGCCCGATTGGTGGAGGATTTGCGCACCCTCTCGCTGGCAGAGGCCGGGCAACTGCCGTTGCATCTGGCCCCGGTGGACGTTTGCGATGTGCTGGCGGACGCCGCGACCAGCTTCAGCGGCCCGGCGGAGGCGGCAGGTATCACGCTGGAAACGCGGTGCGATCCCGCCGCAGCGCTCATCGTCCAGGCGGACGTGGCACGGCTGAACCAAATCCTGGGGAATTTGCTCTCCAATGCGCTGCGCTACACGCCCGAAGGCGGGCGCATCACACTGTGCGCCGCGCAGGAAGCGGAGGG
Source organism: Chloroflexota bacterium (assembly GCA_029555965.1). Taxonomy (GTDB): domain Bacteria; phylum Chloroflexota; class Anaerolineae; order B4-G1; family SLSP01; genus JAKQHY01. The sequence continues at coordinate 21,124 of JAKQHY010000088.1, read as the reverse complement.
CGTGTGCCTCCAGGTGCAGGACACCGGCAGCGGCATCCCACCGGACGACCTGCCCTACATCTTCGACCGCTTCTGGCGCGGCGACCGCTCCCGCACGCACATCCCAGGCGTAGGCAGCGGGTTGGGCTTGGCGATTGCGCGGCAGCTCGTTCACGCGCATGGGGGACGCATCACCGTCCAAAGCGTAGTCGGGCAAGGAACCCGGTTTCAGATTTTTCTGCCCCTTTAGCGCGCGCCCAAAGCGTTCGGAATAAGATCGTTTCCCTCCTTGACACCACCCTTCTACCCTCATAGAATAGAGGCAGATTCTACAGCGATGAAAACTCTTTAACACAAAGGACACAAAGGGATTTCTCTGGGAACTCTGGGCTATTTTCAAGGAAGAAAATGCCATGAAAACCATTATCAGATGCAGTCATACTGATTCGATCCCCGCTATTGGATATGGACGCACATGCATAGGGCTGATTCTCATAACGCTCCTCATCGCATGTTCAGCCCCTTCCCCAACAACTCCACCGACGCCCCCCCCCTCTCCCACCGCCACACCGTCGCCAAGCTCCACGCCAAGCCTCTCGGCGACTTCCACTTCACTGCCAAGCCCTACTGCCAGCTCTACGCCTACCCTCACGGCAACGCCCAAACCCACCCCGAGGCCCACCGCCACCCCCAGGCCCTCTCCCACGGCAACCCGCACACCCCGTCCCACCCGAACGCCTAAACCGGAGCCGACTTTGAGGCCCATGCCGGAGCCGTTTCGCCGCGTCAGCGCGGTTGCGGATCTCCTTCCCGGAGAATCGGCAGGCCTCTATACCGCGTGCGACGGCACGCTCTGGCTGGCGACAGACCAGGGGATTGCCAAACTTGAGGGAAATGCCTGGATTGTCCAACTCACCGGCCTCAACGGCACGCTCGCCGGGGTTGATGGGGCCGGACACATTTGGGTCATTGATGAAAGCCACGACGAGATTTCTGCCTGGGATGGCAACGGTTGGGCGACCTATGGCGCAGATGCCGGATGGGTCTCTATGGCCGGTTTCTGGTACGCGGACGCCATCCATTGGGGACAATGCGACCCCGCAGGGCGTTTCTGGCTGGCGACCTCACAGGACATCCGGGTCTTTGATGGTGAACGATGGACTGTCTTTACATCACAAGATATGGGCATGGGCGAGGTACCCGATCCCAACGGGTGCGCCCCCAGTTTCCAGATGACCATCCTGAAAAGCACCGGCGCTGTTTGGGTTGGCGAGTGCGACCACGCGGAAGGTCCGTGTGGGGGGCAGGGCGCGCGCTGGTTCGACGGCCAGGTCTGGCATGGCGCCGATTCCCCGGCTTCTCAGGGTTGCGTCGCCGCGCTCCAAGAAGACCCGGCAGGCAACGTCTGGCTCGGCATTCACGGCGCCCTCTGGCAACATATCCCCAGCTCCGGTGCTTGGACCAGTTTCGCGCCGCCGGAAGAGGTCCCCTACGATTACCGTAGTCACGCGGCCATCCTCGATCTCGCGGCGGATCCGTTCGGGCGTCTTTGGGTGACAGAATTGCTCTGCGGCGCGGCCAGTTGCGATGCGCAGGCGCTTTACCATGTGCGGGATGGCGTCTGGACACTCGTGCCAAGAGGCGCCGACGAATACTATGTCCTGATGCTGCGCACCATCACGGATGTAAGCGGCGCGACCTGGCTATTTGGAGACGATATTTACCGACTGACCGAAACCGACTTTGGGCCGAGCGCCGGCTTCCGCCCCATGTCCGCCGTCATGGATACAACCGGAAGCGTCTGGTTCATCACCCGCGAGTACCCCCAAGACATGCTCTGCATCATTGACACAGACAAATGAGTAGAGAATATGCATAAGACTAAAGGTTACAGACTATTTTCGGAGGAAATACTATGAAAAACAGCACCGATGCCTTTGCGCAGAACCGCCGCCTGGGTCGCGGCGTCAACATTGTGGGCTACGATACTCTGTGGAAATCCAGAGACAAGGCGCGCATGCAAACCAGACACTTCCGCCTGATCCAACAGGCCGGCTTCAACCATGTCCGCATCAACCTGCACCCCTTTCAATATATGGGAGACGCGCCCGACTACACGATCCAGCCAACGTGGTTGGAAACCTTGGATTGGGTCATAGCCCAATGCCAGGAGAATGATCTGCTCGCCATCCTCGATATGCATGAATTTAGCGCCATGGGCAAAGACCCAGAAGGACTGAAGCCGAAGTTTCTGGCAACATGGCGCCAATGGGCGGCGCGGTATCGAGACTATCCAGACACGGTGCTGTTTGAAGTGCTCAATGAACCGCACGGGGCGCTAACGCCGGCCGCATGGAATCAATTTCTCGTCGAACCCTACGACCTGATCCGCCAGAGCAACCCGGAGCGCACTCTGATTATCGGCCCGGCGTGCTGGAACGGCATTGACTACATTGAAGCGTTAGAGCTGCCGACGGCGGATCGCGCGCTCATCGTCACCGTCCACTACTACCACCCCATGCCGTTCACACACCAGGGCGCGTCGTGGTCGGAATACCGGGACCTAAGCAACGTCGAGTGGCGCGGCACCCCCGAAGAGATGCAGCGGATCGCGCAGGATTTGGGCAAAGTGCAGACGTGGGCGGAACAGCAGCAGCGTCCCATTTACCTCGGCGAGTTTGGCGCGTATGATAAGGCCGACATGGCCTCGCGCGCGCGCTACACCCACGCCCTCGCCCGCCACGCAGAACAGTTGGGATGGAGTTGGGCGTACTGGCAGTTTGACTCAGACTTTGTCGTCTATGACATCGAAGAAGATAGTTGGGTGGCGCCGCTTCTGGAGGCGCTGATTCCTCCCGCCGCAAAGTTATAACGACCCTCCATTGCGTCCCAAAGCAAACCCACGCCCGCGTATTGACTACGCAGGCGTGGGACTTTATTTACCTCCACGACCTACGCCATTAGCCGCAAAATCGCCCGGATGGGACACGCCCGCCGAGAATCATATCCCCTGGAAACACTCCCAGGGCCTTATCATTCTCCCACCAGATGGTACGCCGCAACACAGAAGACGGCGAAAGCCGTGATTTTTAAAGGGGGTTTTGTGGTGACGGGCTACCGCCCGTCACCACAAAACCCCTTTTTTCGGCGGCTTCAGCCATAAAATCTACCCAGTAAGCGTGGTCTGACAAGAAGGATAAAGCCCTGGAAACACTCCCGAAACATATTGACGGATGGAGAGACTCCGGTATACTCCAAGAGGTTTGTATATGGATAGTGGGGAGAATACAAAATGAGTCCATCGCCAACCTCTCAAAGCATGCATCATCACAAAACTCTCGCCGCCACACAGGGAGCAATTCCGGTGGCGTTGGTCACAGTGAGCGACACCCGCACCGAGGCCACCGATGCAAACAAACACTACCTCGAAACTGCGCTGCAAGCGGCCGGGCACCGGCTGAGTGACTACCGGTTGATCAAAGATGAGGCGGATCAAGTTACAGCAGTGCTGGATGAGCTGAGCGCCGGTGAAGCGCGCATCATCCTCTTCAACGGCGGCACCGGCATCTCGCGGCGCGACACGACCATTGATGTCCTGAACGCCAAGTTAGAAAAGCACTTGCCCGGCTTCGGCGAACTCTTCCGCATGGTGAGTTATGAGCAAATCGGCTCCGCCGCGCTGTTCTCCCGGGCCACCGCCGGCGCCTACCGGGGAAAAGTGATTATTTCCATACCCGGCTCGCCAGCGGCGGTGCAATTGGCCTGGGAAAAACTCATCGCGCCCGAATTGCAACACCTGGCATGGGAAGTCGCGCGCTAGAGGAAATGGTAGGCAATTAGGGGGCTTTTTATGCTTAACGACGCCTACCATCGTTCCATTGACTACCTACGCATCTCGATTACCGATCGCTGCAATTTGCGCTGCGTCTATTGTATGCCCGAAGAGGGCGTGTCCGCCTGCCCGCACGACGACATCCTGCGTTATGAAGAGATCGAGCGCGTGGCGCGCGCGGCGGCAGCCCTGGGGGTCCGCAAGCTCCGCCTGACCGGCGGGGAACCGTTGGTGCGGCTGGGCGTCGTAGACTTGGTGCGCGTGTTGGCCCACATCCCCGGCATTGAGGACATAGCAATGACCACCAACGGGATGTTGCTGGCCCAGTACGCCGCGCCGTTGGCCGAAGCCGGCCTGATGCGGGTCAACGTCAGCCTGGACACCTTGCAACCGGAGCGTTTCCGCGCCATCACCCGCCGGGGCGATTTGAACGCAGTGCTGACCGGCATTGACGCCGCCTTTGCCGCCGGGCTGGAGCCGGTTAAAATCAACACCGTGGTGATGCGCGGGCAGAACGATGATGAGGTGGTTGACCTGGCGCGCAAAACGTTGGACGCGCCCTGGCACGTGCGCTTCATCGAGTGGATGCCGGTAGGCGAAGCAGCGCGGGACTGGCGCGCGCGCGTCGTCACCTCGGCGGAACTGCGCGCGCGGATCGAAGCCGCGTTGGGCGCACTGACGCCCGCCGAGGTGGATGGCGCCGGCCCGGCGCGCATCTACCAACTGCCGGGAGCGCTGGGAACCCTTGGCTTCATCGGCGCGGTGAGCGAGCACTTCTGCGCGCAGTGCAACCGCCTTCGGCTGACGGCCGATGGCAAACTACGTCCCTGCCTGCTGGCCACAAACGAGCTTGATCTCCGCGCCGCGTTGCGCGGGGGCGCGAGCGAGGCCGATATCCAGGCATTGCTGTTGGAAGCCGCGCGTCTCAAACCGCAAGGGCATCAGCTCGCCGAGTATGCGCAAGTTCAGGGACGGGCGATGGCGCAAATTGGAGGATAAAGGATGGAATTGAGTCACCTGGATGCCGAAGGCCGCCTCCGCATGGTGGACGTAGGCGACAAGCCGGACACAGAGCGCGTCGCCGCAGCGCGCGGCGAAATCCGCATGCGCCCGGAGACACTGCGGCTTATCGTTGAAAACGGCCTCCCCAAAGGCGATGTGCTAACCACGGCGCAAGTGGCAGGCATATTGGCGGCCAAGCAAACACCGCACCTCATCCCCTTATGCCACCCGCTGCTGCTGACCAAGATTGACGTAGACTTCGAGGTAGATGAGGCTGCCGCGCGCATCATCATCACCGCCACAGTGCGGACGCACGGCAAGACCGGCGTGGAAATGGAAGCCCTCACGGCCGTCAGCGTCGCCGCGTTGACCATCTACGACATGGCGAAAGCCGTCGAAAAGACGATGCGCATCACCGACATCCGCCTGGTCAGCAAACATGGCGGCAAAAGCGGCGATGTGGTTTTAGAAACATAAACCATGATCGAAAGGGGAGTGGGGAGTGGGGATTAGGGAGTGAAACAACCTAAGTCTCAATTCCTGGCCCCTATCTCCCAATTTCACAGGAAGGTATCCCATGCGTGTCAATGTGCGTTTCTTCGCGGTATCCCGCGAGATAGCCGGGATGGCGCAGCAACCCCACACACTGCCGGAAGGCGCGACGTTGCAAGACTTGCAAGCGCAGCTCTTCGCGGATTACCCGGCCCTGGCAGCGCAGCGTGTGCGCTTCGCCGTCAATCTGACTTACGCGCCCCTGACCAGCCCCCTGCACGAAGGCGACGAAATTGCGTGCATCCCGCCGGTGGGAGGGGGGTGAGCCAATGGCGAATAGCCAATGGCGAATAGCGGATCGGCGGATCAGCGAATCCCCCCCGCTCCCCTGCGCCCCTGCTCCTTAATGAGGGAAAACCATTATGAACACCTTTGTTGAGATTACAGAACGACCTGTTTCGACGGATGAAGTGGTGGCGCGGCTGGCGAATCCGGCGAATGGCGCGATAGTGACATTTATCGGCGTGGTGCGCGGCCTCACGGGGGAACGCGAGACGCGACACCTCGAATACGAGGCCTACCCGGAGATGGCCGAAAAGACGCTGCGGCAGATCACCGCCGAGATCTACGCGCGCTGGCCGGATGTGCGCGCCGCCGCAATTGTGCATCGGGTGGGGCGGCTGGAAATCGGCGAGACGGCGGTGGTCATCGCGCTCGCCGCAGCGCATCGCGCCCAAACCTTCGACGCGCTGCACTATGCCATTGATCGCATCAAAGAAATTGCGCCCATCTGGAAAAAAGAATTCTGGGCCGACGGCGCGGCATGGCGCAGCGAACATTAATTAAGAATCTATCCAAAAATTCGTTTTGGCCCACGACTTGCGCCTAAAGGCGCGGTTTGAAGGGTATTTTTTTCGTGGGCGGGCTACGCCCGCCCACGAAAAAATACCTTCCTGAAAGCGGCTTTAGCCGCAAGACCCGGCGCAGCGGCGCAACGCCGCTATAATTTTCGGATAGGTTCTAAAGACAGCGAGGGATTAGGCAATAGGAAGTGGAGATTAAGGAAACCAGATCCCCATTCCCAAAGGAGATTATGAAACACCACCATGAACTATACCCAATGTTGAGCGTTGAAGAAGCGCTGGAGCAGGTGCTGGCAATGTTCCACCCGCTGGAGGCAGAGCATGTGCCGCTCCTGGAGGCGCTGGGGCGCGTGCTGGCCGAGGACATCATCGCCATCGGAGACATCCCCCCGCACGCAAACACGGCAATGGACGGCTACGCCATGCAAGCCGCCGATCTGCGTAATGCGGGGCCGGAGTCGCCCAAACGGCTGCGGGTCATCGAGAACCTGGCGGCCGGCTACCTCGCGGCGGAGCGGGTGACGCCGGGGACAGCGATCCGCATTATGACCGGCGCGCCGCTGCCAGAGGGCGCGGATGCCGTCATCCCCTTCGAGGCGACGCAGCAGGACGGCGAGTGGGTAGACTGTTTTGCCGAGATGCCCCTGGGCGCGAACATCCGCCCGGCGGGGGAAGATATCCACGCGGGAGAGCGCCCGCTGACGCGCGGCGCCCGCATCCGCCCACAGGAAGTGGGCATGCTCGCGGCGTTGGGTTACGGCGAAGTCGCCGTATTTCGCCGCCCCCGCGTCGCCGTCCTCGCCACCGGCGACGAGTTGGTGGCAGTGAACGCGCCACTGCTGCCCGGAAAAATCCGTAATTCCAACAGCTATTCCAACGCAGCACAAGTGCTTCAGTATGGCGGCATCCCGCTGATGTTGGGCATCGCGCAGGATACGGTGAACGATTTGACAGCCAAAATCCACGCAGGGCTGGCGCAAGGCGCAGATTTGCTGATCACGTCGGGCGGCGTCTCGGTGGGTGATTTCGACGTGGTAAAGAAGGTGCTGGCCGCCGAGGGTGAAATCTCCTTCTGGCGCGTGCGAATGAAGCCGGGCAAACCGCTGGCCTTCGGGCGCATCACGGCAGAGGTGAACGGCGCACAGCGCACCGTGCCGGTGTTGGGGATGCCAGGAAACCCGGTCTCCACGATGGTCTCCTTCGAGTTATTCGCGCGGCCGGCAATTTTGACCATGCTGGGCCTGACAGACATCCACAAACCCACCTTTGAAGCCATTCTCGATCAGGAAATCCCGCGCAAGGATGCGCGGCGACACTATGTGCGGGTCCACATCACGCGCGGCGCCGATGGGCTGCACGCGACGCCCACCGGCGATCAGGGATCAGGCATCCTCAGTTCGATGGTGCGCGCTAACGGGTTGGCGATCATCCCGGAGGAGTGGACACATGCCCCGGCGGGGGCGCGTGTGCAGGCGTTTTTGTTTGAACAGTAGAGGGTAAACGGGGGTTTGTCGAAAATTGGTTTGATGGTATGATACTTGCCGTAAAATGATAGTGTAACTTTGCGTTTCCGAGTCTCCGGACCTAACAGTCCCACTCATGGCCGTGAGACCGATAGGGTGCAGTGGGAAACGACTGCGCCTCCCATATTTGGAAAGGAAATGCGCGCCGATGCCCCAGCCCCACCAGGTAGAAGGGAATGTATAGCGGCGTCCTTTCCGAGGACGCCGTTTTTTGTTGGGTTTAACGACTGAGTAGAATCCAATGCAGAGCGCTTATCCTTTCTCGGCGGTCTCTGCGATAAAAAAGAACCCTGTTGCGTAAATCCTATTTGAAAGAACCTCTATGCAAGTGATATGGGACGGGCTGAGGGAAGGGCTACGGATGCTCTTCTCCGGCGACGCTTATCTCTGGGAAATTATCATGCTGTCCGCGCAGGTGAGCGGGGTGGCGCTGTTGCTCAGCGCGGCGCTGGGCGTGCCGCTGGGCGCAGTCATTGGCCTGACGCACTTCCCGGGGCGGCGCGTCGTCCAGGCGTTAGTCTACACCGGCATGGGCTTCCCGCCGGTCGTGATCGGGCTGACGGTCTATCTGCTGCTCTCGCGCAGCGGCATCCTGGGGCCGCTGAACTGGGCCTGGATTCCACAGCTCTTCACCGTCCCGGCAATGGTGCTGGCGCAAGTCATTATCGCCACGCCGTTAATCATCGGTTACACCATGGCCGCCGTCGCCGAAGTAGACCCCAACCTGCGGCTGCAACTGCGCGCGCTGGGCGCGACGCCCCATCAGGTCACGTGGACGGTCCTCAAAGAGGCCCGTCAGGGCGTGATCGTCGCGTTGGTCGGCGGACTCGGCAGCATCATCTCGGAGGTGGGCGCGGTGATGATGGTCGGCGGTAACATCGAAGGCGCGACACGGGTGCTGACGACGGCGATTATGTTGGAAACCCGCCGGGGCAACCTCGACTTGGCCATCGGGCTGGCGCTGGTGTTGTTGGGGTTAACCTTTCTTATCAACCTGACTGTGGCACAGTTCCAGAGGAAAAGCCAATGAGCAGCGCCCCCTTGTACGAACTTCGACAAGTGGTCAAATCCTACGACGCCCGCGCGGTGCTGAAAGTGGTCGCCCTCGACATCCATCCGGGCGAAATCCTGGCCGTGGTCGGCCCCAGCGGCGCGGGGAAATCCACCCTGCTGCGCTTGCTCAACTTCCTGGAATTTCCCGAAAGCGGCGCGCTGAAGTATCGCGGGCAGCCGATTCAACCGGACGCGGCCCCGCTGTCCCTGCGCCGCGAGGTGACGACGGTGTTCCAGCGCTCGGCGTTGCTCTCCACTAACGTTCGGCGCAACGTAGAATACGGCTTGCGGCTGCGCGGCGAGCGCGGCCGGCAAGTCGAAATTCAGGCCGTCATCGAGCGGCTTGGCCTGACCCCACTGGCTCACAAACCGGCGCAGACGTTATCAGGAGGAGAGGCGCAGCGGGTGGCCCTGGCGCGCGCCATCGTCCTACGGCCCACCGTCCTGCTGCTCGATGAGCCAACGGCCAATCTCGACCCCTACAACGTCGGGCTGATCGAAACCGTTGTCGCGGAACTGAACCGCGAACAGGGCTGTACGGTGGTGCTGGTGACGCACAATGTCTTCCAGGCGCACCGCCTGGCCCATCGCGTCGCGCTGCTGCTTGGCGGAAGCATCGTGGAAATTGCCGAGACGCAGACATTTTTTGAATCGCCCCACGACCCCCGCACGTCCGCATTTGTCAAGGGCGAGATGGTGTATTGAGAAGACATTTTCGCGGACGATGTATCATCCACGAAAATATCCCTTTTAATCTGCCGCTTGAGCGGCCTATTTCACAGGAGGAGTTATGTCTAACAAACCGGTTGTATTCAAAATTGTCTTGGGATGGGTCTTGTTATCCGTGGTGTTAGGGGCGTGTACCAGCCCGACGCCGAAATCCACGACGGCGCCGACTGCCGCGCCGGTCGCCACCGCGGCGCCCACCACGGCGCCGGCCGCCGAACCGCAGAAATTGATTCTGGGCACCACCACCAGCACGTATGACTCAGGGCTGCTGGATTACATCCTACCCGACTTCGAGGCGGCGTTCAACGCCAAGGTGGAAGTCGTCTCACTGGGGACGGGGCAGGCGATCCAGCTCGGCAAGGACGGCAACGCCGACGTGCTGCTGGTTCACGCCCGCAGCCAGGAAGATGCCTTCATAGCCGATGGGCACGGCACGCGCCGCGAGGATGTGATGTACAACGACTTCGTCATCGTCGGCCCAAGCGACGACCCGGCGGGCATCAAGGGGATGAAGAATGCCTCCCGCGCGCTGGAAACCCTGGCGACGGCCAAGGCCGCCTTCATCTCACGCGGCGACGATTCCGGCACACACAGCAAGGAAAAGTCCCTCTGGAAAGCGGCCAACATTGAGCCGTCCGGCGACTGGTACGTGTCCGCCGGGCAAGGCATGGGCGCGGTGCTGAGCATGGCGGAAGAACAACAGGCCTACACCCTCAGCGACCGGGCCACCTATCTGGCGCGGACGTTGGAAGGGCTGAAGCTGGAAATCCTGGTGGAAGGCGACACGCTGCTATTCAACCCCTACGGCGTCATGAACGTCAATCCTGAGAAAAACCCCAACATCAAAGGCGATCTGGCGAATCAGTTTATTGACTGGCTGATCTCTGTGCCGGTTCAGGAGAAAATTGGCGCCTTCGGCGTGGATAAATTCGGCGCGCCGCTCTTCGTCCCCGACTCCCAACCCTGGCGCGACGCGCAGACGTTAGCCTCTCCCGGCGACACGGCCTTGAAAGTCAGCGGCAAGGTGGCGCAGGCGCTGCAGTGGACGGAAGCCGAAGTCAAAGCCATGCAGGCGATGGACGTCGAGGCAGAGAACAGCAAGGGCGAGAAGGAAACCTACACCGGCGTCCCCTTTAGCGCGCTGTTGGCGCTGGCCCAGCCGCAGAGTGACGCCGCCACACTCCTGTTAATGGCCGACGATGGCTACACGGTCGAAATCCCATTGGCCGACGTGCAGGCCTGCGAGAATTGCATCGTCTCGTTCCGCTCCGAGGGCGGTTTCACCTCGCGGATGCCCGGCTTCGCCAAGAACACCACCGTCAAGGGTCTGATCGAAATCCAGGTGAAGTAGTCCCGATCCGCTTCTGTATGCACCGAAAATCACAAAACCCCGCCGCATAGCGGGGTTTTGCGCGCCCCCAATCAGCCAGTGCAGCGCGGCCAGAATACGTTGCCGTCGAGAAATTCCAGGCACGCCTTGACCACGCCATTCGTCCACCCAAACCCATCCTGATTGGGGTATTCGCCGCCGCCGCCGGGGCGCGTCAGATCGCAGACGTCATACTTCTCCATCATCTTGCCGGAACGGTCATAGACGCGCCGCGCCTGCGCGACGAAGCGCCGCGCAATCTCGCGGGCCAGCGCATCGTAGCCATAGTTGGTCAGGCCAACCACCGCCGCCCACTGCAACGGCGCCCAGCCGTTCGGATAGTCCCATTGTTGGCCGGTGTGAAAAGCCCGCGTTGAAGTCACCACCCCACCCGCTTGCAGAAAATGTGCTTCGATATAGTCGGCAACCTGGGCGGCCTGCTCCGGGGAAGCCACTTCACAAAACAGGGGAAAGACCCCGGCCAGGGACTCGACGCCAGTGGCAGCCAGTCCCTGGCCGGGAATGAACTCGACATCGTAGAACCACCGACCGTTCCAAAAGGGCGGGCGGAGCAGCAGCTCGCGCCGGCGTTCGGCGACGACAGCAAAGTTATGGCGCGTCGCAGCATCGGGCGCCCACGCCGCCAACTGACATTCCATGCTGTAGAGCAAACAGTTGAGGTCAATGGGCAAGATCGCGGTGGTACGGATGGAGGCCAGCGACCAGACGCCCTGCGCATCGGGTTTGAGCCACCGGCTGCTGAAGTCCCAGCCGGATTCGGCGGCGGCGCGGAGATCGCGCCAGAGTCGGGGCTTTTCCATTTCCGGCAGCCCGGCAGCGCGCGCCGCGTACCACGTAGCGAGGTCCTCCCGGTAGCCTTCGGGACGCGGCGTGTCCGCCTCATCCCAAAACCGGTTGAGATGCATGCCTGCCGCCGGCTCAACCGAGTGAGCGCCAGGGGTCTGCCAATAGACGTACTCTCGTCTCAGGGTCTCGTAGTAAACCCGCGCCGCATCCTCACCTTGAGCTTTCCCCAGAAGGGTGAGCAGTGCGCCGTAATAAGGCGGCTGGGAACGGGTGAGATAGTAGCTCCGGTTGCCGTTGGGCACAAAGCTGTACCGCCGAATGAGATCGGTCATATTGTCCACGATGCCTTGAAGCAGGTCTATGCGACCGGCGGCCAAAAGCCCTACCGCGGTGAAATAGCTGTCCCAGTAATACAGCTCCACGTACCGCCCCCCCGGCACAACGTAGGGGTGACTTAACGGCAGGAGCGTCCCCCGCTCCTGCCCGGCGGCCGGACGACGTGTCAACCAATCCCACATGCAGGCAATATGCGCCTCCATCGAAGCGCTCTGCAGCGGCGCGCCGGAAAGCGGCCCACGCAGATCGAAATGCTGCCCCACAAGCTGCTCAAGCTCAAAGCGCAGTTCATCCAACAACCGCGCCGCGTCCAGCACGCCCGCCAAGGCCTCCGGCGAAGCGACCTTCTCCCGAAGCAAGGGCGCATACCGGCCGATCAACGCCTCCACATCCGCCCAGACCGCCGCTTCCGCGCCGCCGGACGGCGCGTCAGGAAAGGTTTTGGAATCCCCGAACACACGCAGCAATTGAACCAGCTCAAAAAGCTGCCCCTCAGATTGTATCGCCATAGTTCCTCCAAAAATAGAAATGCAGCTCGCGTCAAAGCGCAAAGGAATCCATAGGGCTTATGCAAGGGGGACGTTTTTTCACCGCAAAGAACGCTGAGGACGCTGAGGATCCATAAAAATCTCTGCGAACGCTGCGTGCTCTGCGGTAAATTTCCACTCGCTTGCGTAAGTCCTGATCAAAAGAACTTAGACCGTATCCGCAATGCCCCCATCATACCATGTAAGATTCCCTCTTGACAAATTAGTGGACAATGCTAATATAATACTATTCATATATATCATTAGTCTTACAATGACAAATCCCATAGATAAGGAATCAGGTATGTCCCTGGAACACGCCATTTTGGGTTTTTTGAACTACAAACCGCTTTCCGGCTACGATTTGAAGAAAATCTTCGATACGTCGGTGCAGCATTTCTGGTCGGCCGACCAGAGCCAGATTTACCGCACGCTCACCCGTCTCACCGAGCGGGGTTGGGCGGAGATGGAAATCGTCGAGCAGAGCGACCGGCCTGACCGCAAGGTGTATCACATCACGGAGGCCGGGCGGGTGGAACTCCACCAATGGTTGCTCGCACCGATACCGTTGCCCAGCTCGCGCACTGCTGTGCTCATCCAGGTCTTCTTCGCCGGGCAGTTAGCGGACGAAGAAATCCTGGCGATGTTCGAGCGCGCCGCCGACCAGGTGCGCGCCGGGCTGGCGCAGTACGAACAAATCCCCCAACAAATAGAGGAGTACCGGGCGTATATGGAATCGCCCCGCGAGTTCTTCTGCTGGATGCTCACGCTGGAGGCGGGATTCAAATCGGCGCAGGCCAACCTGGATTGGCTGGAAGACGTGATCCGGCGGATTAAGAACGGGGAAATGCCGGCAGGGTAGAGCGGGAGAGGGGGAGAGCGGGAGAGGGGGAGATCCGCTGATTCCGTAATTCGCAATTCATTATTCGCCAGGAGGTAAATGTGGCGCAACAACTGGTAGTACGTCAAAGAATTCGCAAAGGCTTGATTATTGTCTCGCTCTTGCTCTTTCCCGTCATTATGAATTATCTTTCGCCCTACGTCATCATTGATGGGGCAGCGCAGGGCATCATCAACGGCAGTTTGATTGTGTTTGGGCTGCAATTCCTCAGCGCGCTCTTTGTGGGGCGGCTGTGGTGCGGGTGGGTGTGCCCGGCGGCGGGGTTGGGTGAGGTGAGCTTCGCCATCAACAACAAGCCCGTGCGCGGCAGGGCAGATTGGATTAAGTGGCTGATCTGGTTTCCGTGGCTGGCGATCATTGTGATGATGGCGGTGCGGGCGGGCGGCTACCGGCAGATAAACTTCTTCCACCTCACCGACAGCGGCATCTCGGTGGATGCGCCGGAGCGGTACATCATCTACTACATTGTTGTGGGGATATTCCTGGCCTTGTCGGTCCTCGTCGGGCGGCGTGCGGGCTGCCATACCATCTGCTGGATGGCGCCTTTCATGATTCTGGGCCGCAAACTGCGCAATCTGGGCAACTGGCCCGCGTTGCGGCTGAAGGCCGAAACCGAGAAGTGCATCAACTGCAAAAAATGCACTCAGAATTGCCCGATGAGCCTGGACGTTAACGCGCTGGTCCAAAAAGGCGCGATGGAACACAGCGAATGCGTCCTGTGCGGGACGTGTGCGGATGTATGTCCGAAGAAAGTCATTCATTATGCGTTTAGCAAAGGAAAGTGAGACTCATGAAAATCACCATTATGAACGGCAATAGCAATCCCCAAAACGGGGAATTTGATGCATACGTGGCCCGCCTCGCGGCAAAGTTGACCGGTGAAGGCCACACGGTGACAGCCTTCACGCTGCGCGACCTGGACATCAAATTCTGCACCGGCTGCTTCGGCTGCTGGATGAAGACGCCGGGGCAGTGCGTGGTCAAGGACGCCTCGCACGATGTGTGCCGGGCGGTCATCAACGGCGATTTTCTGCTGTGGGCCGCGCCGCTGCGCATGGGCTTCCCCGACGCGACGTTGAAGAAGATGATGGACAAGTCCATCCCGCTGATTCACCCGTACTTTGTGGTGGATCATGGCGAAGCGCACCACCGCCCACGCTATGATCACTATCCGCGCATCGGGCTGCTGACGCAGAAAGAGGCCGACACCGACGCCGAAGACCTGCGCATCGTGGGCGACATCTTCAGCCGCACCGCGCTGAATATGAAGAGCCGCCTGGAGTTTGCCTTCACGACGGAGGAGCCGATGGACGCGGTCGCCCGCGCCATCGTCACGCAGACGGCGGCTGGCGTACCCTTCGACCACAGGTTGCCGCCGCTGCCTGGCGCGCGCATCACCCCGCCGGATACATTGACGCTCTTCAACGGCTCGCCGCGCGGCGCCAAGGGCAACACGCCGGTGATGCTGGCGCAGGTCGCCAAAGGCTTCGCCGCTGCCGGTGGGGCTGTTGCCGAAACGCTGCATCTGGTGCGGCAGAACAGCCTGACCGACTACCGCGACGCCTTCGCCGCCGCCGAAGCGGTGTTGGTGGGCTTCCCGCTCTACACGGACGCGATGCCGGGCATTGTCAAGACGTTCATCGAGGCGTTGGAGCCATTGCGCGGGCGGAGTGGCAATCCGGCGTTGGGCTTTGTGATGCAGTCGGGCTTCCCGGAATCCACGCACTTGCGCCACGTCGAGCGGTATCTGGCGAAACTCGCGGCCCGGCTCGGCAGTCCGTACCTCGGCGCGCTCATCAAGGGCAACGGCGAGGGCATCCGCCTGATGACGGACACCATGAACCGCAAGCTATTCGACCAACTGATCGCGCTCGGTCGAAGTCTGCGCACCACCGGCCAATTCCCCCCGGACGCTGTACAAAAGCTGGCGAAGCCGGAGCGTTATCCTGCCTACCTGATACCGGTGTTCAAGCTGTTGGTCAAAATGCCGCTTCTCTCGATGTATTGGGACAATCAACTGAAGGCAAATGGCGTCTACGAGCAGCGGTTTGCGCAGCCGTTTGTAGGATAAATAGGCGGTTATATGAGTATCGTACTCAAATCCGGCGCGCTGATCCCGCTGCTCATTATGTTACCCAACGTGGTGTGGATGCTATTGCCCAAAGTAGCAGTGGGCGCGGCTCCTCATGAGCCGTTACTCCTGACCGTCCTGGAGAATATAGGCCGTTTGGCGACGCTGATTTTGCCGTTCTTTTTCGCGCTGGACTTGCACAAACGCTTCTCGCTGCCGGTGATGATCGGCATGGGGCTGGCGCTGGCCGTTTACTACGCCTGCTGGATCCGGTATTTCGCGGGTGGGAGAGCCGCCGCCCTGCTCGGCGCGCCGTTTCTGGGGATTCCGCTGCCGATGGCGGTAGCGCCCATCGCGTTTTTGATCCTGTCATCCTATTTGATGGGGTCATGGTGGATGTTGGGCGCTGCGCTTTTGTTCGGCGTCGCCCACATCTGGATTTCAATCTTAACGCTTTAAGGGGAAACGATGTCATCCCAAGTATCCAAAAAACACAAGCGGATATTTTTCGCCTCGCTGACAGCGGCGCTGGCCGCGCTGGCCTTGTGGAGCGGCCCCGCGCCGTTGCGCGCGCCCGCAGGCGCGCAGTCGGTTAATGGGTTAGAGAGGGTAACGCTGGGCGGGGTCAAGCAGTGGATTTCCATTCGTGGGCACGATAGGCGAAATCCGGTGCTGCTGTTCTTGCACGGCGGCCCCGGCAGCGCCAACCTTGCCAAGCTGCGCGTGCAATGCCCGGAGTTGGAACAGCACTTTGTCGTCGTGACGTGGGATCAACGCGGGGCGGGGAAAAGCCAGGCGGCGTTTGATGCAGACACGTTGAGCATCGAACAGATCGTCAGCGACACGCACGAGCTGATTTTGATGCTCAAAGCGCGTTTCGGGGTGGACGCGGTCTACCTGATGGGCTTCTCGTGGGGTACCGTGCCGGGGCTGCTGGTTGCGGCACGCTACCCCAAAGACCTGCACGCCTATATCGGTGCAGGCCAGATCGTAGATTATGCCGAAGGGGAACGGCAATCCCTGGCGTATGTGCAGGATGTGGCCCGCGAGCGAAACGATGAAGAAACGCTGAGGGCTTTATCTGCCATTGATCCCGCCTACAACACGGCGAATTGGTATAAGCAACTGATGACACAGCGCAAATGGCTTTTGAAATACGGCGGTGTGTATCACACTGCCGACAGCTACAATCACGAGGCGCTGATGCTACTGCGCGCGCCAGAGTATTCCCTGATGGACTTCGCGCTGTGGCCGGGGGCCAGCGCGCGGTCGCTCAAAACCTTCTGGCCGGCCTTGATGCAGATCAACCTGGCCGAGATGGTCCCCGAAATGCAGGTTCCCGTCTATTTCTTCGCCGGTCGCTACGATCGCAACGCCCCCTCCCCTCTGGTCGAGGCATACTTCGCGCAGTTACGCGCCCCGGCCGGCAAGGAACTTATCTGGTTTGAGGACGCCGCCCACGACGTTTTCTTCGATCAACCGGCGCGGATGGTGGAGACGCTACTGCGCATCAAACACTGGCTAAAGCCCTAAGCTGATATCCACTGCGAGGAACGCGTCCATGCGTAAAATCCAATAGAGTATACCAAAGCCGAACGAGGCTCACGCGAGTTTCCACGTGAGTTGCTGCGCCTCGCGCAGGCGTTGCACGGCAAGGGCCGCCGCGAGGCCAAAGAGAAAGCCGGTGACCAGGCCGGGCGAGTATTCCAGAAAGAGGTCGGTGAAGACGAGAGGAGAGAAGCTCGAGCCCCTGATCATCAACTGGCGCGGCCCCCTGGTCAAACAGAGGCCGCGCCTGATTTTGCGCCGGTTCCGCCCTCATCACTTCCCAAACACTTTCGTAAGAAAAGCCGCAATGGCCTCCTGTGTCTGGACGTTCGCGTCGGTCGTGAGCGGGTCGTCGGTGAAGTGACCGTGCCATGCTTCCATAAGCTTCAAGGTCACGTCACCCCCGGCTTCCTCCAATTTGGCAGCAAAGGCTTCTGACGCCTGCATTGGAATCAAGGTGTCCGACAGGGCATAGGTGATCAAAAAAGGCGGCTCATTGCCATTCACCCAGGAGATGGGCGATACCTCTTTCAGGAAGTCTGCGGAGGCTTCGCCGATTGTGGTTCCCAAATATGGCTCCAGACATCCCTGAACACCCGCTTCTGGATAGTCGGTCAAGTTTGTATAATCAAAGAGGCCATAGATAGGGATGACACCTTGAATCCAATCCTTCTCCGGCAGCGCGGACGGACAGCCTTCCAGGTAAGGCGTGGGATCATCCACCGTGCCCAGCATCGCCACCAGATACCCGCCCGCCGACTCGCCGATGGCGGCGATGTG
Organism: Chloroflexota bacterium; assembly: GCA_029555965.1. Classification (GTDB taxonomy): domain Bacteria; phylum Chloroflexota; class Anaerolineae; order B4-G1; family SLSP01; genus JAKQHY01. Next base: position 3,312 of record JAKQHY010000088.1, on the reverse strand, counting down.
CTCTGTGTCGAAGCCGTAGGTAGCCGCGTTGGCGTGAATCCAGGCCAGCGCGCAGAACGCATCCTGCACCTGCGCCGGATACGTATTCATCGGCGCGAACCGGTAGTTCGTCGCCACCAGCGCATAGCCCAGACTCGTGAAATAACTCGCGTATCGAGAGTAGTTGTATTTGCTTTCGGCCTGAAAACAGCCCCCATGGATCGCCAGAACGGTCGGAAACGGCCCTTCACCCTCCTTCGGCAAATACACATCGAGCCGGTGACGCCGGGCGCCATCGTCAACATACTGAACTTCCGCATTTGGAACGGCGGTGTAAGAGGTCCAGTCGGCCTTGGGCTTCGCAGTCGGCGAAGGCGCAGCCGTCGGCGGGACTGGCGTGGGCGCAGCCGTCGGTTCGGCGACGACAACCGGCGGCGTGTCCGTCGCCTTGACCTCGGCAATACTGGCCTGGGACGCACACCCGACCATCAGGATGGCAGCAAGCAACGCTACTATCCACAACACAAACAGCGAAATCTTTGAGTCTTTCATGGCTCACCTCCTTTTATCAGTATGATACAAAACGAGCGTTAAGAGATCGTTAACCCGCAAACGAATTCGCCGGCTGATAAGAATATTTTTCCGTTCAATCCGGTCAATCCGTTGAGGCTATCCTCATGGAAGCGACATCAGCAATTTCACCTCGCAACAAAACGGGCCTATAATGACCTCATCACGCTGACTTCGCAACCATCTCTACCCATCAGTCAAGAAATTCACCCTTAGCCGGCGGTTCACCAACGGCTGAATGAAAAAACTTTCTCAACGGATGTAACGGAATTTAACGGATATTTTTTCCGTTTAATCCGTTCAATCCGTTGAGACTGTTTTCAAAGGAATTTATCATTAACCGGCCGTTCACCAGCGGTTGGATGAAAATCTCACGCAAAGACGCCAAGCCCGCCAAGTCTCTGTTTTTACTTTGCGTCTTTGCGCCTTTGCGTGAAATAATCTTTTATTCTCAGGGGAGGGAGAAGAGGTGGCGACGAAAGAGCTACGGATCAGCTTGCTGGGCGACCCCGCCATCTCCCTGGATGGCGAGCCGGTGACGGGCTTTGTGTCCAGCAAGGCGCAGGCGTTGGTCTTCTATCTGGCCGCTACAGGTCATCCCCACACCCGCGAAGTGCTGGCCGGCCTCCTGTGGAGCGACCGGCCTGAGAACGCCGCCAAAAGCAGCCTCCGCAATGCCCTCACCAACCTGCGCCAACTCATCGGCCCCTATTTGGACATTACCCATCAGACCGTCGCCCTCCATCGGGACATGCCGCTCTACGTGGACAGCGAGCGCCGCACCGCCCGGCTCTCCGGCGTGCAATGGGATGGCTCGACGACCACAGCGCCGGCCCCGGAAGACCTGACCGCGCTCAAAGAAGCCGCCGATCTGTTCCAGGGCGACTTCCTCGATGGGTTCTACGTCGCCGACGCCCCGCTGTTCGAGGAGTGGATGTTGGCCGAGCGGGAACATCTACGATTGGAATTGGAAGAGACGCTGGAACGACTTGTGCGAGGCTACAGTCTCCGAGGAGATTTCCAGGCTGCCATCGCCCTCGCTCATCGCTGGCTGGCGCTGGATCCGCTGCGTGAAGCGGCGCATCGCGCGCTGATGGAATTGTACGCCTGGGCCGGCGATCGTTCCGCGGCCCTGCGCCAGTACCAGACCTGCGTTCAAATTCTGCAAGAAGCGTTGGGGGTGGAACCGGCGGAAAAAACGCAAGAAATGGACGAGCGCCTGCGCCGGGGAGAGCTGCCCGTCGCCCCGGCTCTCATCGCCGCCCACCTGGGCCGTGAAAGTAAAACCGTCGGAGCGTGTCCCTACCGGGGACTGGCCGCATTTCAGGCGGCGGATGCGTCCTTCTTCTTTGGACGCGAGACATTCACCGTGCGATTGATGGAGGCCGTGCAGACACAGCGGCCGGTGACGGTGCTCGTCGGCCCGTCGGGATCGGGCAAATCGTCGGTCGTGTTCGCCGGGTTATTGCCCAGGCTGCACGCGGCAGGGAACTGGCGCGTCGCCGCCCTGCGCCCCGGCGCCCAGCCCTTTCACGCCCTTGCCGCGGCCCTCGCCCCCCTCCTGGAGCCGCGCCTGGACCGGGCTAGCCGGTCGGCCAAAGTCCGCCAACTGGCCGACGCCCTGAGTCGCGGGGACGTTTCCCTCTACGACCTCGTGGCGCAGACGCCGGACAGAGACGCCGGCGCGAGCCGCCTGCTGTTGGTGGATCAGTTCGAGGAGCTGTATACGCTCTGCCCGCAGCCGGAAATCCGCCAGCGATTTCTGGACGCGCTGCTGACGGCGGCGCAGCGCGCCGCGGAAAGGCGGGATGCAGCATTGGCGCTCTTGCTGACGATGCGGGCTGACTTCATGGGCCAGGCGTTGACCCACCGCGCTTTCGTCGAGGTGCTGCAAACCTCATCCCTGCTGTTAGGGCCGATGACGCGGGAAGGCCTGCGGGCGGTCATCGAAAAACCAGCCGAAAAGCAAGGCGCGCTGCTGGAAGCCGGGCTGGCGGAGCGTCTCCTGGACGACGTGAGCAACGAACCGGGCGCCCTGCCGCTGCTGGAATTTGCCCTGACCCTGTTGTGGGAACGGCTCGACCAGGGGTGGATGACCCACCGGACCTACGAGGAAATCGGACGGGTGGAAGGCGCGCTGGCGCGCTACGCCCAACAGGTACACGATAGCCTGGCGCAGAAAGAACGGGAAAAAGCCCAACACATCTTTGTCCAACTGGTGCAGCCGGGGGAAGGCACGGGCGACACCCGCCGGGTCGCCACCCAGGCAGAAATCGGCGCGGAGAACTGGCCGCTGGTCCAATATCTGGCGGAAAAACGCCTGGTGGTGACGAGCCGCGATCCCGCCACGGGACACGAGACGGTTGAGGTGGTCCATGAAGCGTTGATCGGGCGCTGGGAGCAACTACAGGCCTGGATGGACGCCGACCGCGCCTTCCGCACCTGGCAAGAACGGCTGCGGGCGGCCCTGTATCAGTGGGAAATCAGCGCCCAAGACGCAGGCGCGCTGCTGCGGGGCGTCGTGCTGGCCGAAGCCGAATCCTGGCTGGCGAAACGACCGGCCGATCTGAGCGCCGCCGAAAACGGCTTTATCCAGGCCAGCATCGAGCTGCGGGAGCAGCGGAAGGCCGAACAAGAAGCCCGGCGCCAACGCGAGCTGACCCAGATCGGCATCGGCTTGGCGTCTCAAGCGCTGCTGGAACTCCAGGGCCGGTTTCCCGAACGCGGGGTACTGCTGGCGCTGGAGGCATTGGAAAACTACCC
>JAKQHY010000067.1 GCA_029555965.1 Chloroflexota bacterium | reverse complement strand
AGATTTCCCCCGATCCCCGCGCCCCTGGAACACATAGCCGTCTGAATGTTGCGCGGCGCGTTCTACAAGTTCTTGCAGGAAATCCTGCTGCTCCGGCGCGACGGTCACGACGCGCACTCGCCCGCCTTTGGTGGCTTTGCTCAGATGCAATTGGCAGTGCGCCACGTCAATATCCACTCCACGGAGCATACACGCCTCGGAAATGCGCAGCCCGGCGATGCACTGCAACCGCGTCACTCTGACGATTCTCGGATCCCGCGCTGCTGCCAATGCCGCGAGCAAGCGTTGTGCTTGCTCTGGCGTATACGCACGCTCGGGATGCGCGTCGGAGTGCCAGCCGCCGGCTTCAGGCAACCACAGTGGCGCGTCGGGCGTCTTCCATTTCTTGAGACGCAGGGCGATGTCCAGCTTGCGCAACGCGGCGACGACCTTCCCGATGTAACCGCCGCTTAATTCCCGGTCGTGGAGTTGTAAAAGATGCTCTTGTGCCATTGGCGGCGTGATATCCCGGAGAAAATGCACCCCATAGTCTCGCTGGCATGCCACTGCGAACTTGCACCCACACCCAACGTAGTTGCGCATCGTCTCGATGCCGGTGATGTGTTGCGCTGCATCACCAGCCACTTTGTGCGCTTGCCGCGACTCCCCCGGCACAAACGTCGTTTGCAGGGCCACTTCCACTTGACGAACCATAGACGGTCTTCCCATAATCTTGCACTCCTTATTCTCAATTGCATAGGTGCGTGGACATACCCGCCGAAACGAGTCTTCCCACCGTTTCTATTCACTCCACTTGCCGTCCAAGACTCCGGTTAAGGGCTTGCCGCCCGCGCGGCCTTGTGGGCCGCGAAAAGAAGAGGGCGCCTTCCAGCGCAGAAGCTGCTAAACTCGGAGCACGCTCGACTGTGGGGCAGCCAGGCCACAGGGAACGAAGGATGAAACAAGCCGTGAAACAATCGTTATTCGTGAAACGCTCGCTTACTAACCCGTGGAACAATCGAAACACCGTGAAACGCCCATTCGTGTGTTCCTATTTCAGGAACAGACTAACCAATCGTGCTGCCGGGGTGGTCTGACGATGGTTGCAGACCTCGGCAATTGTGAGGGTGTCGCTGAGGACTCACTATGCTCTTATTCTATCAAAAGTGTCCACGATGTTTCAAGTCTTTTGACGATCATTTTCACACATTCTAGGAAACAACGTCGCCGAACACCTTTGTGGATTTGCTACAAATTGCGCAGGGTCACTTCTGATAGTACAATGCGTGTACTGAGGCTAAAAACTGTGAACTATTGCATTCAGGAATACAAAATCGCCAGTGTTTGAGATACTGGCGATTTCTCTATCTACTCCTGGGGATTATTCGTGGGGAGTGAATTTATACCACACGGCTCGGTGTTGACATAAGAACCTTGTTGATTTTCAGTAATGCGAAACCACTTTCGTATTCATTGGTGCCCAGTTGTAGAACCATTCGGCATCGGGCAGAGAGAGATTCACACAGCCATGACTCATTGGCGTTCCAAAATTATTATGCCAATAAGCCCCGTGCAATCCATAGCCTTTGAAAAAGTACATGACGTTGGGTACATTGGGCAAATAATAACCAGGGCCAGACATGGGGGCTGAGACATATTTGGCATAAATGTAGTAGGTTCCCACTACTGTTGGTGTACCCCACATCCCGGTTGAGGCCAGGGCGCTGTAAACTGGCGTTTGCCCTTCATAGGCGGTCACGGTCTGCGTGGTTAGATTGACATCAATCCATTTTTCCCCGGCGTAGCCAGGGTTGACCGGTGGCTGGATGGGTGCCTCCGTTGCACCCTGGCCAGGAATCTTTAGCGCCTGACCCACATAGATGATGTCAGTTAACAGACCGTTGGCAGCGCGCAGTGCAGCGAGGGTGACACCGTGGTTCAGGGCAATGCGAAAGAGGTTGTCACCCGGCTGAACAATGTAAGGTCCCTCCGTGGTGGGCAATGGTGTCGGGGCGGCGGATGGCTCGCCGCCGGGAATCAGCAACCGCTGCCCGATGTAAATCCAGCCGTTCCACGTCAGGCCATTGGTGGATGCCAGCGCGTTCACCGTGACGCCGTGGCGGATGGCGATGGTGGTCAATGTGTCACCAGGCTGAACAATATAAACCGATGCATTACTCACTGGCGTGGAAGCGGTATTCCCGGTCTCCCCAGGAATAACCAACGATTGCCCCACGTAGAGCCAGGTAGTTGCCGGCAGGTTGTTAGCCGTGGCCAAAGCCTCCACGCTTATGCCGTAACGGCGTGCGATACTAAACAATGTGTCACCCGGCTGAACAGTATAATCGTATTCGCGAGCAGCAAATGCCGGGACCGTATTCATTAAAAGACTGATCAAAAGTACACAGACCAACAAGACACGTGTTTTCATCTTGCACCTCACATTTCAATCAATCACAATGACAAAGTTGTTCAAAGACTATGCAAGTCGGGCCATTAAGAGAGGACAATCCGAGTCGAAAAGGTGATCATTGAGTGTGACTTATGTTCCACAGTACAAGTACATGATGTGGGGTACATTGGGCAAATAATACCCAGGCCCGGACATGGGCGCCGAGACGTATTTGGCGTAGATGGAGTAAGTTCCTACCACGGTCGGCGTGCCCCATAGCCCGGTTGAGGCCAGCGTGCTATATACCGGCGTTTGTCCCACATAGGCGGTCACGGTCTGTGTGGTTAGATTGACGTCAATCCATTTCTCGCCGGTGGTGGGATTGACCGGTGGTTGGCTGGGCGGCGGCGTCACACCCTGGCCGGGAATTTTCAGCGCTTGGCCGATGTAGATAGTATCGCTCAACAGTCCGTTGACATTCCGTAGTGCGGCAACTGTGACCCCGTATTTCAGAGCGATGCGGAAGAGGTTATCACCCAGCTGGACAATGTGGGGGCCGTCCGTGGCGGGCGCGGGCGTCGGGGCGGCTGATGGCGCGCCTCCAGGAATCAGCAATCGCTGTCCTACGTAAACCCAACTATGCCAGGTCAGCCCGTTGGCGAACGCCAAAGCATTCGCCGTGACGCGGTAGCGGATGGCGATAGTGGTCAAGGTGTCGCCGGGCTTGACAATGTATGTTTGCGGGTCTGTTCCCGGCGTCGTAACCGGGGTTGTTGTATCCGTTCCAGGGATTACCAACGGCTGACCGACATATAACCAGGCCGTGGTCGGTAAGCCGTTGGCTGTTGCCAATGCTTCCACGCTGATACCGTAGCGCCGCGCCACACTGAACAACGTGTCACCAGGTTGCACGGTATAGGCGACCCGGCTGGCTGCTCCTACAGGGGCAGTTATATTCAATAAAACCAGAAGCATCATAATAAAGACGGCTAAGCGTTTCATCTTTCGTTTATCTCCTCGTGTCAGAATCATTGTCAGATCCAGAACCAAACATTGAAACCTACTGGATCATACCTTGATTTAACCATGAAGTCTAGAAAGCAAACAACGGGCAGTCGTCCACGCGACTGCCCGTTGCTTCAATTGAACCGCGTAGTTGCTAACGGGGTTCCCATTTCACCGCATCGAAGGCGATCAGGCGTGACCGGTAGGCTTCGTAGGTGACGTCGGAAAGGGAGACATAGTCATTGTTGTTGCCCTGGAAGCGATACGTTCCTAACGAGACCCATTGGCTGCCGGTAGTGGATTGGTTCACCACTTTCAAGGTATAGCCGTCAGCGTGGCTGATCCAGTAACGCGCATTGCCGGTAGTGGTAAACCGCTCTGGGATATAGACAAATACCTCATAGCGCCGTGCTTGCAGGCTAGGATACCAACGGCCCCAGTTGTAGTCAGCTACCTGGGTATTGTTGTTGTAAGTCCATGTCAGGCGGCCATTGTACCCCTCAGTCTGGGTGCGCCAACTGGTCGGCGCGCCGCCCTTGACAAAGCCGGTATCTACATCATCTACGATGACCGTCCCGCCCGTTGGCGGCGGGGAGCCGCCCTCCGGCGTCCAGGTAAGCCGAGCCGTGGCATCGCCGGCGTTCTCGTAATATTGGATTTCGATGGTTGTCGAGCCGCCAGGCAGGAAGAACTTGTTGGTGTACGTCGTTGCGGCCTGCTCGACCCAAGCATCTACCAACAAGTGCCCGTTGACCCACATCCGCGCGCCGTCGTCCACGGTCAGCATAAAAGTGTACATGGCGGCGGGCATATCGAGCGTGCGCGTCCAGCGCACTGAGAAGCGGTCGGCGTTGACGCCGGCGGCCGGCGCGTTGCTTCCCCAATTGTAGTTGATGGCAGCCTCATTGCGCACCAGGACTGGGGTGCCGCCCAGGGTGATATTGTTGAAGTATTCGGCTTTCCAATCGCCCACCGGTGGCGCCTGATCTTGTAAGAGTTGCCAGTTCAACTTTAGCGTTGCCAGTCCGGCTTTTTCAAAGTACTCGACCTTGAGCAAATGGTGACCGCTGTCCAGGGTTTGGTCAACGGTGAAGGTTCGCACGGCCTGCTCGTTCCATTGATCAATCAACAACACGTTGTCTATCCAGAATCGCACGCCATCATCACTGTTCACGGTGAAGCGGTATTTTCCTGGGGTTACGTCAATGTAGCGCGTCCAGCGCGCTGAGAAATAATCCGCATTGACGCCGGACACGGGCGCGCCGGTTCCCCAGTCGTAGGTCAGGTTCGCTTCGGCGCGTTGCAGCACCGGTGTGCCACTGAGCGTGATGTTATTCCAATACGACGCTTGCCACGTCGGATCAGAATGTTGCGGCTGCACTGGCCCTTGCGCCAGGATCGGCTGCGCCGCCACCAACAACACCAAGAGTAAAGCCATAACACTGATTCGCTTAAACATCGTTGCCTCCTTAAAAATTGTCTAAATTGTAGGTTGGGGGATTTGCGCTTCCCCAGCCCCTTTAACTATCCGTGATTTCTTAACGCTGACCGGGAAAATGAAGTTCCGCCTGTTACCTCTAATTATGGTTAAAACCACATTGCGAGAGGGTTAACGATAGATAACATTCGCGAAACTTGTCGCGGCGCACATTGACTTCCGATTTAATGATATAATACTGGCGGCAAACGTGGGGGAGTAAGGTCATCGGCTGCGTCCTGTGTTGCAGTTTATACCAGGACGCAGTTTGTTAATCCCGGTTACGTTGCTAAAAATGCATACAGGAGTAAGAAGAATGCGAACCATCAAATGGGAACTGATAGGTATGTTGGTGCTGGTCTTGGGCTTGAGCGCGTGTGGCAATACCCCACAGGCCACGCCGACGCCGACCCTGGCGCCTACGGCTACTTCCGCGCCGGTGCTTGAGACGCCGACGGTTGCGCCTATGCAAGGGGCCGCCTTGCCTGGCGCTGAGCCGTTGATCATTACTACGCCCGAAACTCTCGGCGCATGTGAGGCGGCGCCGCTGCCGGTAGTGGACGTGCGCCCGCCGAACGCGGAAGATTGGGGTAAGGGCGCCAGTGCAGAGAAAGCTGCATATACTATCATTGAATACTCTGACTTTCAATGCCCCGGTTGTTCGGGGATGGCGGCGGTGCTGGATCTGTACATCAAAGAACACCCCGAAGTTCGGTTGATCTACCGACACTTTCCATTGGACTTCCATTCACTGGCTCAACTGGCGGCCCAGGCGGCTGAAGCCGCCGGCGCGCAGGGCAAGTTCTGGGAAATGCACGACTTAATTTTCAACTCACAGGCTGAGTGGAGTGTCCTGACGGAGGAGGGGGCGCGCGCCAAGATGAGCGAGTATGCGGCGTCCCTGGCGTTGGATATCACCCGCTTCGAGCGTGAACTGGCCGACGGGACCTATCTGGAAAAAGTGCAGTCGCAATATCAAGAGGGCGCGATGATGGGGCTGCCCGGCACACCCTCCTTTATTTTTGATGATGTCCTATTTCCTTCAGATATCGGACTTTCGTATGAGAGCCTGGCTGAATTTGCCAACCTGTTGGCAAACAGAGATAAGTTCTTCCAGTCGGCGCCGGAAATGACGGTGGCGGCTGCCGACAAGTATATCGCCACGCTCACCACCTCCCAGGGTGACATTGTGGTAGAACTGCTGCCAGAATCGGCGCCCACCCACGTCAACAGCTTTGTGTTCCTGGCCGGACAACAATGGTATGATGGTTCTGAATTCTTCTTCGTGCAGAGCGATTTCGTGGCTGTGACCGGCGATCCTACCAATACAACGCTTGGATATCCTGGTTATTACTGTTCCGGTGAAGAACGCGAATTCCATGGGCAGACGGGGCTGATGTGGATGATGGGCAATGGACAATTTTTCATTACCCTGGGGGCGACTGCCTACGAAAACATGGTGACTGCCCCGCGCGCCCAGGGCAGTGCGACGGCCCAATTTGCCCTCATCGGTCGGGTGACTCAGGGGGTGGAGGTACTCAAAAAATTGGCTGTCCACTCGCCGTATGATGCAACTACCCCGGCCGACACACTGGAAACGATCACGCTTGCCCGTCCTTAATGGGATTGGCGTAAAGGCATAATGAGATGGATCACTATATAGGTAAACAAGTTGGTTATAGGCGCGCGCTGCTGGTGTTGGTAGGTCTGCTGGTAGCGTTGGGGCTTGGGGGGAAGGGCCAGATCGCCCAATCCCAGACCTTTCCGCCCTACAACAACGGGCGCTTTGGCTTCGGCTTCACTGGCACCGGCGGCGGGCCGGAAAACTACGACATTGCTATGCTCAATGCCGGGTGGTATTGGGACTGGACGACCACCTCAGCCAGTCGTATCCCGCCGTTGGAGTACATGCGCACTATCCGCTTGAAGCCGGTCAAATCCGGCAGCGCGCAGATTGGCTACACGGCCACGCCGACCGGCACAACGTTGCTCAGTCGCATCGCGGCGGCGCCGGGCGCCGTGTGGCTTATTGGTAACGAGCCGGATTGCGTTAACATGGACAATATGCAATCCCAGTGGTACGCGCGCGCCTATCACGATCTGTACTATACCATCAAGGCCGCCGACCCCACCGCGCAGGTGGCGGTCGGCAGCATTGTGCAGCCGACCCTGCAACGGTTTATGTATCTGGATCGCGTTTTGGCGACTTACCAGCAGGAGTACGGTGAGCCGTTGCCGACCGATATGTGGGCTACCCACAGCTATATCCTGTGTGAGAATTGCTATCCCTCCAATATACCGAGCGAGCCGTTTGCCTGGGGCGCGTGTTGGGTGCCGGATTGGCCCAGTTCGCAATCTTCCAAGCCCTATGCAACCTTCTACTCCGTTTATGACCATTGGGATATAGACATCTTTGCCCAACGAATGGTGGCGATGCGCCAATGGATGCACGACAATGGTTATCGCAATCATCCGTTGATCGTGACCGAATACGGCGTTCTATTCTACGAGGGATTGGTCTACAGTGGCGCGACGTATAATGCTAAGAACCAGAAGTTTATGTATGACGGTTTCGCCTGGATGCAGACTGCGCGCGACCCGTTATTGGGTTATGCGCCGGATGATCATCGCCTGGTGCAGCGCTGGGCCTGGTTCAGCCTGGATCACAATGACTGGTACATGGGGGGAGCGCTCTTTAATTACAAAAACTATCAACCGACAGCGCTCGGCAAAGACTTTGGCGCGTATACAACACAGGTGACGCCGACAACCCAGTTGTTGATCCTCGATGTGGCCGCCGCTGGCGATCCAACCTCCGGTGCGATAGCGACAACCGCCACCTTGAGCGCCACCATTTCCAATGCCGGCAATATTCGCTTGCCGGCGCCGGCGACGGTCACGTTTTTCCCAAAGGATGATCCCGGAACGATCATTGCCCAGAAAACGATTGATTCTCTGGGATGTTGCGGCGATCATACGACTGTAACCGCCTTGTGGCCCAACCGTACGGGGACTATGCACAATGAGTTTTGCGTCAGTGTTTCGCCGCCCGCTGAGCCGACCATGCGCTGTGGTCTCTTGAAGGTCAGTTTGCGTGTGCAGGAAACCTGGGCGAACGTTCCTTATCGCGCGCAGGCAAGTGAGGCGGTGACGGCTACGTTATCTCTGTTGGTGCAGAATGAGGGGCATATCGTGACTACCACCCCCGTCACCGTGACGCTTGCGGCGGATTATGACGGCGGCTTGATCCCGCACGAAACCATCATCCCCCCGCTGGGCTGCTGTGGAAACACGGCGATTGCCAATATCTCCTGGCCTGATTTCCAGCGTGGCACAGCGTTCACGGCCACATTGGCGACTCCCTACACACAGACCTCGCCGGTCCGCGTGACGGTGGCCAGCCATCTCGTCATTCAGGATGTCTGGGCGCCGCACGTGCATGGCGATCTCCCGGTGACGGCGACTCTGTACGCCACGGTCGCCAACGAAGGCAATCTGAATACGGGCGAACCCACTACAGTTTCCTTCTATATCCCGGAAACTACAGTGCAGCCGTACATAGTCCTGGCTTCTGACCTGGCTGCCTTTGGTGGCTCGGACACTGTGTCTATCACCTGGCCGTATGCTGATGATGGCTTTCACGAATTCTGCGTACGCGCAGCGACCTCGTATACCGAAACTCAGGCGACATGCGCACGCTTTATCGTCAATCCCAAGCAAGTGTATTTGCCGCTCGTTATACGGGAAACCCCCTGAACTTACTTCAAAAAAACGACCGGGAAGCGCGCAGCTTCCCGGTCGTTTTGTCTATAGGCAGTTTTTGATTTCAAAAGGGCGGCTCGGTCACAAAGGCGCCGCTTGCCGGATCATATACGCGCACCTGCCCGCAGCGGAAATCGTAAACCCAGGCGTGAATCTGCAAATCCCTCGCGGCCTCCGCCTGCGCGATAAATGTGTAGCTGCGCAGATGCTCGACTTGTACCAGCACATTGGCCTCAATCAGCGCTTCCAGGCGGTTTTCACCTTCCAGTGTCAGAGGGACGCGATCGGTAGCCGGACGGGCATAGACGAGCCAATGTTTCAGAGCCAACTCCAGCCGCGCGTGCGCCGCCCCCAGAGCTTGGATTCCACCACACAAGCTGTGCCCGCACACCACAATATGCGCCACATGGAGATGTTGCACGGCATAGGTCAGGACAGCCGCCACCGTTTGATCATGCGCCGTGGCCGGGGGAACAATGTTGGCGATGTTGCGGAGCGTGAAAACCTCTCCGGGTCGGGCGCCCAAAATGCGACTGGGCATAATCCGCGAATCCGAACAGCCAATGTAAAGAATTTTCGGATGCTGCCCCTGCACTAACTCCGCCAGCAAGTCTGCTTCCACGCTAAATGCCGTGGCGCGACTTTCCCGCGTTGCCCACACTAAATCGTCCATTAAGACCCTCCTTTTGAAAGCAAGGATGGGGGATGACCCTTTTTCCTTTCCTTACATCCCCAATTCCCGGCTCTCCCCTGTATTTAAGTGCGTGGTGTCATTCATCTTCACCAACGTAAAGGCTTGCCCGTCAAATTCCAGCCAATTGAGGGCGCCAATGTCTTGCCGCAAGTGCCAGAAGTGTTTTAACCCAATGTCGAAAATCCCCAACAGGATTAACCGGTTGAGCGTGGCGTGCCCTACAATCACCACCAACTCGTCGGGATGCCGGTTGACCACTTCTCGCAGTGCGCCCATCGCGCGCCACTGCGCCATCGCCAACTGTTCGCCGCCCGGAATAGGCGCGTTTTGCGGTTCGGTGTACCAGGTTCGCAACGCTAACTGCCACCGCGCTCGCACGTCTTCTTCAGTGAGACCCTCCCACGCGCCGAAGTGCAGGTCCAGAAACCCAGGGTGTGCGCGCTCGTGAAGCATGAATGGCCTGGCGATAGTCTCTGCCATCTGTCGCGCGCGCCGCAAGGGGCTGGCATACACTGCTACAGGTTTCCCTAGAGATGCAATATAGGTTGCTGTCGCCTGTGCTTGTAACAGTCCCACTTCGTCCAGCGGAATATCGGCCCGGCCGCGAAACCGATTTTCTACGTTCCATGTCGTTTGTCCATGACGGATCAGCAATAAGGTTGTGCGCATCATTTATCCTTTAAGCACGCAGATCTGCGCCACAATTGACGCATAAGGAAGCTGTTGGGTCGTTCAGAGTGCCGCACCTGGGGCAGATGACGGGCTGCGCCTCGGCCAGGGGCGCGCGACAGGCCTGGCAGGTATGCACGCCGAGGTCATTGGGTGTGCCGCAATACGGGCACACAATGCTGCTGAGGAGCGGCGCTGCACCGCGCCCGCTGCCCCGGCTCTGGCAGTAGGCCTCCACTGCCTTCCAGATTTCAGAGCGGAGGCCCAACCAACGCACGTTGCGGGCAATGTCGTCCAGTTCACCCAACAACCGGCGGGGATTCAACCACCCCATCACCCCGGTTTTCGCCAGGTCTGCGGCCACCCCCAGCCATTGCTGCTCGGTGACGGCCACGGTGACGCCGGTTTTGGTGGGGACGATGTGGACCGTCACCGCCGTATTGGGGTCGCCCGGCTCAACGTTGCGGCTGCGCACCTGCACAATCGCGGAGCCGCCATCACCGCGCATGGTCTGCGCGTATGTCTCGCCGGCGTTAAAATGCAGCGTCAGGACGCGCGCCACCTCACCTGGCGTGACCTTGCCGTGATACAGTCGTTGTTCCGTCTTCTCTGCCATCGCCCGCTTTACCCAAGTTGCACAAAATCTTCCGCCTGAAGCACGAAAATCGTGGCTTTGTGCTCAGTGGGGGATGGTGGCGTGTGACAGGCCTGTGTAATCGTCTCAAACAAGTTGTCCAACGCTGCCTCTTCTACGCCAATTAACAAGGTCACATTGCCCCGGCGGAGAAAACCGCCGCTGCTGGCGATGCGGGTCACGCGGAAGTTGTTTTCCACCAACGCATCGGAGACATCCATTGCGTCCGAATCCTTGATAATAGCTACGACAAGTTTCATCTCTCTCTCCCTCACAATTGGATAAAACGTTCGACCGGCAGAATGAAGACGGTGGCGCCGCCGACCCGCGCCTCAATCATCATGGGATACCCCGGCGCAAGCGATAATTCCACTCCCATAGGGACATACCGGATGCGACTGGGGCAGCGCTGGCGGATGGTGGCGAAGAATTGCGGCAATTGGTGATGGGGCATCCCGACCATCAATGTTACCAACGCCTCGTGCAGGAAGCCGCCCACTGCATCCAATATGGTCACGTAAAATCCTTGTTCATTTAAGGCTTTGATGAGGTCTTTGGATTGCGTACCATCCACAATGGTGATTGCCATTCGATCCGTAGCTGGTTGTTGCATAGTTTCTCCCTCGATTCGCATTATCGATCTGATAAAGGGGCAGTTGCAGCGAACGCCACTTTGATTATAATCCGTTTATCCTGATTGGAAAAGTAACGGGGACAATGACGGTTACAAACCTTTCTCATGTAGTGCAACCGGGCGATTTGGTATTGTTAGTGGGCAATGATCGCAAGGAATTTATTGTTTTGGTGGAACCAGGGCAGGTAATCCAAACGCATCGTGGCGTCCTGCAACACGATGCCGTGATTGGTTCTCCATGGGGCGAGACCGTTAAGACCCACATTGGATATGGGTATATGCTGCTGCCCCCCTCCCTGGAACAGCTAATCCGCTCCGTGCGTCGCGCCACGCAGATTATCTATCCCAAAGAGATTGGCTATTTGCTGATGAAAATGAACATTGGGCCGGGGACGCGCATCATTGAAGCCGGCACGGGCAGTGGCGGCCTCACGTTGGCGCTGGCGCGAATGGTACAGCCAACCGGGCATGTTTACACTTATGAGGCACGCTCCGATATTCAGAACCTGGCGCAGAAAAATGTCGCGCAGTTGGGCCTGGAACGCTACGTCACCTTTAAGCTGCGTGACATTGCCGAAGGTTTTGATGAGCAGGCTGTAGATGCCGTTTTTCTGGATGTGCGCGAACCCTGGGATTATTTGCCGCAGGCGCATGCCGCATTGAAAGGCGGGGGGTTCTTTGGCGCGCTCGTCCCCACCACTAATCAGGTCAGCGCCTTGCTGCGTTACTTGGAACCGGCCTCATTTGGTTTCATCGAAGTAGAAGAACTCATCCTGCGACCCTATAAGGCCGTAGCGGGTCGTCTGCGTCCTTTCGACCGCATCGTTGCGCATACCGGCTATCTGATCTTTGCGCGCGCGTTGGCTTCGCCCGCGCCTGTGGTTGCGGTTGCGCCTCCGGATGAGCTGGAGTGGGAATGAAGTTAACCGTCCGCCTGTGTGCAGGGCCTCCTCAGCTTTACTACACAGTAGCGCATTTGGAGATAAATTCAGTTGCTTGCGGTTCCCGACAATGAAACAGCCCCCCATTGGGGGGCTGTTTCATTGCGTTAAGCAGGTACGGGCGTCCATTGTAGCGGTGGATGAGGGCGGTTTACCATATCGGTGAGCCAACACCGACATACCGGCAGCCACATGGGGCGCAGATAAGTGGGAATCGCCAGAACCAAACGGCGCTTCCAGCGCGCCAACAGGCCGCGATCACACAACACCACCATGCATTCCAAAAACTCCGCTGCCAACCGTCCCAATTCTTCTTCGGTGGCCTGCAAATGATAGTGGGCCACTTCCGCCTCGATGCCGTAGTATAGGTCGTTCAAGATCGTGTTGCGCGGCTCCCCTGCCGAAACCCGGTGGACGACGTCGCGCGCCAATTCGGACCAATCAATCTTATAACTCTCCACGTTGCAACCTCCTGACCTGAATTTGAGCGGGTCAACCCAGCAAACAACCGACTGGGTTGGATTTGCCCCGCATAGAGAACCTAAAATAAGGCCCAGGAGCTATGTTAAAAGGGTGATCTGCCAACAACACTGAGGCCGCAACGTTGATTCTGTTCCAGACTGGCGCCAGTCTACCTCAACCAATCCGTTCACTACCATACCACCGAATTCCGCCGTTTACTTGATGCAGCAATGACGGTTTCCTTATGAAACCCTTGTTCTACCCACAAAAAACCGGCCAGTTCTGCGCAGAACCGGCCGGTTGTACAAAGCTCATCGTGAGAATCAACCTTCGAGCATACTCTTCAGGTTTTGCAGGGTCTTCAGCGTCATTTCCTCAAAGCCTTTGACCACGCGCCCTTCCGCAATCTTGGCGGCGCCTTCCAGTTCGGCCTCCACCCGAAACGTCAACTTGGTGCGCGGCCCCATATTCATATAAGTCCACAGCATAAACCCTTTGGTCACACCCGGACTGACAAACTCCCCCCGCCACCGTTCTCCGGGGACGGTTTCTGTCACCGTCAACTTTGTCGGGATCTCAATCTTGGCGACCGTCATGGTAATTTCTACCTGGGTGCCGGCGTCGCCGCTTCCCGCTAAGACCTTGGGGGTTGAGGCGCCCTCAAACCAACCCGGCCATCCGGCAGGATCAAGGACCTTGGCCCAAATCTGATCTGGCGAAGCATTGATGTTGATACTCTGTTCCGCAGATGGCATACGCCCTCCCTAATGTATGGATGAAGTCAAAACCCGCCTGAATCGGCTTTATGAAACAAACCAATGACTGACAATTACGGTTGGAAAAAGAACACAAATTCTTACATATTATATACGGTCTTCGTTAATGTGACAATAGCGTAAAGGTACTGTTGCAGATTGGTGATCACGGACGCTGCATCGGCAGCCATACCCCGGTTTTTCCGGCAAATTCAAGGGCCAGTGGATAGCCGGCGTCGGCGTGACGCACCACCCCCATGCCGGGATCGGTGGTCAGTACGCGCTCCAGACGACGCGCGGCGGACGGCGTCCCATCGGCCACGATGACCTGCCCGGCGTGCTGCGAGTACCCGATGCCCACCCCACCGCCGTGATGGAAGCTCACCCACGTCGCGCCGCCGACCGCGTTGATCAGCGCGTTGAGGATCGGCCAGTCAGAGATGGCGTCCGAGCCATCCAGCATCGCCTCCGTCTCGCGGTTGGGGCTGGCGACGGAGCCGGCGTCCAGGTGATCCCGCCCGATGACGATGGGCGCCTTGAGGCGGCCCTCCGCCACGGCTTGGTTGAAGGCCAAACCCGCTTTGACCCGCTCCCCGTAGCCGAGCCACCCGATGCGCGCGGGCAGCCCTTGCCAGGCGACGCGCGCCTGCGCCATATCAATCCAGCGCGTCAGATGCGTGTCTTCGGGGAACAAGTCCTTGACAATGCGGTCGGTCTCGTAAATGTCCGCCGGATCGCCCGAAAGCGCCACCCAGCGGAACGGCCCTTTGCCCACGCAGAACAGCGGGCGGATGTAGGCCGGCACGAAGCCGGGATAGCTGAAGGCGTCGCTCAGGCCGTTATCCAGCGCGCGCTGGCGGAGGTTGTTGCCATAGTCGAAGACGACCGCGCCCTGCTTTTGCAGCGCCACCATCGCGGCGCAGTGTACCGTCATCGTGCGCACCGCCTCGGCCTGATAGCGCGCCGGGTCGCTCGCGCGCAACGCGACGGCTTCCGCCAGCGTCATCCCGTTGGGGACGTAGCTCAGCGGGTCGTGCGCCGAGGTCTGGTCGGTCACGACGTCCGGCGTGATGCCGCGTCGCACCAACTCCGGGAACACGTCGCCGGCATTGCCGATGAGACCGATGGAACGCGCTTCACCGCGCGCGCAGCAATCTTCCACCGCGCGTAGCGCCGCGTCGAGGTCAGGTGCGATTTCATCGAGGTAGCGGTGCTTGAGTCGTCGCTCCGCCCGCCACGGGTCCACCTCGACGATGAGGCCGACGCCTTCGTTCATCGTGATTGCCAGAGGCTGCGCGCCGCCCATTTCTCCCAGACCTGCCGTGAGGACAAACTTCCCCTTGAGCGAGGCGCCCGCGCCAAAGTGCTGCTGTGCCAGCGCGCCCAACGTCTCGTAGGTGCCCTGCAAGATGCCCTGCGTGCCGATGTAAATCCACGAGCCGGCGGTCATCTGCCCATACATGATCAGCCCGGCCTGCTCCCACTTATCGAAGTTGGCCTGCGTGGCCCAGGCCGGCACGATGTTGGAGTTGGCAATCAGCACGCGCGGCGCGTCCTCGTGCGTCTTGAAGACGGCCACCGGCTTGCCGGATTGCACCAGCAGCGTGTCGTCCACGTCCATCGCTTGCAGCGTCGCCAGGATCGCGTCGAAGGACTCCCAGTTGCGCGCGGCCCGGCCCCGTCCGCCGTACACGATGAGATGGTCAGGATCGCCGGCCACTTCGGGATCGAGGTTGTTCTGGATCATCCGAAAGGGCGCTTCCAACAGCCAATTTTTGCAGTGCAACTCTGCGCCGCGCGGGGCGCGGATGGTGCGTTGACTCATGGTTTACCTCCCTGTAAAGCACAAGAATGTTTCACGCAAAGGCGCAAAGACGCAAAGTAAAAAAATAGAAACTTGGCGGACTTGGCGGCTTTGCGTG
Source organism: Chloroflexota bacterium (assembly GCA_029555965.1). Lineage (GTDB taxonomy): Bacteria > Chloroflexota > Anaerolineae > B4-G1 > SLSP01 > JAKQHY01. The sequence continues at coordinate 4,308 of JAKQHY010000067.1, read as the reverse complement.
AAATTTTCATGCAACCGCCGGTGGCCCGCCGATTGATGAAGAATTCCTTTAAATAAAAACATAGGCCGGACACCATGTGTACCGGCCTATGCTTGCCAATAAGTCCACCCGATTTACAGCAGCTTAGCGAGCGTTTCCACCGCGCGACGCATTTCCAGGAAGATCAATCCCAGCTTGGCATTCGCCATCGCTAACGCGGTCAACACGGCTTCCTCGCCCACCGACATCAGCAGGACGTACCCTTTGTCGCCCTTGATGTACACTTGTTCCAGCGTGCCACGGCGCAACTCAATGGCGATGCGTTCACCTAGCGAGAGCATCGCCGCCGACATTGCCGAGACGCGGTCTTCTTCAGCGCCGGCGGGCAGCGCCGAGGCAATGATCAGGCCGTCCACACTGACAATCGCCGAGGCTTCAATTTCACTGGCGGCGGCTTGCATATTATATAAGGCTTCGGTCAACCGATTTGTGCGAGATGTTGCCATAATGTTTCCTCCGTAAACGCGCTAGAAGCAGTACTATCGTACCATAAGAGCAAGGCATGTCAATGTGGGATCAAGGGTATGGGTAGTTGACAGTCTATTGTTTAATTCTACAATCGAAACCGCGATTTGCAAGTAGAATATAGGCCTTCCATTATGATAGAGTCTGATCAAACCGCCCTGCGGGGCAATCCCTCTTTTGTGTGGCGCGCCGGTCAGGAACGACGGCTGGCGTTGGTGCGCCGGTACGCGCCGTTGGAAAACCGGCGCGTGTTGGACGTGGGCTGCGGTCTAGGGATGTACACCGCCGCTTTTATGCGCTATACGCCGCACGTCTTCGGCGTTGAGATTGAGAGTGATCGCGTCCGCGATGCGCGTGGCCGCACGACTGGCGTTGCGCAGGCGGTGGGGGAGACGCTGCCCTTCCATGACGCCATGTTTGACGTGGTGTTTTCCCACGAGGTGTTGGAGCACGTCAGCGATGACGCCCGCTGCGCCCGCGAATTGGTGCGGGTGACGCGGCCCGGCGGACGGATTGCCATCTTCGTCCCCAACCGGCTCTATTTCTTCGAGACGCACGGGATTTACCGGCGCGGCGTCTACCACTTCGGCAACAAGCCGTTGGTGAACTGGCTGCCCGACCGCTGGCGGAACCGCCTCGCGCCGCACGTGCGGGCGTATACGGCGCGCGGCCTGCGCGATTTGTTCGCCGACTTGCCGGTGCGGGTGGTGACGCACACGCAAATCTACCCCGGCTACGATAACATCGTCGCCCGGCGGCCCCGGCTGGGGCGCGTCTTGCAGGCCGTCACTTACACTCTGGAACATACCCCTTTGCGTGTGTTCGGTCTGTCGCACTTCCTGGTGTTGCAAGTATGTCCCTGAATTCCGCCCAGGATGCCGCGTATGTGGCGATGGCGGCGGTGCGCGATGAGAGCGACCTGTGCCTCCTGGCGTCCCTGGCCTGCCATCTGGCGCGGGCGCATCACGGCCGAGTCTGCCTCCTCACCGTGACGCCGTCCGCCGCGCCACCGACCTGGCTCAAACTGCCGGAGGCGTGCGGGGACGTGCCGGTGGACGTCGTCACCCGCTCCGACCGCGACATTGCCGCCACCATCCTGGCGGAAGTGCGCCGCTGCGAGCCGGACGTGCTCATCCTGGGCTGGCGCGGCCAGTTAGGCCAGGGGCGTTATCTGCTAGGGCGCACGCTCGACCCGGTGGTGCAGAGCGCGCCGTGCGACTTGATTGTGATGCGCGGCGAGTGCGGGGACGCGGTGCGCCGCATCCTCATCCCGGCGGCCGGCGGCCCAAACGCGCCGGAGGGCCTGGCGCTGGCGCGCACGCTCGCTCCCGACGCCGCTATCACGACGCTGTACGTGGCCTCGGCGGACGCGGGCCAGGCCGGGCTGCTGGCCGGCGAAGAACGGCTAGAGACGATGCGCGAGGGGTTGCCGGCGGCGGACCGCGCGTATGTGCAATCCCGCGTTGTGGCGGCGCCCAATCCGACGCGCGGCATCCTGGACGAGGCCCGGCAGGGATACGACCTGATCATCCTGGGGGCGGGCCGCGAGAATGTGGTGGGCCGCTTCCTCTTTGGCGACATCCCCCAGGCGGTGCTGGCGGGGGCGCCCGTCCCGGTGATGGTGGTGCGCGGCCGGCTGACCGATCTGGGGTCTTTCTTGCGGCGCGTTTGGGCATTCGTCTTTGGGTTGACGCCCAAGCTCACGCTGCAAGAACAGGCCGAGGTCTACAAGGCTCTGCGTCGGGGGGCGCGCCCCAGCACGGATTTCTTCGTGATGATCACGCTGGCGGCCTCCATTGCGGCGCTGGGGCTGTTGCTCAACAGCCCGGCGGTGATTATCGGGGCAATGTTAGTGGCGCCGTTGATGACGGCGATCCTGGGCATGGGCCTGAGCCTGGTTTTGGGCGACGTGCGCTTCTTCTGGCGGGCGGGCGCTACGACACTGCATGGCATCGCGCTGGCGGTGTTGACCGGCGCGGTGCTGGGGCTGTTGATGCCGGGGGCTTCCGTGACCCAAGAGATGCTCAATCGCGGGCATCCCACCTTGCTGGATTTGGGCGTCGCGCTGATTTCCGGCGCGGCGGCGGCTTACGCCCTGAGCCGTCGTGACGTGTCGGCGGCACTCGCGGGCGTCGCCATCGCCGTCGCGTTGGTGCCGCCGCTCGCCACGGTGGGTATTTGCGCGGTGTTGTTGGATTGGCGGACTGCCGGCGGCGCGTTGCTATTGTTCTTCACCAATATGGTTTCGATCGTCGCGGCGGGCGGGTTGATGTTCTTTATGCTCGGCTTCCGACCGGAGCCGGGCGATCCGCGCCGTAAGCGCGTGTTACGGCGGAGCGTCAGCGGGGTGTTGCTGCTGCTGGCGCTGGTGACGGCGCCGCTGCTTCTGTTGACGCGCCAATCCCTGTCGGATGCGCTGCTTGATCGCGCTATCACGCAGGCCCTCACGGCTGAAATCGCCCAATTTCCCGGCAGTGAGTTGGTGCAGTGGACGGCGGAAGCGGATGAGGCCGGCACGCTTTATCTCGATGTCACGTTGCGTGTGCCAGATACCTTAAGTTATGTGGAAGCGCGCGCTCTTCAAAACAACGTTGCCGGGCGGCTTAAGCGGCCAGTGGCTCTCTCATTAGGAATGGTGCCGGCGACGCGCTTGCGCGCCCACATCCCGCCGACGGACACGCCCACGCCGACGCCCACCAGCACCGGCGCGCCCACCGCAACGCCGACGCCCACGCCGACCGCCACGCCCACGCGCACGCCCTCTCCCACGCTCACGCCGACGGCTACCCCCACCTTCACCCCCACGCCGACGCCGACGCCCACGCCCACGCCCACGAATACGCCCACGCCCACGCCCACGCCCGTCATCCGCGCCATCGTCGGCGCGCCGCGCGGCGGGCTGCCTGTCGTCTACGCGCCGAATGGGCTGCGGGTGGGCCGGCTGGTGGAAGGGGCCGCCGTTGTGGTGCTCGAAGGCCCGGTGGAAATATCCGGCGCGCAGTGGTATCATGTGCTTTCCCTGAGCGACCGGCTCCAGGGGTGGATTGAGGCGGCCTATCTCAGCGAGACGGCCCCGTGATCCAAGTGGAAAATATCCAACATGGATACACAGGATACACAGGATATAGTTTAAAATCCTGTCTATCCTGTTTATCCATGTTAGTCTGAAAGGAGGCCTCTATGCCTATCCCCAAAATTGTCCGTCAAAGTGCGTTCAACCTGGCGAGGGAAGACCTGGCGCTGTTTTTGGAGGAAAACGAAGACGTTTTATTCGACATTTTCCGGGAGGAGATGCAGAAGTTGGACGATCAACTGCCGGAAGAAGGGGTTTACATTGACATTAATATGACGGGCGTCGGCAATATGCTGCTTAAAGCGGTGTTGAGCACCCTCAAACGTTTCCTGCGCGAGGCGCCGGCGACGCCCGACCGTACCGCTGTGATCCGTATTCAGGGGAAGCAGGAAATAGGAAATAGGAGATAGGAAAAATGCCTGAATTTCAAATCGTCTCGCAATTCAAACCCACCGGCGATCAGCCGGACGCGATTGAGAAGCTGGTCAACGGCTTGAAGCAGGGCTATCATCACCAGGTTTTGAAGGGCGCCACCGGCACCGGCAAGACGTATACGATGGCGCAGGTCATCGCTACGGTACAGCGGCCCACGCTAGTGATGGCGCACAACAAGACGCTGGCCGCGCAGTTGTATTCGGAGTTCCGCGAATTGTTCCCCAACAACGCGGTGGAGTATTTCGTCTCGTATTACGACTACTACCAGCCGGAAGCTTACATCCCGCAGCACGACC
>JAKQHY010000028.1 GCA_029555965.1 Chloroflexota bacterium | reverse complement strand
GGTGGAGACGTTCGGCACGGGCAAGATTGCGGACGACAAGATCGTGGCGCTCATCCATGAGCACTTCGACATGCGCCCGGCGGCCATCATCCGCGACTTGAAGCTGCGCCGCCCGATCTTCCAGGCGACGGCGGCCTACGGGCACTTCGGGCGCGACGACATCGAAGCGCCGTGGGAGCAGACGGACAAGGCTGCGGCGCTGCGCAAAGCAGCCGGGCTGTAGACGACTGTGAATAGAGAAACCGGGTTTGTATGACAAACCCGGTTTCTTCATTATTGTGGTTGCGGTTTGCGCCGCTGTGAGGCGCGCACGGGGTCGGGGCGGCGATCTACATTCCTATCGCGCCGGCGCTGCGGGGCGGGCGCGGGGCGCGGTTGACGCGGCGCGGGGACGCGGCCCCAGTCCTCCGGGGAGAAGTCGCCGTAGTCAAAATCGGGCAAGCGGCGGCGCTCGATGCGCTCCTTCAGCACTTTTTCGATGTCGCGCACCAGAATGGCGTCCTCCGGCTCGACAAACGTGAACGCCTCGCCGGTCTGCTCCACGCGCCCCGTGCGCCCGATGCGGTGTGTGTAAGCGTCCACCGTGTCGGGGATGTCAAAGTTGATGACGTGCGTGATGTCCGTCACGTCTATGCCGCGCGCGGCGATGTCGGTGGCGACCAGGATGTCGTACTTGCCATCCCGGAAACCGTCCAGCGCCTCCTGCCGCTTGTTCTGAGACATGTTCCCTTGCAAGGCGGCGACGTTGTACTTGCGCTTCGCCAGATCGTGCGCCAGGTTGCGGGCGCGATATTTGGTGCGGGTGAAGATCAACACCCGCCCGGTCGCCGTGCGCTCCAGCAGGGCCAGCAGCAGGTCTTTCTTCAGTGTGCGCGGGATCGGGTAGAGGGCGTGCGACACGGATTGGGCGGGCGCGATGATGCCGATCTGCACCGTGGCGGGTTGGTGGAGGATGCTGTCGGCCAGGGCGCGGATTTCGTCGGGCATGGTGGCCGAGAAGAAGAGCGTCTGCCGTTGAGTGGGCAGCAGCTTGAGAATGCGGCGGACGTCCGGCAGGAAGCCCATATCGCACATGCGATCGGCCTCGTCCAGCACCAGCACTTCGACGTGGGAGAGGTCAATGTGGCCTTCGCCGACCAGGTCGAGCAGGCGACCGGGGCAGGCGATGAGGATTTCGACGCCGCGTTGGAGGGCGGCCACCTGCGCGCCTTTGCCCACGCCGCCATAGACGGCGGCGCTGCGCACTTTGGTGTGCCGGCCCAGCGCCACGCTCACATCGTAGATTTGATCGGCCAGTTCACGGGTGGGCGCGACGATCAACGCGCGCACTTGCCGCAGCGGACCGTAGGTCAACCGCTGCAAAATCGGCAGGATGAAGGCGGCCGTCTTGCCGGTGCCGGTCTGCGCGATGCCCAGGATGTCGCGTCCGGTCAGTACGACCGGGATGGCCTGTTCTTGAATCGGCGTCAGGACGGTGTAGCCCATCGCCTCAATGCCCGCGACGATGCGCGGGTCGAGCGAAAATTGTTCAAAATTCACAAAAGCACTCCTTGACTGAATTGAGTCAAGTCGCACTCTTGACCCTGTAAAAAACCCTGTGTGGCTTATGAACGGATTGTTCACAAACACGAAAGGCTATTATAATCGGTTTAGGGAATTCAGACAATGCCGGCTGAAAGGAATAGACTATGGCTTCAGCGTCACAACCTAAACCAACGCGGTCGCTGCCTCTGCAACTCGTCCTTATCGCGCCGTTCTTCGCTCTGGTCGTGATCGCCGTCGGCTGGGTGGGGTATCTGTCTTACCGCAACAGCCAACAGGCAGTCAACAACGTCGCCCGGCAGTTGCGGGGTGAGATTACCGCGCGCATCGCCGAACACCTGCTGGATTTTCTGGATACGCCGCATCGCATCAATCAGTTGAACGCCAACACCTTTCATCAGGGGATGCTGCCGGCGGCGGGGCAAGAGGTTTTGGCGCAGCATTTCTGGGAACAGGTGCAGGTTTTCGATTCTGTGACCAGCATCTATTTTGGGAATACGGCAGGTGGTTTCGTGGGCGCCGGGCGCGAGGGCGCCGGGGGAGCGCTGTATAAGACCGGCACGGTGAATTTTGTGCAAGGGCCATTCCAAAAATACGCTACGGATAATCTGGGGAACAAAACCGATCTGCTAATCACTGTGCCAAACTTTGATCCACGCACCCGCCCCTGGTATACCGGCGCCGTCGCGAAGGACGGCGCAACCTGGAGCAGCGTCTACATTTTGACGACAGGGCAGGACATGGCGATTGCGGCCAGCCGCCCGGTATACGACGATGGACAGAATTTAATGGGGGTGGTTTCCATTGACCTCTTTGTGGGGCATGTGAGCAACTTCTTGAAGACGCTGGAGATCGGTAAAACAGGGCAAAGTTTCATTATGGAACGTTCCGGCCTGTTGGTCGCCGCCTCGACACCTGGAGCACTTTTCACCGGGCCAGATGCAAACAACCAGCGGCAGCGCTTGTCCGCCAGTGAAAGCGCCAACCCCATCATCCGGCAGGCCGCCGCTGCGCTGACCCAACGGTTTGGCGATTATCACGCCATTACCAATGCCCAACAATTGGATTTCAAGTTAGATGGGCAGCAGCAATTCCTCCAGGTGTCGCCGGTGCAGGATGCTTACGGGATTGACTGGCTCATCGTTGTGGTCATCCCCGAAGCGGATTTTATGGCAGAAATTCATGCCAACAATCGCGCCGCCGCCCTCCTCGTAAGCGCGGCGATCCTTTTTTGTCTGGGGATCGGCGTGCTCACCGCCCGCAGGATTAGCCAACCGATTGTGCATCTTAACACGTCCACGCAAGCTCTGGCGCAAGGAGAATGGCATCCCATCCAGCCCGTCGGCGGAATCAAAGAAACCCACACCCTCACGTTATCTTTCAACCGCATGGCGGAGCAGCTCCAACAAACGCTGGCAAATCTATCCACCGAGATTGACGAGCACAAGCAAGCCGAGGCCGCGCTGCGGGAAAGTGAGGAACGCTACCGCCAGCTCTTTGACCTGGAATCAGACGCCATCTTCCTGATTGAAAATGCCACCGGGCGACTTCTGGAAAGCAACAAGGCCGCGACGCTGCTATACGGTTACAGTCGCGAAGAATTGTTAGAGATGAAGAATACCGACCTCTCCGCCGAGCCGGAAGAAACCCAGCGTGTCACGCAAGGTTCGCCGGTGGTCGAAGCCCAGTTGGTGTTCATCCCCTTGCGTATGCACCGGAGGAAAGACGGCGCGGTTTTCCCGGTCGAAATCACCGGGCGCTTTTTCACATGGCGCGAGCGCGCCGTCCACATTGCCGCCATCCGCGACATCACCGCGCGCCTGGAGGCCGAGGCCAGCCTGACAGAATCGCAACAACTCTATCACGACCTGGTCGAGACGGCGCAAGATTTGATATGGCAATGCGATGCGGAAGGGCGTTACACGTATTTGAATCCAGCCTGGGAAACGGTGTTTGGTTATGCGGTGGAGGAAATGCTGGGGCAGTCGTTTACCCAATTCCAATCCCCGGACTACGCAGCTCAAGACAGGGAACTCTTTCGGCAACTGCTGACGGGAAAGACAATCACCGGCCATGAAACCATCCATCTCAGCAAAGATGGGCATGAGATTCACCTGGTCTTCAACGCCAAGGCGATTTGGAATGCCGACGGCGCCATCTACGGGGTGCGCGGCACGGCCTACGACGTCAGCGAACGCAAGCGGGTCGAACTGGCCCTCCAGGAAAACAATGCCCGCCTCCAGGCTCTCAACGCCGAACTCCGGCAGACCCAGGATCAACTGGTGCAATCCCAAAAGATGGAATCCGTAGGCCGGCTCGCGGCCGGGATCGCTCACGACTTCCGCAACATCCTCACCTCCATCGTGCTCTATGCGCAGATGCCGCTGCGCAAGCAACGCGCGGCGCCGGGCCTGCCACCCGATGTGATCAAGGCGCTGGAAACCATCCTCAGTGAATCCCGCCGCGCCAGCGACTTAGTGCAGCAGATTCTCGATTTCAGCCGGCGCACCATGCTCAAACTCCGCCCGGTGAGTCTACCCGCCCTCGTCCAGGAAACCCTCACCATGCTGCAACGGACGCTGCCGGAAAGCATTACCATCACGCTGACGGGCGCTGCCGACGAAGCCATCATCCAGGCCGACGCCAACCATATCCAACAGGCGCTCGTCAATCTGGCCGTGAACGCCCGCGACGCGATGCCGGAAGGCGGCGAGCTGCGCTTCACCCTTTCCCGGTTCACGTTGGCGCCCGACGCCCCGACGCCGGCGCCCGACATGCCCGCCGGGGAGTGGCTTTGTCTGAGCGTCGCCGACACCGGGGTCGGCATGACCGACGAAGTGCGCGCCCACCTGTTCGAGCCGTATTTCACCACCAAGCCCGTCGGCCACGGCACCGGCCTGGGACTGGCGCAAGTCTACGGCACGATCCGCCAGCACGATGGCTACATTGGGGTGGAAACGGCGCCAGGGCAGGGAAGCACCTTCTCCCTTTACCTGCCGGTCTACCGGATGGAGATGGTAAAAATGTCACACACCGCCCAAGCCACAGAACCAACGCCTGCGCGGGGCGAAACCCTCCTCCTGGTAGAAGACAACCCGGTATTGCGAGAAGTCAGTTGCCAAATTCTGGAATCCCTCGGCTACCGGGTCTTCTCTGCCGCCGATGGCCGCGAGGCGCTGAATATTTACCGGCGTGAAAGCAACATTGCGTTGGTTATTACGGATATCGTCATGCCGGGAATAAGTGGCAAGGTATTAATGCAAACCCTAAAAGCCCTTACACCTGCCGTGAAAGTGCTTGGCATCACCGGCTACGCTGTCGAAGAGATCAGCGGAGAGCTGCAAGCTGCCGGTTTCTGCGGAATAATCCACAAACCTTTTGAAATAGACGCTCTGGCGCAAGTTGTGCAACAGGTGTTGGATGTTGGAGATAGAAATCAGAAATGAGAACGCTCATGACCTATCTCGCATCACACGTTACTTAACCTATGGGGAACGTCGCCACTCGCCTTCTTTCACTAATCATGCTGCTCCAGGCGCGAGCCACCTGGAAGGCCGGGGAACTGGCCGAGGAGCTGGACGTCTCGGAGCGCACCATCCACCGCTATATGGAGATGCTGGATGAGATGGGGGTCCCCATCTACACCGAGCGCGGGCCGTATGGCGGCTTTGGGCTGTTGCGCGGCTACAAGCTGCCGCCGCTCATCTTCAGCGCCGAAGAAGCGACGGTGCTGTATATGGGCGCGCATCTGATTGAGGAAGTGTGGGGTCAAGTGTATCGGGACGCGGTCACATCGGTGACGGCCAAGCTGGACAACGTGCTGCCCGACGACCTGCGCCACGAAGTCGCGCTGGCCCAGCAGAGCCTCGTCGTCGGCGGGCTGCTGGCGAAGGATTACCGTCCCTGGGCGCCCACGATGCAGGCGTTGCGCACACACATCATCGCGCGGCGCAGCGTACGCCTCACGTACCGCAGTTTTGCCCAGGAAGAAACCTGCCGCGACGTAGACCCTTACGCGCTCACATTTCGCGGCGGGTTGTGGTATCTGGTGGGGTTCTGCCACCTGCGGCAGGAAATGCGCACCTTCCGCGTGGATCGCATCCTGACCGTTGCCCCCTTAGAAAACCGTTTTACTCTCCCTCACGATTTTTCTGTGCGGGATTACTTTCAGAATTCACCGCCCTTCGAGAACAAATATACCGTTGTCGTCCACATGGATGCGTCCGTGGCGCCGGCCGTGCGCGAGTACGCCGGTCACTGGGCCGACATCACCGAGCACGACGACGGCTCACTCACCGTGCAATTTGGCGTATCGGCGCTGGATTGGCCCACCAGTTGGGTGTTAGGGTATGGCCGCGCGGCCCAAGTCCTGGCTCCCCCTGAACTGGTTGAAAAAGTGCAGCAAGAGGCCGTTGCCATTGCGAAACGATATAGTAGACAGTAGACGGTAGACAGTAGACAGGCCCGTCTACCGTCTACCGTCTACCGTTTACGTCCTCAGTAAATGCGGTATCATGGCCGCCGATGGACACAGGATCCCAGACCTTACAAGCCTTATGCGCGGTGATGCGCGCGACCTACGCTTCCCTCGACCTCAACACAGTGCTCAACAACGCTTTGAGCCAGGTCATGCAGGTGCTGGATGCGGAAGTCGGGACGATCCACCTGGTGGACAGCGCCCGTGGGCAGTTGCGACTCGCGGCGGCCCACGGCCTCCCAGCGACGCAGCCGGCGCGGTTGGAAGCCTGGGCGAAAACCACGCTGCCGCCCTGCCCCATCGCCCCCGAAGGCGTCTGCCTCAGCGCGCCCCTGCAAGCGGGCGGACAGTATCAGGGATTGCTCACCGTCGGCCGCGCCGGAGCACGCCCGTTTGACGCCAATGCCCCCACCCTGCTGGAAGTCCTGACCGTTCCCATCGGCGAGGCCATCCACAACGCCCACCGCTACAGCGCCGAGCGCGCTCGCCGGCAGCAGGCCGACACACTCTTGCAAGTGGCCGCCGTCGTCAGCTCTTCGCTCGAACTGAACGAGGTGCTGCCCAGCATCCTCGATCAACTGTGCCGGGTGATTTCCTGCACGAACGCTACCATCCAACTGCTGCAAGAAGGCGCACTCCACATTGTTGCAGCGGAAGGCGCGGGGCTAGGCCCCGGCGTCCCCTTTGAGCCGACCTACCCCCATTGGCATGTGATCACCCAAGAGGAAACCCTCAACCTGGATCAGGCCCACGCCGCGTATCCCGCCTTTTCCCACGCCCACGGCTGGCTGGGCGCGCCGCTTTGGGTGGGGGAAGAAGTCGTCGGATTGATCGCGCTGGAACGCGCCCTGCCGGAAGGCTACACCGAGGAGGACGTGCGTCTGATCACGGGTTTCGCCGACCTCACCGGGCTGGCGTTGGAGAACGCGCGCCTGTACCGGCAGGCTGAACAACTTGCTGTCATCCGCGAGCGGCAGCGGTTGGCGCGCGAGCTGCACGACTCGGTCACGCAATCGCTGTATAGCCTGACGCTGCTCACGGAGGCGGCGCGGCGGCTGGCGCGCAGCGGCGACCTGGCGCGCGTCGAGGAGGCGCTGACGCGGCTCAGCGAAATTGATCAGCAGGCGCTCAAAGAGATGCGGCTGCTGGTCTACGAACTGCGCCCGCTGGCGCTCAAGCACGTCGGGCTGGTGGGGGCGCTGCAACAGCGGCTCGATACCGTCGAAAAGCGCGCCGGGGTGGAAACGCACCTGCTGCTGGAAGGCGTCATGGTATTCCCAGAGCAGATGGAGGAGGAACTGTATCGCATCGCGCAGGAAGCGCTGAACAACGCGCTCAAACACGCAGCGGCGACCGTCATCACCGTGCGGATTCGCACCGACGAAGCGCCGCCGCCCGGCGAGGCCGCCATCGCCCTGACCATCACGGACAACGGCAAGGGCTTCAACCTCGACGAGACGACCGCGGCGGCGTCCGGCGGCGACACCGGCGGGATCGGGCTGGACAGCATGCGCGAGCGCGCCGAAAAACTCGGCGGCGCCCTCACCGTCCACTCCGCGCCGAGAAAGGGCACAACCGTGGAATTGATCATTCCGGCCACCAAGAGCGCGCTGCCTTCGTGAATATCTTAATTCTCAACGGATTGAACGGAAGCAAACGGATTTCCGTTGCCAATCGGCTCAATCTATTGACAACAGGAACCATAGACGATGAACGAAACTGCTAAAATTCGTATTTTGATTGCCGACGATCACGCGATTGTGCGGGAAGGGCTGCGTTGGCTGATCACGACCGAGCCGGGCATGGAGTTGATAGGGGAAGCTGTGGATGGCAACGACGCCGTCCGCAAGGCCCATGCCCTGCATCCCGACGTTATTTTGATGGACCTGGTGATGCCCCTCAAAGGCGGCATCGAAGCCATCGCCGAAATCAAGCAAGAATTCCCCGAAGCTCGCATCCTGGTGTTGACCAGCTTCGCGGAAGACGAGAAGGTCTTCCCGGCCATCAAGGCGGGGGCGCTGGGCTATCTGCTCAAAGACGCCTCGCCGCAGGAACTGTTGCACGCCATCCGCGACATCTACCATGGCACGCCCACGATGCATCCCACCATCGCCCGCAAAGTCATGGCCGAGTTGCAGCATCAATCCGACCTGCCGCCCACCGCCGAACCATTGACCGAGCGCGAAGCCGAAGTGCTTAACCTGGTCGCGCGCGGCCTCTCCAATCAGGACATCGCCCAAACGCTGTTCATCAGCGAGCGCACGGCGCGGACGCACGTCTGCAACATCCTGCGCAAGCTCCACGTCGCCAACCGCACCCAGGCGACCCTCTATGCCCTGCGAGAAGGGTTGGTACATCTCAAGAAAGAATGAGCGAGTAAGCGCGTGAGCGAATCAGCGGATCAGCGAATGAGTGGATGAACACTCAGTCCTCAGCACTCAGCACTCGGCACTCAGTCCTCAGCACTCAGCACTCGGCACTCAGTCCCCCTCCAAAATCCGTAGTTTGACTTGGTTAAAAATCAGTCATTTGACCAATGCGCGCCGCCACGAATACGGTATGATATCCGTTTGCACGACACAAGAAACTTTCTGGAACGGGTCGCGTATCAGAGGATGGAACGTATGGAGAGCGCAGTGGCCTGCATCGTTGCCCAACCGGGGCCGATGAGAAGCAGTTTACAGATGTTGATGACCACGATGCCGCAGGTGGCCGTCGTCAACGCGGTGGGAGACGCCGGGGCGTTGTTGGGGTTGGGCAATGAGCAGCAACCCGATTTGATTTTGCTTGACCCTCACCGGTCGGACACGCCGGTCAGCAACGCGGTGCAGCAAATTCAGAGCCGCTGCCCGCAAACCCGCTGCCTGGTGCTGGCCGACAGTGTCCAGCAGCAACAAGAAGCCGAAGCGGCCGGCGCGCATCGGGTATTGCTCAAAGGGTTGTCGGGAGCGCGGCTCTCGGCGGCCATTGAGGGTCTGTTGACCGGGTGATCGCCCGCAAGCTCTCCCAGTTTCTGTCAGCAGATTTAGCAGATGCATGTCGTAAGACGATCAAAAATCTGCTTAATCCGCTAAATCTGCTGATTAAAAAACAAGGATCATACTCTAAACAAGGAGGAAAACGGTAACGATGAGTCTGTATACGGTTCAAACTACTTTAGATGAGCCTCCTGGGGCTTCTGAGGAGCCGCCCCAGCCGTGGCGTGAGGTTAGCTTAGAAAAATGGAATGATTGGCGCTGGCAACTGTCGCACCGCTTGAGCACGGTGGAGGATTTTGCCCGCGTGATTCACCTGACCCCGGAAGAGACGGCCGGACTTTCCGCTCCCGGCAAATTCCGGGTAGATGTCACCCCTTATCTCGCCAGTTTGATGGATCCCGATGATCCGAACTGCCCGATTCGGCGGCAGTTCATCCCCACCGAAAAAGAATTGGTCCCCTTCGATGCCGGGATGGCCGATTCGTTGGGCGAGGATGCCCATTCCCCGGTGCCCGGTCTCGTCCACCGTTATCCCGACCGGGTGTTGATGCTGGTCACGACGCAGTGCGCGGCCTATTGCCGGTTCTGCACGCGCAGCCGGATGGTGGGTGATACGCACGTGATGTTCAACACGGCCACCTACGAACGGCAACTGGAATACATCGCCGCGACGCCCGAAATCCGCGACGTGTTGATTTCCGGCGGCGACCCGCTGACGCTGCCCCAGCCCCTGCTGGAGCGATTGCTGCGCGGCCTGCGGGACATCCCGCACGTTGAGATCATCCGCCTCGGCTCGCGTGTGCCGGTCGTCCTGCCGCAGCGCATCACGCCGGAGCTGGTGGAGATGCTGGGGCAGTACCACCCGCTGTGGATGAACATCCACTTCAACCACCCGAAGGAAATCACGCCGGAAGTGGAACTGGCCCTGAAGCGGCTGGCGAACGCCGGCATTCCACTCGGCAGCCAGACGGTGCTGCTGGCCGGCGTCAACGACTGCCCGAACGTCATCAAGGCGCTGACGCACAAGCTGGTCAAGAACCGCGTGCGCCCGTACTATCTGTACCAGTGCGATCTGGTGCAGGGCGCGGGGCACTTCCGCACGCCGGTTTCCAAGGGCATTGAAATTATGGAAGCGCTGCGCGGGCACACGTCCGGGTACGCCATTCCGACTTACGTGATTGACGCGCCCGAAGGCGGCGGCAAAGTGCCGGTGTTGCCCAACTACCTGCTGAGCATGTCCGATACCAAAGTCGTCGTGCGCAACTACGAGGGCTTCATCACCACATACAGCCAGCCGAAGGAATACGCAGCGCACGATCCCGAAACATGCCCCTATTGCCAGCAGCATCGCAGCGAAGGCGGGCAGGAAGGCGTGGCCGGGCTGCTGTCCGGGACGCAGCGCGTCGTCGCGCCGGAAGGCTGGCACGCCACGCATCAACGCCCGCAGCCACATTCCGATGATCTTTTCAACGCCCGTCCGGCCAGCGAACGGCGCGAGCGGGTGCCAGAGCCGGTGCGCGTGGAGGTGGGGTAAATGCGCATCGCAGTTTTAGCCAACTGCAAACATACCGTCAAGGCGCGGGTGGACGCGGATGCGCCCCCCGACGCCCTGGCGGAGTACGACGCCGACGAAACCGTCAACGGCATCCAGGCCGCCCTGCGCGGGGCCGGCCACGAGCCGTTCCTACTGGAAGCCGACGAGACGTTGTTTGACACCCTGCGCGCGACGCGCCCGGACATGGGCTTCAACATCGCCGAAGGGCTGCACGGCGACTCGCGGGAATCGCACGTCCCCGCGTTGCTGGAACTGCTGAAAATCCCGTACACCGGCTCCAAAATCCTGACACACGCGATCTCGCTGGACAAGGTGATGACCAAGCGCGTCTGGCGTGATGCCGGCCTGCCGACCGCGCCGTTCCAGGAGTTCATTCACGGGCACGAGCCGCTTGATCCGGCGCTGACCTTCCCGATGTTCGTCAAACCGGCGCGCGAAGGCTCCGGCATGGGCATCAACGCTAACTCTATCGTCCACGACGAGGCCGCGTTAAGGGCGCAGGTGCTATGGGTGCTCACGACGTATCGCCAGCCGGCGCTGGTGGAGGGATATCTGCCGGGCCGCGAGTTCACCGTCGGGTTGATCGGCAATCGCTACCGGCCGGGGCAAGCGCCCCGCTCCGCTTTCTACGATGCGGATGGCTTCCACGTCTTCCCCATCGAGGAAATTGACATGGGGCGGGCCATCATCCCAAGTGTGTACAACACCGAGGCGAAGGGGTTCGCCCCCGAAAATGCGGCGGGACTCAAGTTCCATTGTCCGGCCGACCTGCCCGCCGATTTGACGGAGCAAATCAAAGCCTTGACGGTGCGCGCCTTCGAGGCGCTGAACGGGTTGGACCTGTCCAGGGTTGACTTCAAACTGGACGCCGACGGCGCACCGCAACTGGTGGAAATCAACACCCTGCCTGGCCTGCGGCCCCAATTCAGCGATATGTGGATTCTGTCCAATGCGGAAGGCGTCAATTACGACTGGCTCATCGTCGAAATCTTGAATCTGGCGCGCGAACGCTACGGTGTATAAATGCCTGAAAGTCCACAGAAACACCCCTCGGCTTCCGAAAACCGAGGGGTGTTTTGCGGTGTAAGTGATTTCCTATACTGAAGTTGTCAGAAACCGGCCAGAGCGTGCGGGGGCCGGTCCCTGACCGTGCCCCATAACTCAAATGAAACACACCCGAATGATAAAGCCCTGATTGCAAGTTTTGGGGCGTTGTCTTTACGGTAGGGTCATAGTATACTTGCCGCATGGTAACGCCGCTCCTGACGACCAAGCTCTACATCCCGCCGCTGCGCCCCAATCTGACGCCGCGCCCCCGCCTGCGGGCGCGGCTTGACGAGGGGCTACATCTGGGACGCGCGCTGACGTTGGTGTGCGCCCCCGCCGGATTCGGTAAGACCACGCTCGTCACGGCCTGGATTTACGAGACGGCCCGCGAGGTGGCCTGGCTATCCCTGGATGAAGACGACGCCGATCCTATCCGCTTCCTCACCTACCTGATCGCCGCCTTGCAGCAGGTGGACGGCCGGATTGGTCGCGCGCTCTTGCCGCTCCTTCAATCGCCGCAGGCGCCGCCGCTCCAAACCCTCGCCGCCGCGCTCATCAACGACGTGGTGAGCGCGGACGCTGCCCTGATCCTGGTTCTGGACGATCTGCACCTGCTCCATGGCGAGGCTGTTGAGCAAATCTTGCGCTTTCTCGTGGACAACCGCCCCCCGCTGATGCACCTGGTTATCACCACGCGGGAAGACCCGCCTTTGCCCCTGGCGCGACTGCGCGCCCGCGGTCAGCTCACGGAATTGCGCGAAGCCGACCTGCGCTTTACGCCGGAAGAAACCGCAGCTTTCCTCCAACAAACGCCGGGGTTGGCGCTGGCGCCGGAGGCCGTCCACGCGCTCGAATCCCGCACCGAGGGCTGGATCACGGGATTGCACCTCGCGGCGCTGGCGCTTCAGGAACATCCCGCCGACGCTGCCGCGTGGATTGCCGGCTTCACCGGCGACAATCGCTACGTGATGGACTACCTGCTCACGGAAGTGCTCCACCGGCAGCCAGAACCTTTGCGACAGTTTATGGCGCAGACTGCCCTCCTGGAGCGCTTCACCCCTGCGCTATGTGAGTCCGTGACCGGCAGGGGCGACAGCCAGGCGCTGCTGGCGCAGCTCGAAAGCGCGCACACCTTCCTGATCCCGCTCGATGCCCAACGCCAGTGGTTTCGCTACCACCGCTTGTTTGCCGAAGCGCTGCGCGCCGGCCTAACGCCTGCCGCGCGCCAGGACTTGCACGCGCGGGCGGCGCGCTGGCACGCGGACCACGGCCTGCTGCCCGAAGCTATCCGCCACGCCCTCAGCTATGCCGCGCTCTCCGGCGATAGCGCCGACGCCGAACGTTTGATGGCGCTGGCGGCAGAAGCCACGCTTTTTACCGGCAACCTGCTGACCCTGCGCGGTTGGCTGGCAGCGCTCCCGCCATCGCGAGTGGAAGCCAACGATGAGTTGGCAATGTACTACGGTTGGACGCTGGCCCTGAGCGGCGACGTCGCCGGGGCGGAGATCATGATCGCGGCTGCGGCAACGAGGTTTGATCAGGGCACACTCGCGCCCGAAGTGTGCAGTAAGCTGGGGATTCTGCGCGCCTTTATCACCCTGCTGACTTACCGGGATTATGAAGTGGCCCTTGCCCTGGTGCGAGAAGCGCTGCCCTTATTGGCGGAACGCCAACCCTGGCGCGTGATCGCACTGTGGATTCTGGCGGAAGCGCTGGAACGCACCCGCCCCATCCCCGAAGCTATTGCTGCCTTCCGTGCGGCGCGTGAAGCGGGACTGACGGCGGCGACCTCGGTCTTCGTCGCCACCGTGGAAATGTCGCTGGCGGCGGCTTTGAACGCTAACGGGCAGCGCCGGGCCGCGATCCGGCTCTGCGAGGAAGCCATCGCCCGCTATACCGACGAAGATGGGCGGCTCTCGTCGCTGGCCGGGCTGATTCTCAGCCGGCTGGGCCTGCTCCACTACGAAGCGAATCAGTTGACGCTGGCCCGGCAGTATCACGAGCAGGCCGTCGCGTGCAGCCGGCAACTGGCGCTGGGCGGGGACGTAACCTTCTCGCAGGGCTTTGCCGCGCCTACCCTCTACGCGCTGGGGGAGACCAAAGCCGCCCTGCAAGCGCTGCAACAGGCCGCCGAGGTCGCGGCGCAAACCGGCTATACCGATGGCGGCTGGTGTCGCGCCTGGGAGGCCAACATCCACCTGCACCAGGGCGACCTCGCCTTTGCGGAGTGTTGGGCGCAAGCGGCGGGGATGGGGCTGGACGCCGTTCCCACGTATCTGCGGCTGGATGAACAGCTTACGTATGCTCGACTGTTGATTGCGCAGCAGCGGTTGGACGACGCCGAGTGTTGGCTGGCGCTGCTGGAAACGCTTGCCCGCGAGCAGGCGTTGTGGCGCTGGCTCATCACTGTGCGCATTCTTCAGGCCGCGCTG
The DNA here is from genome assembly GCA_029555965.1 of Chloroflexota bacterium. GTDB lineage: Bacteria > Chloroflexota > Anaerolineae > B4-G1 > SLSP01 > JAKQHY01. The sequence continues at coordinate 34,154 of JAKQHY010000028.1, read as the reverse complement.
GCGCTTCAACGTCGAGAGGCGACCGCCGTGCGCGCCCGCCTTTCGCAAGCGGTTCAACTGGCTTCCCCCGAAACCTACGTCCGCGCCTTCTTGGACGAAGACCCGGCAGTGCTCAAGTTTCTGCCAGATGTGGCGCAGGTCGCCCCCGCCTTCGTCGAGCAGCTTATGCAGCACGCCCGCATCCCTACCGCCGCGCAATCCCTGGCCGCTGCCCAGCTCATCGAGCCGTTGAGCGAGCGCGAAATCGAGGTGCTGCGCGTTCTGGCGACGGGGCTATCCAATCAGGCAATCGCCCAGGCGCTCTTCATTGCGCCGGGCACCGTCAAGCAGCATCTCAAGAATATTTTCGGCAAGCTCCAGGTGCGCAACCGCACCGAAGCGGTCCGGCGCGCGCAGGAATTGGGAATTTTGTAGTCCGTTATGAAACCGTAGTCCGTATTGCGTAGTCCGTAAATAGACGGATTACGCAATACGCTCTACGGAATACGCAGTCCCCCGAATATCCCTCCGGAATATCCCCTTTGGGGCATGACGTAGCCTCCTGAACCGGAGACAATGAAAGTATGGTGCGCGGATACAACCCGCGGATAACACCCTAATTTCATTGTAAACAAGGAGGCTCGTATGAATGACAAGAAACGACTATGGTTTGATCCCAATTTGCTGTGGCTCATCACCGGTTGCGGTTTGCTTCTGTTTATGGGCGGCAAGTGGAATATCCTCGTAGCCACGTGGGTTGGTTCGATTTTCTTCGTGCGCTATTTTAGAACCCAACGCGGCGTCGGAGGGATACTCCTGGCGTTGCCCTTCATCCTTGTAGCTTCGCACGTCTTTTTTCTCGGACTCGCGGTGCAGGTGACGTTGACGTTCCAGATCATCATTGCCGTAAGTTACACGCTGTACGTGATGATTCCGTGCGGGGTGGATCGGCTGCTTTATCGGAGGCTCGCCAGCCCGCTGCTCTCCACGCTGGTATATCCGGCAGCCCTGATCGTCGTCCAATTTTTGCTGTCGTACATCGAAGCGCTGGGCACGGTGCTCAACTGGACGGGGGCGCTGTTCTCGATGAAACCGCTCATCCAACTTGTGTCGCTCACCGGGGTGTGGGGGCCGTCTTTCCTGGTCGGCTGGTTCGCGTCCGTTTTCAACACGCTCTGGGAAGAGCGCTTCGACCTGAACAAGGTCAAAGCGCCGGTCGTCCTCTTCAGCGCACTGTTCGTAGGCATTATGCTGTGGGGGAGCATCCGCATGGTCTTTTTCGCGCCCGATCCGGGCACCGTCAAGGTCGGATCGGTGGTGGTGGGTCTGCCGGAAGACAATCTCTTCTACATGTACCTCGACTTGCCCGAAGCCGAGCAGCGCGAGCAAAAAGAGCAGTACCGGCAATGGACGCGCGAGGTACAGGAAGAATTGTTCGCCACCTCGGAGCAATTGATTCCTTCGGGGATCAAGATTCTGGCCTGGGCCAGCGGCAATGCGGTCGTCTTCGCGGAAGACGAGCCACAGTTAGTCCAGCGAATGCAGGCTTTCGCGCGGGAACACCAGATTTACTTCTTCCCCAGCCTTCTGGTGCTGGGGGATTACGCAGGGCCGGATCGCAATCGGGTGCTGGCTATCCGCCCCGACGGCGAGATTGAATATACCCACTTCAAGGGCCGGAATCCGAACGCCGGGTTCTATCAGGGCAATGCCATCGAAGTGATAGACACGCCCTACGGTCGGATTGCGTCCCCGATTTGTTTTGAGATGGAATTCCATCGCTATATCCGTCAGGTCGGCGAACAACAAGTGGACATTCTCATCGTCCCTGGCGACGAACCGTCGAAGGACAACGCCATCCTGCACACTGAAATCTCGATGTTCCGCTGCCTCGAAAACGGCTGCTCGATGCTGCGGACGACCCTGGAAGGGCTGACGATGGGGATGGACTACCAGGGACGGGTGCTGTCACAGATGAACTACTACCTCACCCTGGATAACCGCACCCTCATCACCGAAATGCCCGTGAAAGGCGTGCGAACCTTGTACTCCCGGTGGGGCGATTGGTTTGCCTACGGCTGCGTGATCCTGTTGATCGTGTTGACAGCCTGGGGTGTTCGGAACAAAGTGAAGCGCCTCGCCACTCCAGACAAGAACTTGTCAACGGATTGAAACGGATTCTTGATTCGCTGATTCGCTGATTCGCTGATTTTGTACTTCTCGGAGAAAAAACCATGAAAAAGCAACTCGTTTCGTACCTTTGGCTGATTTTGGGCAGTTTCTTACTCGTCTTCATGGGCTGGCGGTGGAACGCGCCGTTTGCCGTTTGGCTGGCGCCGGTCTTCTTGATGCGCTTCTTCCGGCAGCAGGGACGTTGGGCGGCGACGCTGCCGGCCATCCCGCTGATGACGCTGGCGCTGTTCGCCAACATCACCGGCAGTTGGGACTTTTCCCTCGCGGCGGAAATCGGCATCGGGCTGATCCGGGCCACGCCGTTCTTGCTCGCGCTGACCCTCGATCGCGCGCTGGCGCGCCGGATGCGTCCCGGCCTTGCCACGTTGGTCTATCCGGTCGCCTACGTTGCCGCCGATTATCTGCTGGGGTTGTCGCCGCTGGGCACCACGTTCTCCGCCGCCGCGACGCAGTTCGAGGCCAAGACATTCCTCCAATTTGCCGCCGTCGCCGGTATCTGGGGATTGGATTTTGTGATGGGGTGGGCCGCCGCCGTTGTCAACCTGGCCTGGGAACGGGGCTTTGACCTCAAGGCGGCGGGCAGCGTCGTCGCCGTCTTTGCCGTCAGTCTCAGCCTGATCCTGGCGGCAGGCGGATTCCGGCTGGCGCACGCGCCGGACGCGCCGACGGTGCGCGTGGCAGGCGTCACCGTCCCGCATCCACGGGACTACTGGGGTGCGGTCATTGACCTAGGCACGCCCCCCGCCGAAGCGCAGCGTTACGCTGCTGAAGCCGCCGACTTGGAGGACGCCCTCTTCGCCGCCAGCGAGCGCGCCGTTGAGGCCGGCGCCAAAATCGTGTTCTGGTCGGAGGGCAACGCCGTTCTCTACCCTGAAACCGTGGACGCCTTCTTCGCGCGGGCGCAGGACTTCGCCAAAACGCACCAGGTCTACCTGGCGCCGGCCTACATCATCTTCCAATACGGCGAGGCGACGTCCGACAACGCGATGGCTCTCATCACACCCGCCGGTGAGATTGCCTACACCTACACCAAGACCAAAACCTGGTATCCCACCGACTCCGACGGCGTGATCCACAGCGCAGACACGCCTTACGGGCGCATCGGCGGCGCGATTTGCTTCGACGCGGACTTCCCTAGCTTCATCCATCAGGCTGGCAAGCAAGGCGTGGACATCATGCTGGTCCCAGCCTTCGACTGGAAGCCGATCAAGCCTTACCACACCCAAGTGGGTCTGTTCCGCGCGCTGGAAAACGGCATGTCCATCGTCCGGCAGGTGAACACGGGAACTTCAATGGCGGTGGATTATCAGGGGCGGCTGCTGGCCTATCAAGACTACTTCACCACTGAGGATCGTACAATGCTGGCCGACGTACCGACGCGCGGCATCAAGACGGGGTACGCCGTTCTCGGTGATGGATTTGCCTACCTCAGCATCGCGCTGACGATCTTCTTTCTGATCGTCGCCTTGCGCCGCCAGTTTGCGGGCGGGGCGCAATCGGGTGCGTCGAAATCTTGAATCTGGCGCGGGAACGTTACGGGCTGTAGGGATTCAATAACAGCACCCCCGGCAAAACCGGGGGTGTTGTCATGTCAGTTCAACCGTAACCGGGCGCGATACTGTCGTTTGGAGACTTCGCCGGATTAACGCCGGCGCGAATAGCAAACTCAATCAAAATGGCCCAGGAGGGCGTGCAGTTTTGCCACTTCGTCGGCGTGAACGAGGGCCAGCACTTCATCCACCGCCTGCAAGCGCAAGTCGCCATGAGGCAATAACATCTCCCCTTTACGCAAAATCGCCACCAAGACTGCTTGAGCAGGCCAACTGATTTCCGCCACCGTCTTCCCCACGGCGCGTGAGGCGGGATCAATTTTCGTCTCGATCAGCGAGAACAACCCCTTACGCAACTTAAGCAGCGTCATCATGTCGCCCAGCGACATCTCTTCTGCCACCAGGCGGGCCATAAAATCGGATTGGTTCAGGGCCACGTCCACGCCCATCACCGGCGTGTATAGCCAGGCATTCTTGGGGTTGTTCACCCGCCCGATGGTGCGCGGGACGTTGAACTCAAAGCGCGCCAACGTCGTCGCCACCAGGTTGATTTCGTCCACCCCCGTGACGGCCGCAACCACATGGGCGGTGCGGATGCCCGCCGATTCCAACATGTTGGGATCGGTGCCGCTTCCCCACACCACCACGTCCGCCGGGAGTTCTTTCTTCAAGCGGGGAATCTCTTCCTCGCGGTTCTCAATCACCTTGATTTGATGACCCTCTTGAAGCAGCAATTGCCCCAAGTGCGTGCCCACTTTTCCTCCACCCACCACAATGACCTTCATTGTATTTCCTCCTCTCAAGCCATGCCCAACAGAGACCGCAGCCGCTCAGCCGCGATGCCGCTGACGGCCAGGTGGACGACATCCCCGCTTTGAAAGATGGTGCCCAACGTCGGCAGGAAGGTATTGCCCCCCCGGCTGACGGCCACCACCCGCAGTTCCCCCGGAACGTCCAGGTCTTTTACCGTCCGGCCGATCAACAGCGGCGGCGCTTCAACGTCCATCAAATCCACGCCCCCCCCGCCCAGGCTCATCACCGTATCCAGGGTTGAATAGGCCAGCAAATCGGCGACCTGCCGCACGCCCCAGGTGGTGGGATCGATGGTCTGCACGCCCAGGCGCTGGTAAATCTCGGCCTTGCGGGGATCATACACGCGGGCAATGACGCGCGGCACGCGGAAAATCTGGCTGGCGATGCGCGCCGCCACCACGTTGACTTCGTCGCTGGATGAAACGGCAGCTACGGCGTCGCACCGCTGAATACCGGCGTCCTTCAGGATGTCCTCGTCAAACTCAATGCCGGTCAGCGTCCGGCCCTTGAAATGCGCCCCCAACCGCTCAAAGTCGGATTTGTTGCGGGCGATCACGGTGACGGTGTGACCTTGCAAACCGAGTTTGCGCGCCAGGGTAGACCCCATCCGTCCACAGCCAATCACGATGACTTTCATCTCTGTACCTCCCTTAAAAATACAAGACTGTTTCACGCAAAGGCGCAAAGACGCAAAGTAAAAAAAACTTAGCGGGCTTTGCGCCTTTGCGTGAAATTTTCATCTAACCACTGGTGAACCGCCGGTTCATGATGAATTCCTCTGAAAATAACCACAGAGGGCATAGAGAACACAGAGAAAAAAGAAAATCTCTGCGACCTCTGCGTCTCTGCGGTGAAAATTTTCTTATTGGGGCCGGCCCACGGCAGGATGTCGCCGTTCGCGGCGCCGCGCCAGCAGTTTGCGCGCTTCGTCCACGAGCAACAACGACGGCGTCCAGGCAAGCAGGAAGAGCCATTGCCAAAGCGGGAAACCGGCCGTGTCAAAGATTTTTTGCAGGAACGGCACGTAAGTTAGCAGGAACACCAGGACCAACTCCGAAGCAATGCCGATCCAGAGCAAGCGGTTACCGGACAGAGGCGTGCGGAAGAACGAGGCCCGCTCCGTGCGCTGCGCGAACAGGTTGCCGATCTGCGTCGTCACCACCGCCCCCAACGCCATCGCCGTCGCCGCGCCATACACCGGCCCGGCGTCCGGCAAATCCAGCCATTGTCCCCCATAACCGTTCACCCAGTAATGGAAAAAGAACGCCGCCATCGTCGCCAGGCTTTGCACCGGCCCCAACACGAAATACGCCCGTTTCAACAATGCGGGGCTGATGACGTGCTCCTTGAGGTTGCGGGGCGGCAGGTCCATCAACCCTGGCTCCGGCGGCTCCGCGCCCAACGCCAGCGCCGGGAGCATGTCCGTGCCCAGGTCAACGGAAAGAATCTGCATCACCGTCAGGCCCAAGGGAATGCGCCCGCGGCTCATCACGAAGAAAATGAACGGCACCGCCTCCGGCGTGTTGCTGGTGAAGATGTACGACAGGAATTTCTTAATGTTGGCGTAAACGCCGCGCCCCTCTTCCACCGCGTTGACGATGGAAGCGAAGTTGTCGTCGGTCAACACCATATCGGCGGCCTCCTTGGCGACGTCCGTGCCGGCCAGCCCCATCGCCACGCCGATGTCGGCCTTCTTCAACGCCGGAGCGTCGTTGACGCCGTCGCCGGTGACGGCCACGATGTTGCCCAACGCTTGCAACGTCGCCACCACCCGCAGCTTGTGCTCCGGGGCCACGCGGGCGAAGATGACATCTCCCTTGAAAGCGTCACGGAGCGCCGCATCGTCCATACCATCCAATTCCGTCCCACTGATGATGCGCGGACGCTCTTCGTGGATGATGCCGATGCGCCGCGCAATGGATTCGGCAGTGAGGCCGTAATCACCCGTGATCATCACGATGCGGATGCCGGCGTGATGGCATTTTGCAACGGCTTCGGCCACCTCCGCGCGCGGCGGGTCCATCATCGCGATCAACCCCAGAAAAACCAAGTCGGTTTCCACGGCTTCGGCAGAATACGTCGCAAAGTCGCCGGGCAGCGGGCGGGCGGCAACGGCCAGCACGCGCAGGCCGCGCCGGGCGTAGTCGTCGTTAACGGCCATAATTTCGGCCCGCAGCGCCTCATCCAAAGGCTGCGTTTGATCCCCCATCCGCACCGTGGGACACAGCGCCAGCACCTCTTTGGGCGCACCCTTCACATACGCGACCCGCTCCCGCCCGACCTGGTGCAGCGTGCTCATCCGCTTGCGGCGCGATTCAAACGGCAGTTCGCGCACGCGCGGACAGCGCAAAGTCTCTTCCTCTTCCTTGATCCCCACCTTGCGCGCCGCCACCAGCAGCGCCGCCTCGGTAGGGTCGCCCAAAATCGTCCAGCGATCCGATTCGTCGTTGGGCGGCAAAAGCCGCGCGTTGTTGCACAATAGTGCGCCGGTCAGCAATTCGCGGATGTCCCGCGCGACGGACGTCGGTTGGCCGTCTTCCAACAGTTTCCCTTCCGGCGCGTACCCTGTCCCCGTGACCGATAACCGCCGCCGTCCTAGCCAGATATCCGAAACGGTCATCTCGTTTTGCGTCAGCGTGCCGGTCTTATCGGTGCAGATGACCGACGTGCAGCCCAGCGTCTCGACGGCGGAGAGTCGCTTGACCAGCGCGTGACGCTTCGACATCCGCTGCACGCCCATCGCCAGGGACAATGTGACCAGCGGCAACATTCCTTCGGGGACGAACGCCACGATCATCCCCATGGCAAAGATGAAGCCCTCGGCCAGGTCTATGCCGGTAAAGACCAGCGCCAGAATGAAGAACAGGATGCCTGTTCCCACCGCAATCGCCGAGACGACCTTGGTGGCATAGGCCATTTCCTTCTGAAGCGGGCTGAGTTCTTCTTCAACCGACTGGGTCAGATGCGCGATTTTACCAAATTCGGTGCGCATCCCGGTGGCGAAAACGAGCGCCTTGCCCGTACCCGCCACGACGCTGGTGCCGGCAAAGACCAGGTTGGGCATTTCGGTATGCCCCAGGTCGGCGCGGATCGCCGCCTCGCTGGTCTTGCGCACCGGGTGCGACTCGCCGCTGAGGGTGGATTGATCCACGCTCAACTCGGCGACCTGCACCAGGCGCGCGTCGGCGGAAACGCGATCTCCTTCCGCCAGCAGGATGACATCGCCGGGCACCAACGCTTCGGCCAACAATCGCTGCTCGACGCCATCCCGCAGCACGCGGACGTAGTGCGGGATGAGCTTCTGCAACGCCTCGGTTGCCTGCTCGGCGCGGAATTCTTGCCAGAAGCTAAAAGCGCCGTTGATGAGGTTGACCAGCCAGATCGCAATGGCGAGCTGCGGCATTTGCGCGATCAAGGCCACCACGCCGCCCACCCACAATAACATCGCCATCAAGTGGGTGAAGTTGGACAGCAACTTCACATAAAGCGGTTTGCCCTTCTCTTCTTTAATCGCGTTTGGCCCATAATTTTTCAGCCGGCGTTCCGCTTCAGCCTGGGCTAACCCTTCCGGGCAAGTTTCCAGGCTTTCGTAAACTTGCTGAACCGGCAATGTATGAATGATGGCTCCCTTCCCCTCTGGAACCGGCGTAACCCCCGACATAGTCTTTTCCCCCGCAACTAGCACATAACGAACCGTTCAAATACTGGATTCAGGAAAATATTTGCGCGGGCGAAGTATCGCCCGCGCAAACCGTTTCATCCAGTTGACATGATTTGAGGCGCATCTCGCCCACAAAAGGGCTATTCTATCACGGGAATGGCCGCCGGCAAGTCCCCGCATCAGGGCTATCGCATTTGATCACCTCCGGCAACTGAATACGGCCTAAAGGCCGGGGATAAAAGGGATTTTTGCGGCGGGGCGAAGCCCCGCCGCAAAAATCCCCCCTTAAAAACGCCGCTTCAGCGGCAAAACAGGCCGCTTGACGGGAAGAAGTTTTCGAAATGCAATAGCCCTAGGGCTATCGCATTTGAGGTTCGAGAAGGCGGGCGAGATAGTCGGTATCCCAGGCGGCCTTGAGGCGCTTGCCATGCATACCCAAGCGCGTCTGGGTATCGCGCTGGAGGAGGTTGAGGGCGATGTGGCGGAGTACGGCGAAGTTTTCGGCGCCATGATCTTTGCGCACGCGACACTCATCGGCGCGAAAGGCGACATCCAAGACCCAATGCAGGCGGTTTTCGATGCCCCAATGGGAGCGCGTGGCCTCCAAGGCGTGGCTGGCGGTGCGCGGCCCTTCATCCGCCAGGCTACTGATGTAGTACCGGTCTTCGGTGGTGGTCGTGTCACCGCTCCGGCGTTGGGCGCGCACCCGCACCACCGTGCGCAAGTCCGCCCACTCCGCCGCATCGGCGAGCAGCGCCAGTCCCACCGGGTCGGAGATAGTCCAGCACTCGCGAATCTCCAGTCGGCCATGCCCTTTGTTGACAGTTTGACAATGCGCATGCACGAGAGCTTCATACTGGATGCGGTCCGCCCAGGTAAACAGGCTTTGGACATCCTCCAGCAGGTGGGGTTGGTTCTCTTTGAGCGCCAGCATGTAGTCGCCCCCCTGCTCTACCACTTGTTGGGCAATCGCTTTTTGGGTGCCGATCGCATCAATGCTTACGATACATCCTTCCACATCCAACAGGCGCAACAACGCCGGAATGGCGGTGATCTCATTCGATTTCTCCGCGACCTTGTCTTGGCCCAAGACCAAATGTTGGCGACTGGCCCAGGCACTCACCATGTAGATCGCGTTCTTGCCCAAACAGCGCTCAAACGAACGTCGCAGGCATTGGCCATCAAAGGCAATCACTTCACCGTCCAAGTGCGCGCTCAAGGTCTGGGTCCATTGCCGAAAGCAACGCTCAAAAGCTTCCGGATCCAAATACCGAAACACTCGTCCGAAAGTATCATGCGCCGGAATCCCGTGGGGCAGCGCCAAAAACTGCCGTAACCAACTCTCTTTGGCTTGGCCGAACGCTTCCACTTCCGTCCAATGATTGGCACCCGCAATCGCCGCGCAGATCGCAATGATGACAATGTCCAACAACTCATGTAACTGCGCATTCCCGTCGCGGGGATCCGCCAAAGCAGCAAAGTGTGTCTTGAGATCGGTGGCCGTGCTCACCGGGGCTAGCGTCGTCATCTGGGGCTTCCTCCAGTTTTGGCCCCATTCTACCCGCTTTCCCCATTTCCCAAATGCGATAGCCCTAGCAGGGGAGAGGGGGTGAAGGGGAGCAGGGGAGATGCGCTGATCCGCTGATCCGCTGATCCGCTCATTCGCAACTCCTCACTCCTCACTCCTCACTCGCAACTCCTAAATCCTCTTTTTCCGGTATAATGCCGCTTATGGAAACTGAACGCTTACAAAAAATCTTAGCCAGGGCAGGGTACGGCTCGCGCCGGGCCTGCGAAGAATTGATTGAAAGAGGGCGCGTCGCGGTGGATGGGCGCATGGCGCAGGTGGGCGACAAAGCCGATCCGACCACACAGCGCATCACGGTGGATAGCGAACCCATCCGCCTGCCCAAAACGTATACTTACGTCATGCTCTACAAGCCACGCGGCGTCATCAGCACCAACGACGACCCGGAGGGCCGCCAAACCGTGCGGGAGTTGGTGGACCTGCCGCAGCGGATCTACCCGGTGGGCCGCCTCGACGCCGACAGCGAGGGGCTGGTGCTCCTCACCGACGACGGCGAGTTGACCCAACACCTGACGCATCCCCGCTACGAGCAGCCGCGCGTCTACCGCGTGCTCGTCATCGGTGAGCCGACCGCCGAGACGCTGGATCGTTGGCAGCGCGGCGTCAACATTGACGACAAGCCCGTGCGGTTTGACCACGTTAAGGTGGATTCGGTGGAGCGGGGCCGCGCGTGGCTCCGCATCACCGTCCACGAGGGCAGCAAACACATGATCCGCCGCGCCGTCACCGCGCTGGAGTTCCCGGTGTTGCGCCTGATTCGGATAGCGATGGGGCCGATCAAACTGGGCGATCTGCGCCCCGGCCGCTGGCGTTATTTGAACAACACCGAAGTCGCCGCCCTGCGCCGTGAGGTGGGGATCGCCGCCGACGCGCAGCTCCCCCACGGCAAGCGCTCCTTCTCAACGCGGCCACAAAAATCCGGCAGGCGCGCCCCCACGCCCCGTAACCGAAAACCCCGCCCATGAAGCCGTTGACCATCGCCATTGACGGCCCGGCGGCCTCCGGCAAAAGCACTCTCGGTTATCATTTGGCGCAGCATTTGGATTACCTGTACCTCGATACCGGCGTCCTCTACCGCGCCGTGACGTGGGCCGCGCTGCATCAGGCCATCCCCATTGACGACGAAGCCGCCGTCACCCGCCTGGCGGAGACCGCGCCCATCGCCGTCCTGCCGCCCACCGTGGCGGACGGGCGGCAGGCCACCATCCGCTGCGAGGACGCCGACATCACCTGGGACATCCGTTCGCCGGAGGTGAACGCCGCCGTTTCCCCCGTCTCTGCCTACCCCGGCGTGCGCGCGGCGCTGACGCAGCGGATGCGCGCGATGGCCGCGCAGGGGCGCATCGTCATGGTGGGGCGCGACATCGGCACGGTGGTCCTGCCGGACGCCGACCTGAAGTTCTACGTCGTCGCCTCGGACGAGGCGCGCGCGCAGCGGCGTCACGCCGAGATGCAGGCCCAGGGCAAGGCCGTGACCTACGAGGAAGTGCTGGCGAACCTCCGCCTACGCGACGCCATTGACAGCAGCCGCGCCGCCGCGCCGCTCAAGGCCGCGGATGACGCGGTGATCTTTGACACGACGCGCTTCACGATTGAGGAGATGTTTGGGGAAGCGGAGCGGCTGGTCAGAAGCCGGGAGAATGGGCGGTAAAAAGAGAGGTGGGAGATCTGGTCAGTTCCACCGAAAATCATGTTGGGCGGGACGTAGTGGAAATAGGTTAATCCAGGGAGATTAGCATAGATGTGACTCGTCGTAAATTCAATATAGTTTGCATTTTTATAACCTTGTCAGTGAGTATACTTTTTCTTAACATATTTGTCTATACGCCAAAAATTCATAGCAGAGCGCAATCTGTTAATCGTAATGATAATATTTGCACAGTAAAGAAAGATTTACCATATTCAGTGAAATATCCTGATCCGAATGAGTCGCCAGAAGTGTTACAGTTATATATGCAGGGATGGCAATTAGTTGTTCAAGGGGAAATTACTAGATCTGTTACATTTCTCCAAAATGTTGTGGCACAGTATCCTGAATCCCGTCACGCTCATGAAGGGTTAGGCGAATCTTTATGGCAACAATATCAAATGACACAAGATACGAGCGTATTAGGGCTTGCGATTCAAGAATACCTGCGAGCTGCGGAGATCGGAATGCAATATAATCGGGTGTGGTATACAGACCGCATTGGAAAGGGTCTTGGGTTGTTGCGAAAGAATGAGGAGATCGACGCTTTTTTTCGCAAGCATTACTCGTTGTCGAAAATCATCCCTATGAGGTACAAATTGATTATGCTAGAGCCTTGGCGTTGGTGAATGATTCGGAGGCTGAACAGTGGTTCAGGCTGGCTATTGATTCAAGACCCGATAGCACCATTACCTCCCTCGGTAATTATGCCGAGTGGTTGATCCAACAAGAACGTTATACGGACGCACTTCAAATAGCAATCCCTAAACCACAAGAGAGTTATTATTTGCACTTTTTACGTGAAGTAGTTTTCGAAAAGAGCGGAAGAATAGATGAGGCACTTGTAGAATACGAAATATACCGCCAATTTAATCAACATTTTCCAGCCCCAGCAGAGATGAAGATTGAAGATAGCAACTTGCAGAATGATCTTAAATTCTTACCTACAGCCACCTATCCAAATGCTTGTGGATATCCAGATCCGATTTGTCTGCTCGCGGGCGTTGTACATCAAGAAGCCCGTTCTGAAAATGTTGGTGGTCGGCGAGCAGTAGCTTGGGTAGCCCGTAACCGAGTTTTTCTTGGTGATGTAGGTGAAGATGAGGCGGGTAATACTTGTGTTGTGGCTCACAATGACGGTAATACTATAGTGGAGAAATACCAGAATGTTTTGTTGAGTGGGGCATTTGCTCCACCGGCTGATCCTGACATAGACAGCCAAACGGCAGCCTATGAAGTGTATTATGGGAATGTCCCCGATCCATTTTCGGGTTATTGCCCTAATCCCAAAACGCAATATGGAGGCGGTACATGTAGTGGTTATTGTGTTCGTTGGGAAGATGGCGAACCAATAGTTGAGGGTCAGGTAAGTGGAGGAAGCTTTCGGGGATTAGTCACCTTTCACGCGAAAAATGTAAGTATGGCTTCTTGCGATGCAACACGAGATTCTTACAATTATCCGCCTTTTTCCTGTTCTGAGTATCAAGGATATATCTGTGACTCGTCCGGTGATCTTGGAAATTGTTTTTATTCAGCCCCACTCCACAGGTTGTATTTACCAATAGTTACAAGATCGAATAAATAAGTGCAAAAAAAAAGACTGCGCATTATGAAAGTGAGAACAATTTACGCCATTCTTAGTTTCTGTTTGTTGTTCGGTGGCTGTGGGAAAAGTACAGTCACAGAAATAGTTCCCCCCACAATTGAAATAAGTTCCCCGAGTACATCAAGACCATCTGTTAGCCCTTCACCTCTGCCACTATCCAGTACAACTACTGTCACTCCAGTTGTAGTTGATGCAACTCCCATATTATCACCTATCCATAAAAATAAGGCTGTTTCCATCATGGTCGCAAATAAATTCATCACTTTACCAGCCACTATCCAGGAATATTGGGGTTGGACCCGTAGCGATTTTCGCCAATTCAACTGGGCGTCACAGCATAATTGGATAACATTCCAAAATGAAGATCGGATAATGGTTGCGGAAGCTCCAGATTTCACACCGCGCACAATTGCTCAAATGGTGGCACATAATGTTGTAGCACAGCCTTATTGGCATCCCAATGAACAACAACTTGTGTTTGTAGATAAACCCGGTCTTTATCAGACCTTGCGTTTGGTTACTCTCGATTCAGATGTGCCGCTTATAACTTATGGCTACATTGATTCCAAAATTTCGGCGCAAGTAACCATTACCCATAATGTAGGTTTGGGAAAAGTTTTACGAATTCTTTCTTGGGTAGATGAACAGCAGTTAGCCTTTGTAACCTACAGTGGTTCAGATGAAGCTAATCAACTCCATATTCTCTCATTAGACCCGACACAATTGACTACTTTGGCGGGATTAGGACACTATTGGTTTTCACCAGACTGCAAAAAATATGTAACCAAACGGATGTTCTACGACGATCTCAATTGGTTTAACTTTCCCCAGGCTACCATGCCAGTTCCAGCCGCAATCAGTACCATTTCATATAAAGAACGCTGGTTCGAAGAATGGAATAACGATAGCCAACGTCTCTTATACACAGAATGGGAAAAAGGGAAATGGGTCTTGGACGAAAGCGCCAATCCTAAACTATATATGTGGGATATATATGAAGCTAAGGCTACCGAATTGTTATCAGGTACATTTGGAGCAACATGGTCGCCCGTTAGTAACGAAATTGCTTTCTATTGGCTAGCGAAACCACAGACTAATAAAGCAAACAATGAACTTTATTCTGATTCCACAGATTCAAAGAACCCCCCCCCCTATTTTGGGATTTTTGATCTGACCACGAATAGAATAGTATTAGTAAAATCTACAGAAAAAACTTTCACTGAACGGGAATATGAGATAGGGCGATGGTTTCAGACTCGCAAGCCAGTATGGGCACCCAATGGAAGTTATGTCATTTACTGGGGAGAAGGAGATGATTTGTGGATAGTAAATACTAAAACCACTGAAGTACAACCTTTAACAACTGGCTTGGCAGTCATTCAAATTGCTTGGTCTTCAGATAGTTGTTACTTAGCTATAGGAAGCATTGAACAAATACATGTTCTGGACTTCTGTGATTGACCCGCCCACCATTGCATCAACCCGACCGCGCTGGCGCGCGTGCCAGCCGAGGAGCTACGCGCTTTCAGGTAGTTTTCTAGCGAAGGTGCTTTACACGCAGCCGCGCGGCTGAATGTGACCGTTGGGCGGTAGAAAGTGATAAAGAGATACGCTGATCAAGGAGGAAACAATGGGTGATTTTCCAGGGATAGTTTGTATGGGGCTGTGGTTTTTAATCAATATCATTCTGCTCGGTTGGGCTTACGAAGATGCAAAAAAATACCATCAAAATGGCTATTTAGTCGGAGCGTTAGTTCTTTTCGCGGGTATTCCAGGTATTATTGTGTGGTTGCTCATTCGGGATAACTTGCCCAGACGCATGTAATGCGTTTGCTGCCTAAACTCAGGTTCCGCCGATTGGGTAGGGTGTGCGAGCGAAGCCGGTCTGCCTCAGAAGCGGAGAAACGGACCGGCTCAAGCGAAAATAGACTGCTCCAGTAACCTTGCGTTAAGCTGCGCCTGTTTACCGTCAATTATTCGCAGAGTGGGCGAGCCGCCAGCCGCGGAGAAACGCGCGCCAGCGGATTGGCTCTCGACGGGGCTGCGCCGCACTCGCTGCGCCGCTGAATTCTTCCGTTAGGCAGCACAAGTGAACAATAAGAAATCTCAACCTGTGTATGTCAAAAAATTTGATGGCTTGTATCAAATCATTCTTGAGCGATAGGATAGCTATGGAATTCATTACAATCACCTTAATCTCACTCGGCCTGGCGATGGATGCTTTGACGGTCTCACTGGGCATTGGCACCGCCGGGCAAATACCTACGCTACGCGGCAAACTTCGTCTGGCGGCTCATTTTGGGATATTTCAGGCCGGAATGACCGCTCTGGGTTGGGTAGCTGGCGCAACTGTTGTCCAATTCGTCAGCGAATTTGATCACTGGGTTGCTTTCGCACTTCTGGGGTACGTCGGTGTTAACCTGATACGCTCTGGATCAGCACAAACAGTAGAGCCTTTGATGAGGACCCATCCACCGGGAAAACCCTGGTGCTCTTATCCTTTGCCACCAGTATTGATGCATTTGCCGTTGGCCTGAGCATCGCCTTCCTTCAGATTCCTGTGCTGCTTTCGGTAATCGTCATCGGTCTGGTAGCTTGTTTACTCTCGGCAATGGGCCTGTTTGTGGGCATTCGGCTGGGGAAGACGTTTGGTAAGCGGATGGAAATTATCGGCGGGCTGATATTGATAGGCATTGGGATCAGAGTGGTTATCACACATCTGTTTCCTTAGCAACATCCCCCCGCCGCACACGGCGTTCCCCCACCAGAGAAACAAATCCTTTTCGCCATAGTGTGCGCCGGAACGTAGGCTTGTTTCTCAGAAACGGATGGAAAAATAAGTCAGGAGGATGAACTGTGGATATTGTCTATAAGGGTAGGGACTTTTGGAAAAACTATATGCTTACCTGGTTCGGGGAAGAGCTGATAGCAAAATGGGAAAAATACGCCGAAGTAAAACAAATCGCATCGGTCAATGGGAAAATTAATCTTGAGGTCTATAGAAATCAGGACCTTGCCAGACCAACCATTGTTTTTTCGCATGGTATTGCGGGTTATGCCAGGTTATTGCTCCCTTTTATTATGCCGCTATATGAAAAGGGTTATAACATTATTGCCCCTGACCTTGAGGGCTTTGGATATAACGAAAGAAAAAAGGGAGATTTCACCTTTGATGTTCACTTGCACAACCTGAGGGATGCGGTGAAGTATGCCAGAGAAAACTTCAAAGGCGCGGTATATTTGGGTGGGGGAAGTATGGGCGGCCCGCTGGCGTATGCGGCCGACGCGCGTTATAACTGCGCCGATGGGCTGATTTGTTGGTGTCTTTGGGATTTTGCAGACCGTGAATTTATCCAGGATTCCAGTACGACCAAAGGATTAACCTATTACTTAATTCCCTTCTTGAAATTGGCGTCAAAAATCCTGGGTGGCGTAACCGTCAAAACTACTCGATTCGTATCATACCGAGCACTGACTTCTGATCCAGATTTTAATTCTTTAATTATGGAAGACCCGCAATCGGGCAACACCATTTCCTTAAGGGGCGCTTTGAGTTTGGTTACGCAAAGTACGCCTGATATGAAACATGAACTATATGAGAAACCTGTTTTAGTTTGCCAACCAGAGGACGACGCAATGACCCGCAGTTATCACACGAAAAAGGTGTACGCCAGGTTAAATTCGATAAACAAAAAATACATCAGTTTTAGCGGGGGGCATTTTCCTACGGATAAACAAGCGTACATTGTGTGGGGAGAATGTGTGGATGAGTTCCTTAAAGGTATATGAAAAGGGGCAGTGCTACAGGCTCATCCATCAAGCTGAACTTTTAGTCAAATAGGAGAAATTCACATGGCAATGATTCATCAAAACTTAACCGCTATTTTGATACTGTGTGTTAATCTGATTGCTTCGATAAGTTATTTCATCATATACACAAGGGATAACTTAAAAAACGCCTTTTCTAAACTACCCGTTGTTGTGCAGAAAATATACGTTGCTTTTTTTGTCCTACCGTTATTCACAGCGCCGTTTTTCTCTGATGCCAAATTCGCCGATTCGAACCGGCTGCTTCTGATCGCAGGGAGTATTCTTGCCATTGGCGGTTTTGCCCTCATCGTTTTGTCATTCTTGAAAATCGGTGTTGTGCCCAGCATCAAAAGTGATGGGAAGTTATCTACGACGGGCGCCTATAGCATAGTGCGCCATCCTATCTATTTTGGCACCATCGTAGCGCAACTGGGGTTAAGTTTAGCGAATCAAGCGTTAATCTCACTCATTTATTTGCCGTTATCCATCATTCTGTACTATCTGATGGCCTCCATAGAAGAGAAAGATTTGATCATCGTATTCGGCAATCAATATCTTGAATTTAGAAAAAAAACCAGGGGCAAGGTCATCCCATTCATTTTTTGACGTTGGATATCAACCGTAAAGGAGGCGGCACACCACAGTAAACCGTGGTGAGGCAAAACCTTCAATCGGAGATTCGAGTTTCTATTTTGCATGGAGTTTTCCTAATTCTCTACTTGATTTTGGGCGTTTCGATTTTGCATAGTTTAGTAACTAGTAGACATAATTCTGTAATATAAAACCGCCTAACATCGGTGGCAAGCGACGCGGCTTCGCCGCCTGCCAGCGGAGTAGAAACATGCACAACCAGGGCTGCTCTCGAAGGTACTACGCCGCACCCGCCGCGCGCCTGCCCCCAACGGTTAGGGGGATTAGCATAATGCGAAAAGAAACCAGACACTTACGCATTTTCTTGATCGGAGCGCTGTTGCGGACATGGGCGTTTTACTTTCCCATCGGGATTTTGCAGCTCGATTGGTTCGGCAGGATCGGGTTGGCGCTGTTTATTGTGGGCGGCCCGACGCCGTCCTTTATGGGGTTGATTGTGGGCTTCACGACGTATATTGCGTAGGGATTGAGGATTAGGGATTAGAACAGCCCAATCCCTAATCCTCAATCCCCCATTCCTATTTTCAGAGGAATTCATCATTAACGCCTGGCGTTCACCAGCGGTTGGATGAAAATTTTCACCACAAAGGACACGAAGGGTTTTCTCTGTGAACTCTGTGATCTCTGTGGCTATTTTCAGAGGAATTCATCATTAACCGGCGGTTCACCAGCGATTGGATGAAAATTTTCACCACAAAGGACACGAAGGGTTTTCTCTGTGAACTCTGTGATCTCTGTGGCTATTTTCAAGGGAATTCATCATTAACCAGCGGTTCACCAGCGGTGGGATGAAAATGTAACACAAACTGTAGTTGGTACGTTGGTAAACCAGCAAACTGAAGTTTGCGTTACTTCGCCATTTGCTATTTGCTATTTTCAGAGGAGGGAGACCCGCTTGGATGGTCATCAGTTCATAAACGTTATTATTGGGATCATTGTGCTAGGTTGGGGGCTTTATCTGGGCTATGACCGGTACGATTTTCTCAGACACTCGATGATCAGTGTGGGGACGGTGGAAATTTGCAAGACAGAGAGGGAATATAATGGGAGATTGCGTAGAAAGATAAAGATCGCCTTCAAACCGCATCAGGGTAGGCGTGTCAGGTTTCAGGTGGCCCCATGGGCATCCACCCTAATGGGAGCAACCTTCTACGTAGGGCAGGAAGTGGTCGTGCGCTATGACTATCGCACTCCCACGAGAGCCTTTGTGTTTTCGTGGGAGTATATATGGGGGATGCCGATCCTCTTGTGCTGTGTGGGGATAGGTTTTTTATCAACATTGTTCTTCGGATAGCGATTAAACTTCGGAGGATTCATGACCATCCAGGCATTTATCAACCGGCTAAAAACCTCCCTCGGCGTCGCGTGGAGAGAAACGGCGATTGACGATTTCCTCTACGGCAATCCCAACGACGAACTGAAAAATGTCGCCGTCACCATGATGGCGACCCAGGCAGTCCTGGAAGAAGCGGTCAGGCGCGACTGTAACCTCATCATCACCCACGAGCCGTTATTCTACAACCATCACCATCAATTCCAGTCGCTCCTCAACGACCCGGTCTACCTGGCTAAGGAGGCCTATTTGAGGGAGCACCGGCTGTGTGTCTTCCACCTGCACGACAACCTGCACCATCCCAGGTTGGATTACATCGCGCTGGGTATGGCGCACCGCTTGCACTGGGAAGCCTATCGCACCGACGAGACCTTCAAAGCCTTCAAAATGCCCGGCGTCACGCTGGGACAGATGATCGGCGAACTGGAAGCAGCGCTCGAACCGGCGGCCCTCAAATACATCGGCGACAAAGATGTCGCCTACGACAACGTTCTGACCAGTTGGGGTTTCATGATGATGGAAAACGGCGTCAAACTCCTCAACCGCTATGAAAACTGCGTCCTCATCACGGGCGAGACCCATGAATGGGAATTGGTCGAATACGTGCATGACGCTCATCAGATGGGATTGAGGAAGGCGCTCATTATGACCGGTCACATGGTTTCAGAAGAGAGTGGCGTAGAGTTTTTCTGTAACTATTTGCAGGGGAAGTCGCCTTCACGCGCCATATCGTATATAAAGACCAACGATCTCTTTAAAAAGTAGCCCTGACTCCCCAAAAAATAACCTCAACGGATTGAACGGATTCAACGGAAGAATATCCGTTAGATTCTACAGTGGTCAAGTCCATAGTGCCGCCAAAATGACGCCGCTTTTCACCGCAGAGATCGCTGAGGACGCTGAGAAATTATAAAAAACTCTGCGCTCTCTGCGGCCTCTGCGGTGAAACATGTCCCTGACCACTACAATATCCGTTAGATTCCGTTCAATCCGTTGAGAAGGATTTTTACCCAAACGAAGGAGTTTAGTATGACCGAATCAATCTACGACATCGTTGTGATTGGCGCCGGCCCCGGGGGGTACGTCGCCGCGATCCGCGCCGCGCAACTGGGGTTGAAGGTCGCCCTGGTCGAGCGCGAACACCTGGGCGGCGTCTGCCTCAACTGGGGCTGCATCCCCACCAAAGCGCTGCTCCGCAACGCCGAAGTCGCCCGCCTGGTCACGGAAGGCGGCAAGGAGTTCGGCTTCAGCGCGGAGGCCGTCACGCTGGATTACGGCGCGGCAGTGGACCGCAGCCGCAAAATCTCCGCCCGGCTCGTCAAAGGCGTGGAAGCGCTGATGAAGGGCAATCATATTGACGTGATTTGGGGCGTGGCGAAGCTGAGACAAGGAGAGGGGGAGAAAGGGAAAGGGGGAGACCTGCCGGTTGAAGTGACGTTGAACGAAGGCGGAACGCAAAGGGTGATGGCAAAAAACGTCATTCTGGCGACGGGGGCGCACGCGGCGGTCATTCCTGGCGTCGTGGTGGATGGCGAGCGGGTGCTCGTGGCGCGGGATGCGCTGGCGCGGCGCGCGCTGCCCAAGTCCGCCGTCATCATCGGCGCCGGACCGATTGGGCTGGAATTTGCCACCGTCTGGAACTCCTACGGCTGCGACGTCACCGTGGTCGAAATGATGGATCAGATTTTGCCGAGCGAGGACCCGGAAGTCGCCAACGAGTTGGGCCGCGCGCTGCGGCGGATGAAAATCAAGGCGCTCACGTCCACCCGGCTGGAAAGTATCACCAACACCGAGAACGGCGTCAGCGTGCGCGTGACCGGGCCGAAGGGCGAGCAGACGCTCGAAGCCGAGATCGCCCTGTGCGCCACCGGCGTCCGCCCCAACAGCGACGGCCTGGGGCTGGAAGAGGTGGGCGTGGAGACCAATCGCGGCTGGGTCAAGGTGGATGACTTCATGCGCACGACCGTCCCCAACATCTACGCCATCGGCGACCTGAACGGGCTGCTGCCGCTGGCGCACGTCGCCTCGGCGCAGGCGCTGCTGGCGGTGGAAACCATCGCCGGGCATAAGACGAAGCCTTTCAACGTGGGGCAGATGCCGCGCGGCACGTACACCTCGCCGCAGGTCGCCTCCTTCGGCCTTTCTGAGGCGAAGGCCAAAGAACAGGGGCGGCAAGTGCGCGTCAGCAAATTCCCCTTCCTGGCGAACGGCAAGGCCCTGGGATTGGGTGAGAATGCCGGATTCGTGAAGATCGTCGCGGAAGAAGCCAGCGGCGAGATCGTCGGCGCCGTCATCGTCGGCCCGGAGGCCACCGAACTGCTGCCCGAACTCGTGCTCGCCCACGTCGCCGAACTCACGCCCGACGAAATCGCCCGCACCGTCCACGCCCACCCGACGCTGAACGAAGCGTTGATGGAAGCCGCGCATGGGGTGTTTGGCAAGCCTATCCATACAATTTAATGAAACAACAAACCGCCACTTTCCGTTTTGCCCTCCCTTCCCCGCCGCATTGGGCGGTGCGGTTGGATGTGGCCCAGCCGCCGCGCGCGGGGCAGTATGTGCTGGCGGAATGCGGCGGCCCATTGCGGGAGGCGCTGTTCCCGGCGGACGTGGACGCGGACGGCTTCACGGCGCTGACGCCGCGCGGACACCCGATCACCCGGCTGCTGCCCGGCGCGTCGGTGGACTTGCTCGGTCCTCTGGGGAACGGCTTCCGCCTGGATCGGGTGCAGCGGCTGTTGCTGATCGCCGAAGCCGACAAGCTGTCGGTGCTGCGCCCCTTGCTCAACGCGGCCCCCGCCGTCACCCTCGTCGTCGAAGGTCCGACGCGCGCCCGAATGCCCGCGCCCGATAGCCTCCCGCCGGCGGTGGAACTGCTCCTGGTCACGCTGGATGGCTCGGTCGGCTATCTCGGCCCGTTGGAATCCCAGGAGCCGGCCCCCGCCGGGCAAGAGCGCATCGGCCCGCTGCTGGCAGAGTTGATCGCGTGGACGGAATGGCTGTGCCTCGCGTGTAGGCGTGAGCGTTACCCGGCGTTGGCCGGGCTGGTGCGGCAAGCGCGCTTGCAGCCCACCGCTCACTTCGCCCAAGCCCTCGTCCACACCGAAATGCCGTGCGGCGTCGGCGCGTGCGACGTCTGCCGCATCCCCACCCGTCACGGCGAAAAGCACGTTTGCACGGACGGGCCGGTATTCGATCTTTTGGAGATAGGAAATGAGTGATGGGTAATGAGAAATGAGTAATGAGTCTCTTTACTCATTACTTCTTACTCCTTACTCCTTACTTTTTTAACTATGATTGAACTCGCTCCCACCCACAAGTACGGTCTTTCGTTACCCACGCCGGTGATGCCGGCGGCGGGCGTTTTCGGCTATGGCGATGTGTACCGCGACCTGTTGGAAGAGGGTGTGCTGGGCGCGCTGGTGACGAATCCCATCAGCCTGCGCCCGCGCAACGTCGCGCAGGGCCAGCGGATTTTGACGCGCGGCGAGCAGGTGCTTCTCCACACCGGCTTGCCCAACGCGGGCGCGAAAGCCATCCTCCGCCAGTACGGCAAATACTGGGAACGTTCGCCCGTCCCCGTGATCCCGCATTTAGTCGCCACCACGCCCGCCGAGACGAGCAAGGCCGCCGTGCTGCTGTCGGCGGCGCGTGGCGTCGGCGGGATCGAGCTGGGGCTGGCGGAAAACGTCAGCGAGGATAAGGCCGTGGAACTGCTGCACGCCGCGCAGGATAGCGGCCTGCCGCTTATCGTGCAAGTCCCCTTCAGCCGGGTGGACGCGCTCGCGCCGCGCCTGGTGGAGGCCGGGGCCGACGCGCTCACACTCACTGCACCGCCGCGCGCGGTGCTGCCTCTACCCGATGCGCCGGAGGACAAGGCCGAATCCGGGACGCGGTTGATGCGCGGGCGGCTCTACGGGCCGGCGGTGTTCCCGCTGCTGCTCAACGTGCTCGCGCGCTTTGCCGCGCCCGGCGCAAACCAGCTCCACGTCCCCATCATCGCCTGCGGCGGCGTCGCGTCCCCCGCGGACGCGCTGACGTGCATCAGCCTGGGGGCGGCGGCGGTGCAGGTGGACGTGCTGGTCTGGCGCACGCCGGGTGTGCTGCGGGAGATCGCGGCAGCGTTTAAGGCTCTGTAGGAATCAAAGAGTAACGCAAAGACGCAGAGGAAAAGAACTAAAATTGAAATTTTGATTTAAAATTCTTGGCGTCTTTGCGACCTAGCGTCTTTGCGTTAAAAATCTCTTGGCAGAAAACTTAGGGGTAAGATAAAATGGAAAATCCAATGGCAAAATACAAGCTGTGGCTGACGGTGTTGAGCGTTTTGGTGGTGGTCCTATTGCTGTTTAATGGAGCGCTGATTTTGGCCTGGCTCAAGGCGCGTAGCGCCGCTCTGGACGTGCTGGCTTCCGTCCGCAACAGCGTGGCGGTGATGGGAAGAGAGCCGTTTGAGACAGTGGTTCACATAGATCAGGAAATTCCCCTCAACACCGTCGTGCCGGTCAGCCAGACGTTGACCGTGCCGCTGGACATCGAGTATCCGCTATCTACCTCCGTCAATACCTATTTCAACCTGCCGGTGCTCGGCCAACAGGAAGTCGCTATCCCTATTGACACCGTGATCCCGATTCAGTATGATTTGACCGTCCCCTTGCACATGGATTACCCTATCTCCATGACCTACCGGCTGCAAATGGATGTGCCGATTTCTGTGGAGATTCCAGATGAAATTCGCGCCCCGGTGGATCAATTCCTCGAACAAATAGAAAGCGCCCTGCGCTAACTCAGGTGTGTTTGACGTTTCACACAGTGAATGACAGGGAAACTTCTCCATTGCGAAAGTGACAGTTCCCACTACGGATGCCCTTTGAAGGGGGCTATAATGCAACCAATCCAGGCCCACGGGATCATGTCATTCCGAACGGTTTTTGTGAGGAATCCGTGGGCTAGGTTATGTCAGGGACTTTTCAATGACGCAAGACACACAACCGGCTTCCGCCATCCCAACCATGTTCCGCAGCATCGCGCGCTCTTACGATGCCGTCAACCGGCTGCTCTCGCTGGGCCAGGATCAACGCTGGCGGCGGCGCGCGCTTGAGTTGGCGCAGCTTCCGGCGGAAGGGCGGCTGCTGGATGTGGCGACCGGCACGGGCGACCTGGCGCTGTTGGCGCGGCGGCATGACCCGGCGCTGCGCATCGTCGGCGCGGACTTGACGCCGGCGATGTTGGCGCAGGCGCAGGGCAAAGACGCCGCCCGCACCGTCGCCTGGATGGCCGCCGACGGGCTGCGGATGCCCTACCCGGACGATACTTTCGACGCCGTGACCTCTGTGTTTATGCTGCGCAACGTGCCGGATGTGGCGCAGGCGTTGCGCGAGCAAGTGCGCGTGGTCAAACCGGGCGGGCGCGTCGTCTGCCTGGAGATGACCTGGCCGCAGCGATTCCCGATGAAATGGCTGTTCAAACTCTACTTTTTCACCCTGCCGCCGCTCGTCGGCGGGCTGCTGACCGGCAACTGGCCGGCCTACCGCTACCTGCCCCGCTCGGTGCAAAAGTTTCTCGCTCCCCAGGCGCTGGCCGATACGATGCAGCAATCCGGCCTGCGCGCCGTCGCCTGGCAGACGTTGATGGCGGGGACGGTGGTGGCGGCGGTGGGTGAGAAGTGAGAAATGATGAAAGAAGTAATGAGTAAGAGGTAATGAGTAATGAGTGAATTCACTCATTACCTATTACGCATTTCTCATTACTTGAATTGGAGGGCATGTGACTATATCTGAAGACAACCCACGTTTGACCGAATTGCGCACCTGGCAGGCGCGGGCGCAGGAGGGCGGCGGGCCGCAGCGCGTCGAGCAGCAGCACGCCAAAGGCAAGCTGACGGCGCGCGAGCGCATCGCGGCGCTGCTCGATTTCGGCTCGTTCCAGGAGCTTCAGCCGTTCACGCTGGCGCACCCGGAGGATATGTACGCCATCCCCGGCGACGGCGTCGTGACGGGCTACGGAACCATAGATGGGCGCGCGGTCTGCGTGTACGCGCAGGATTTCACCGTGTACGGCGGCTCGGTCTCGCTGGCGCACGCCCGCAAGATCACGCAGGTGCAAGAGCTGGCGCTGCGCAACGGCGTCCCCATCATCGGCCTGCTGGATTCCGGCGGGGCGCGCATCCAGGAGGGCGTGGCCGCGCTCCAGGGCTACGGCGAGATTTTCCGCCAGAACGCGCTGGCCTCCGGCGTCATCCCGCAGATTTCGGTGATGCTCGGCCCGTGCGCCGGCGGCGCGTCGTACAGCCCCGCGCTCACCGACTTCATCATCATGGCCGACCAGACCTCGCTGATGTACATCACCGGGCCAGACGTAGTGAAGAGCGTCACGAAAGAAGAGATTGACCACCAGGGACTCGGCGTCGCGCCTATCCACACGAGCGTGAGCGGCGTAGCGCACTTCCTGGCAACGGACGAGGACAACGCGCTGGCGACGACGCGTCGGCTGCTCTCCTATCTGCCGTCCAACAACGTCGAGGACGCGCCGGCGCTCCCGCCCACCGACGACCCGCGCCGCACTGCGCCCGCGCTCAACACGCTCGTCCCGGAAGCGCCCAACGAACCTTACGACATGCGCACCGTCATCCACAGCGTGATGGACACGGATAGCTTCTTTGAGGTGCAGGCAGACTGGGCGCAGAACGCGCTCGTCGGCTTTGCGCGGCTGGGTGGGAAGGCGGTGGGCGTCGTCGCGCAGCAGCCGTTGATGATGGCCGGCGCGATTGACATCAATGCCTCCGACAAGATTTCCCGCTTCGTGCGCTTCTGCGATGCGTTCAACCTGCCCCTCATCACCTTTGCCGATTCGCCGGGCTTCCTGCCGGGCGTGGGGCAGGAGCACGGCGGCATCATCCGCCACGGCGCGAAGATCATCTACGCCTACGTCGAGGCGACCGTGCCGCAGATTTCCGTCGTCACCCGCAAGGGCTACGGCGGCGCGTACATCGTCATGGGCAGCAAAAGCCTGGGGGCCGACCTGCACTTCGGCTGGCCGTCGGCGGAGATGGCCGTGATGGGGCCGGACGCGGCGGTCAACGTGGTGAATCGCCGCGAGTTGGAAGCCGCCGCCGACCCGGACGCCGCCCGCGCGCAGTTGATTGACGAATACCGTACCCGCTATGCCAACCCGTACTACTCGGCGGAACGCGGCATTCTGGACAACGTCATCGAACCTGCGCAGACCCGCCCCATCCTCATCAACGCCCTGCGGACGCTCCGCGAGCAAGTGCGCCACGTCCCGCCGAAGAAGCATGGCGTGATGCCGGCGTAGCGAGTTGCGAGTGAGGAGTGAGGAGTTGCGAGTGAGCGAATTGACGGATCAGCGGATCAGCGGATCAGCGAATTACGAATTACGAATGATGGACTACGGACTACGGACTACGGACTAAAACTATGGAACTAACACAAGCCCTTATTTTAACCCTTGTCGGAATGGGGATGACGTTTGCGGCCATCGGGCTGCTGGTGGCGGGGATGTACGCGCTGACGGCGCTCGTCAAGGATAAGCCGGCGGCTAAAAGACCTCAGTCCTCAGTCCTCAGTCCTCAGCCCTCAGTCCTCAGCCCTCAGTCCTCAGTCCTCAGCCCTCAATCCTCAGCCCTCAGTCCTCAGTCCTCAGTCCTCAGTTCCCGGCATCTTGCGGCTGCGGCGGCTGTGAGCGTCGCGTTGGCTGAAACGGCGCAATCGCCCCGGTATGTTGCTGCTGCGGCTGCCGTCGCAACGGCGCTGGCAACGCAGAGCATGCCGGTCGCGTCGCCGGAATTTACCGGCGCGTGGAACCTCGTCGTGCGCGCGCAGCAGTTGGCCGGGCGGCGCGTGTACGATGCGCGCAGAAAATAAAAATCAAAGGAGTCGTATGCCTACCTATCGCGTTACGATTGCAGATAAAACCTACACCGTTGAAGTCCCCAACGTCCACGAGCGGCCCGTGCGGGCCATTGTGGATGGAGAAGTCGTCGAAGTCCACGTTGACAACGTAGGGGCGTCGGTCGCCGCGCCCGCGTCGGTCGCCGCGCCCGCGTCGGTTTCCGCGCCCGCGTCGGTCGCCGCGCCCGTCCCGGTGGTTGCGCCCGCGCCGGCGGTTGTACCGGCCCCGATTGCGCCGCCGGCCCCTGCGCCTGTCACTGCGCCTGCCCCGGTAAGCGCCCCCACCGTCGCCGGGACGTCTTTCGTGGTGAAAGCCCCGCTGCCCGGCACGGTCGTCAGCATCGCCGTGGCCGTGGGCGACCCGGTGGCGGTGGGTCAGGAACTCTGTGTGCTGGAAGCAATGAAGATGAACAATCCCATCCGCGCCACACAGCCGGGGACCGTGTCCGAAATCCACGTGCGTATCGGAGAGCAGGTGATGCACGGCGCGCCCCTGGTGACGCTTGGGGGCTGAGATGCTCGCTGACGTGGAGCCAGGCGTCCGCCCGTCTTTGCTGGCGCATCAGATTGAGGCGCAGACGCGAGACCTGGCGTGGACGCTGGCGCACTACACCTTCGTCGCCGACGTGACGATGCTGGCGAATGAGTGCGACATCACGCACTCGCCGGGGATGTCCGTCGCCAGTTGCCATCGCCTGCCGCTGCCGGTGCTGGCCTTCGTGGGCGAATCGGCGGATCTGCTGGCGAACTACGCCACCTTCCTCACCGATCCCGGCAGCGACGTGTATTTGATGGTCAACGAGGCGCAGCGCGCTATTGTCGAGGCGGCGTTTGAGGTGCAGGAAACTACTCCGGAATGGCAGATGGTGTTTAATGGCAGCCTGCCCGCGTCGGAAGCGGTCTCCCTCGATGCAGAGGTGACAGCGCTGGATGAGCACGATTTACCGGCGATGCGCGCCCTGGCCGAATCCGGCGGATTGAAACTGTTGGAACACGACCCATTTGTGGCCGGGCCGGCGTTCGGCGTGCGCAAAGGACGCAAGCTGGTTTCGATGGCGACGACGCGCCTGCGCGTGCCCGGCGCCGCCGAAATCGGCAACGTCGTCACGCACAAGGATCACCGTCGCAGGGGCTACGCTTCCGCTGTCGTCGCCGCCCTCGTTCGCGCTCTGGCGGCGGAAGGCGTCGCCGTCTTCCTGCAAGTCTACCAAAACAAGCCGGAGTGCATTGCGCTCTACCAGAAACTCGGCTTTGAAATCGTCCGCCCGATGTATTGGGTGCGGTGTAGAGTCAAAGAAGTGGCGAGTGGCGAGTGAGGAGTGGCGAGTGAGGAGTTAGGAGTTGCGAGTTAGGAATGAGGAGTTGCGAGTCATTCCTAACTCCTAACTCCTAACTCCTAACTCCTAACTCCTCAAAGGAGCAAACGTGAACGATATTGATCTAAGCACTCTCGCGGCAGGGCTGTTGGCTCTGGATTGGCGGAGCCTGGTGATGATGGCGGTAGGCGGGCTGTTGATTTACCTCGCCATCGTCAAAGAATACGAGCCGGTGCTGCTGCTGCCCATCGGCATTGGCTGCATCATCGGCAACCTGCCGCTTTCGGCGATGATCGATCCCGCCGAACACGGGATGCTGGCCGTCATCAAGCAAGCGGGGATAGACAATGAGCTGTTCCCGCTGCTGATTTTTATCGGTGTGGGGGTGATGATGGACTTCCGCCCGCTGCTGGCGCAACCGCTGTTCGCCTTGATGGGCGCGGCGGGACAGTTCGGCATCTTCGGGACGCTCATCCTCGCCATCCTGCTCGGCTTCCCGATGAACGAGGCCGCCAGCATCGGTATCATCGGCGCGATTGACGGCCCGACGAGCATCTACGTGTGCAACAAACTTGCGCCGCACATGCTCGGCATCATTTCGGTCGTCGCCTATTCGTACATGAGCCTCGTCCCCATCATCCAGCCGCCCATTATGCGTCTGCTCACCACCCGCGAGGAGCGAATGACGAAGATGGACTACGCGCCGCGCCCCGTCTCGAAGCTGGCATTAGTCTTGTTTCCCATTATCGTCACGATTGCGGTGGGGATTCTCGTGCCGCAGGCCGCGCCGTTGATCGCGTCGTTGATGCTTGGCAATCTGCTCAAGGAGTCGGGCGTCGTCCCACGCTTGGTGCGCGCGTCGGAAAACGAGATCATCAACGTCGCCACGCTCTTTTTGGGGCTGGTGGTGGGCAGCACAATGACCGGCGCGAGTTTCCTGCAACTTGACACGCTCTACATCCTGTTGCTGGGCCTGCTGGCCTTTGGGCTGGATACCGCCGCCGGGTTACTGTTCGGCAAGCTGCTGTACGTCCTTTCCGGCAAGCGCATCAACCCCCTCATCGGCGCGGCCGGCATCAGCGCGTTCCCGATGGCGGGCCGCCTGGTGCAGAAAGTGGCGCAAGAAGAAGACTTCTCCAACTTCGTGTTGATGCACGCGATGGGCGCGAACACCGCCGGACAGCTCGGTTCGGTGATCGCCGGCGGCGTCTTGCTGACCCTGGTGATGCCGTTGTTGGGCTTATAACAAACTTTATGGGCAAAACGTAAAACGTGAAGACTTCACAGTAAGATCATTACGTTTCACGTTTTACGCTTTATGCCCCTGGAATGACGACTATCAGACTATTGAAGGAGGTTTCTATGGCAAAAGGCACGGTAGTTCTTGCGGTAGATCGCTGCAAAGGCTGCGGGCTATGCACCCACGTCTGTCCGCAAAACATCTTAGTGTTGTCGAAGGATACGTTTAATGCGAAGGGGTATCATCCCGTGAGTGTAACCGACCCGGAACAGTGCATCGGCTGCGCCTCGTGCGCCCGCATCTGCCCGGACGTGGTGTTCACGGTGTACCGGCAGGTGAAAACGACGGTCAAGCCGACCGTGGTGGAAATGGCGACAGTGTAACCGTATTCCGTATTCCGTATTCCGTTTACGCACTACGCAATACGGAATACGCACTTATTCGCAAGGAGCAAGGTATGGTTAAAGAACTACTCAAAGGCAACGTCGCGTTTGCGGAGGCGGCGCTGCGTTATGGATTGGAGGCATACTTCGGCTACCCCATCACGCCGCAGAGCGAGGCGCTGGAACATCTCTCCGGGCGGATGCTCGAAGAGGGGCGCGTCTTTCTCCAGGCCGAAAGCGAACTCGGCGCGATCAACATGGTCTACGGCGCAGCGTGTTCCGGCGTGCGGGTGATGACGTCCACGTCCGGCCCCGGCTTCTCGCTGATGGAGGAAGGGTTGTCGTACATCGCCGGATCGGAGATTCCCGTCGTCGTCGTCAACATGATGCGCGGCGGGCCGGGCCTGGGCAACATCCAGCCGTCGCAGGGCGACTATTTTCTTATGACCAAGACGGCCGGCCACGGCGACTTCCGTCCCATCGTGCTGGCTCCCGCGAGCGTGCAGGAAATCATTGATATGATGGGCCTGGCCTTCGATCTGGCGGAAAAGTACCGCACGCTCGTCCTCATCGCCGGCGATGGCGCCATCGGCCAGATGATGGAGTCCGCCGAATTGCCGCCGATGCAGCCGGTGCGCAAGGAACGTCCCGCCTGGGCCGTCACCGGCGCGCAGGATCGCGACATGAACCTGATCACGTCGCTCTATCTGAATCCCGACCGCCTGGAAGAAGTCAACTGGCGTTTGCAAGCCAAACTGGCCGTCATCCGCGAAAACGAAGTTCGCTGCAAGGAATACGAGACCGCCGACGCCGACCTGCTGTTGGTGGCCTACGGGACGGTGGGGCGCATCTGCCTCTCGGTGATGCGCGAGGCGCGCGCGCAGGGCCTCAAAGTGGGGCTGTTGCGCCCGCAAACTCTGTGGCCGTTCCCGGAAAAACGTCTGCTGGAATTGGCCGGGCAGGTGCGCGGGATGCTCGTCGTCGAAATGAGCGCGGGGCAGATGCTCGAAGACGTGGAGCGCGCCGTGCGCGGCAAAACGCCCGTCCAATTCTACGGACGCCTCGGCGGCATCGTTCCCCTGGTGGATGAAGTCGCGGCGGCGCTGCGGAAGTTGGATGAGGAGACAAGTCAGGAGAAATGAGAAATGAGTAAAGAGAAATGAGTAAAGTGTAAGAAGTTACTCATTACCCATCACTCATTACTCATTACCCATTACTCATTACCCATTACTCTTTTCCCGAAGGTAAAGGGGCTTCTATGAACACACAAACAAATATACCCGAAGACATGGAACTGGTTTACGGTTTTCCCGAAGCGCTGACGGAGGTGAGCACGCACTATTGCCCCGGCTGCACGCACGGGGTAGTGCATCGGCTCGTCGCCGAGGTGATTGACGAGTTGGGCATCCGGGGGACGACGATTGGCGTCGCGCCGGTGGGCTGCGCGGTGCTGGCGTACAACTACTTCAACGTGGACTTCGTCGAGGCAGCGCACGGGCGCGCCCCGGCGATGGCGACCGGCCTCAAGCGCGTCAACCCCGACAAGGTGGTGTTCACCTACCAGGGCGACGGCGACCTGGCAGCCATCGGCACGGCGGAAATCATCCACGCGGCTACGCGCGGCGAGCTGATCACGACCGTGTTCATCAACAACGCCATCTACGGGATGACGGGTGGGCAGATGGCCCCGACGACGCTGCCGGGCATGATCACCACGTCCACCCCCACCGGCCGCGATCCGATATTGGCCGGCTACCCCGTGAAGATGACGGAACTGCTGGCCCAGATTGCCGGTTCGGCCTACATCACCCGCCAGATGGCGGCGGACGTGCCGAGCATCCTCAAGGCCAAGCGCGCCATCAAACGCGCGTTCCTCACCCAGATGCACGGATTGGGCTTCGCCTGCGTCGAAGTCCTTTCCACCTGCCCCACCAACTGGAACATGGATCCGTGGAAGGCGATGGAGTGGGTGAAAGAGACGCTGGCGCCGGCTTACCCGTTGGGCGATTACAAGATGACGGATGAGGTAAAAGCACTGGAAGTGCGGTAATGAGGAAAAAAGGAAATGAGTAACGAGAAATGAGTAAGAAGTCACTCATTACTCATTTCTCATTACCCATTACTTATTCTCCGATGAACAACAGGGGTAAAGAATGAAACACGAAGAAATCATCTTTTCCGGTTTTGGGGGGCAGGGCGCGCTATTTGCGGGACAATTGCTGGCTTATGCGGGGATGGCCGAGGGGCGGCAGGTGAGCTGGATTCCCTCCTACGGGCCGGAGATGCGCGGCGGCACGGCCAACTGCACGGTCATTGTCTCTGACGACGAGATCGGCGCGCCGATCATCAAAAACCCTACCTCGGCGGTGGTGCTGAACCTGCCCTCGATGGAGAAATACGAGCCGCTGGTCAAGCCCGGCGGCGTCCTGGTGGTAAACACCTCGCTGGTGGAAGTCAAAAGTACGCGCGCCGACCTGCGCGTGATCTACGTCCCCGCCAGCGACATCGCCGGGGAACTCGGCAATCCCCGCATGGCGAACCTCGTCATGCTCGGCGCGCTCATCGCCGCCACCGACATCGTCTCACTGGAGACGGTGGGGCAAGAACTCGGCGTGCATCTCTCCGAACGCCAGCGCAAATGGCTGGAGCCGAACAAGGCGGCGCTGGCGAAAGGCGCGGAATTGGCCCGCCTCTAATCCTTTCTGTGGATATTTTTGGGCGCGCTACGCGCGCCCAAAAATATCATTCTTCACAAGACATCCACCGGATCAATATCCACCAGCCACCCCGGCGGGATTTCGATCCCGCGCAGGAAGCCCGCCGGATCCACACTGCGCAGCAAAATCTGCCACCGATAGCGGCCCCGCACACGGGCGAAGAAGGCCGGCGCCGGGCCGATGAGATCGGTAAGCGGCAATTCCGCCTCGTTCAATGCGGCTCTTAGTGTGGCGGCCAATGCTTCGGCGGCTTCCTGGGCGCGGGCGATATGCGTGTGTGAGAACACCATCCGCGCCAGGCGCGTCGCCGGTGGATAGCCGGCCTGCTGCCGGAAGGCCAGCTCGCGTTCCGCAAAGCCGACGTAATCGTGCGAGGCTGCCCGCCGCACCGCGTAATGGGTGGGATGGTACGTCTGCAAGATGACCTTGCCCCCCAGCATCCCCCGCCCGGAGCGCCCGGCGACCTGCGCCAGCAGTTGGAAGGCGCGCTCGGCGGCGCGGAAGTCGGGCAGATTGAGGGACGTGTCGGCGGAGATGATGCCCACCACCGTCACCTGCGGGATGTCCAGCCCGCGCGCCACCATCTGCGTCCCCAGCAGGATGTCGGCTTCCCCCCGGACGAAGCGCCCCATCAACGCGGCGTGCGCCGCATGGGAGCGCGCCGTGTCCCGATCCCAGCGCACCAACCGGGCGTCGGGCCAGCGCTCGGTGACGCGATCTTCCAGTCCCTCCGTCCCCAATCCAAACGCGCGCACGCGCGGTGAGTCGCACGCCGGGCAGAGACGCGGCATCCGCTCTTTGTGGCTGCACCGATGACAGAGCAGTTGGCTGAGACCCTCGTGGTACGTCAGCGGGATGTCGCAGCGGGGACACGTCGCTACCCAGCCGCAGTCGCGGCAGAAGACGTAGGTGGCCGTGCCGCGCCGGTTCAGGAAGAGGATGATTTGCTCGTGGCGCGCGAGGGCATCGTCCACCGCCTCTTGCAGCGCCACGCTGAAGACAGTACGGTTGCCGGCCTTGAGTTCGGCGCGCATGTCCACGATTTGCACGGGCGGCAGGGCGATGGTGTAGGCCTCGGAGACCAGAGCGGCTTCGGCCACCGGCTGGTAGCGATGGGCCGGCAGATGGAGCGTCTGCTGCCAGTCCGCCAGCCGTTGTTGGTGGCTCAACACGCGATCCGGCAGCTTGAGCAGCCGGTAACGGCCTTCCAGCGCGCGCGCGTAGGCATCCAGCGACGGCGTCGCGCTCCCCAGGACGAGCAGCGCGCCGGTCAGCCGCGCCAATTGCTCCGCCGTCTCCCGCGTGTGGTAGTAGGGGACGCTGCCCTGCTTGTAGCTCGTGTCCTCTTCCTCGTCCAGCACGATCAGCCCCAGGCGCGGGAACGGCGTGAACAGCGCCGACCGCGCGCCCACCACAATGGCGATGTCGCCGTTGCGGGCGCGCCGCCAGGTGTCGTAGCGCGCGCCTTCGCTCATACCGCTGTGCCACAGGCCCACTTTGCCGGGGAAGCGCACCAGAAAGCGGCGCACGGTCTGCGGCGTCAGGCTGATTTCGGGGACGAGAATGAGCGCCTGTTGGCCCTGCGCCAACACGTCCGCCGTGGCGCGCATGTACAACTCGGTTTTGCCGGAGCCGGTGACGCCGAGCAGCAACACCGGCGGGCGCGGCCCATCGGAGGCCAGCAGCGCGGCCAGCTCGTTCCACACAGCCTGCTGGCCGG